>NZ_JBBOWO010000001.1:0-410000 GCF_038007125.1 Carnobacterium sp. FSL W8-0810 | reverse complement strand
TGAGTTTTTTAAGGTTCTCATCGTAAGATGAGTATTGAACATTAACGATTAACCATAGGTTAAGTTAATAAGGGCGCACGGTGAATGCCTTGGCACTAGGAGCCGATGAAGGACGGGACTAACGCCGATATGCTTTGGGGAGCTGTAAGTAAGCTTTGATCCAAAGATTTCCGAATGGGGGAACCCAGCATCTTTGATAGGATGTTACTGCTAACTGAATACATAGGTTAGTAGAGGTAGACGCAGAGAACTGAAACATCTAAGTACCTGCAGGAAGAGAAAGAAAAATCGATTCCCTGAGTAGCGGCGAGCGAAACGGGAATAGCCCAAACCAGAAAGCTTGCTTTCTGGGGTTGTAGGACTGAACACATAGAGTCATAAATGGATTTGGTAGGAGAAGCGACCTGGAAAGGTCTGCCGAAGAAGGTAAAAGCCCTGTATCCGAAACCACATCCACTCTGATCAGTATCCTGAGTACGGCGGAACACGAGAAATTCCGTCGGAATCCGGGAGGACCATCTCCCAAGGCTAAATACTCCCTAGTGACCGATAGTGAACCAGTACCGTGAGGGAAAGGTGAAAAGAACCTCGGAAGAGGAGTGAAATAGCCCCTGAAACCGTGTGCCTACAAATAGTTAAAGCCCGTTAATGGGTGATAGCGTGCCTTTTGTAGAATGAACCGGCGAGTTACGATCCCATGCGAGGTTAAGTTGATGAGACGGAGCCGTAGCGAAAGCGAGTCTGAATAGGGCGAATGAGTATGTGGTCGTAGACCCGAAACCAAGTGATCTACCCATGTCCAGGTTGAAGGTGCGGTAATACGCACTGGAGGACCGAACCCACGTATGTTGAAAAATGCGGGGATGAGGTGTGGGTAGCGGAGAAATTCCAATCGAACTTGGAGATAGCTGGTTCTCTCCGAAATAGCTTTAGGGCTAGCCTCGGAATTAGAATCATGGAGGTAGAGCAACTGTTTGGACTAGGGGCCCTTCTCGGGTTACCGAATTCAGATAAACTCCGAATGCCATTGATTTATATCCGGGAGTCAGACTGCGAGTGATAAGATCCGTAGTCGAAAGGGAAACAGCCCAGACCACCAGCTAAGGTCCCAAAGTTTATGTTAAGTGGAAAAGGATGTGGAGTTGCTTAGACAACTAGGATGTTGGCTCAGAAGCAGCCATCATTTAAAGAGTGCGTAATAGCTCACTAGTCGAGTGACCCTGCGCCGAAAATTTACCGGGGCTAAACATAACACCGAAGCTGTGGATAGAACCATTGGTTCTATGGTAGGAGAGCGTTCTAAGGGCGTTGAAGCTAGATCGTGAGGACTAGTGGAGCGCTTAGAAGTGAGAATGCCGGTATGAGTAGCGAAAGACGGGTGAGAATCCCGTCCACCGAATGACTAAGGTTTCCTGGGGAAGGCTCGTCCTCCCAGGGTTAGTCGGGACCTAAGTCGAGGCCGAATGGCGTAGACGATGGACAACAGGTTGAGATTCCTGTACCAGTTTGTTTTGTTTGAACAATGGAGGGACACAGTAGGCTAAGGAATACGCGCTGTTGGATATGCGCGTCCAAGCAACAAGTTTTGAAGTGAGTCAAATGCTTGCTTCTTTAAGAACAAGTTGTGATGGGGAGGGAAATTAAGTACCGAAGTTCCCGATGTCACACTGTCAAGAAAAGCTTCTAGTTAGAAACAAACTGCCCGTACCGCAAACCGACACAGGTAGTCGAGGAGAGAATCCTAAGGTGTGCGAGAGAACTCTCGTTAAGGAACTCGGCAAAATGACCCCGTAACTTCGGGAGAAGGGGTGCTGACCAATTGGTCAGCCGCAGTGAATAGGCCCAGGCGACTGTTTATCAAAAACACAGGTCTCTGCAAAATCGTAAGATGACGTATAGGGGCTGACGCCTGCCCGGTGCTGGAAGGTTAAGAGGATGGGTTAGCTCTCGGGCGAAGCTCAGAATTGAAGCCCCAGTAAACGGCGGCCGTAACTATAACGGTCCTAAGGTAGCGAAATTCCTTGTCGGGTAAGTTCCGACCCGCACGAAAGGCGTAACGATCTGGGCACTGTCTCAACGAGAGACTCGGTGAAATTATAGTACCTGTGAAGATGCAGGTTACCCGCGACAGGACGGAAAGACCCCATGGAGCTTTACTGCAGTTTGATATTGAGTGTTTGTACAGCTTGTACAGGATAGGTAGGAGCCATTGAAGCCAGGACGCCAGTCTTGGTGGAGGCGTTGGTGGGATACTACCCTTGCTGTATGACCACTCTAACCCACAGCCCTTATCGGGCTGGGAGACAGTGTCTGACGGGCAGTTTGACTGGGGCGGTCGCCTCCTAAAGTGTAACGGAGGCGCCCAAAGGTTCCCTCAGAATGGTTGGAAATCATTCGCAGAGTGTAAAGGCATAAGGGAGCTTGACTGCGAGACCTACAAGTCGAGCAGGGACGAAAGTCGGGCTTAGTGATCCGGTGGTTCCGCATGGAAGGGCCATCGCTCAACGGATAAAAGCTACCCTGGGGATAACAGGCTTATCTCCCCCAAGAGTCCACATCGACGGGGAGGTTTGGCACCTCGATGTCGGCTCATCGCATCCTGGGGCTGTAGTCGGTCCCAAGGGTTGGGCTGTTCGCCCATTAAAGCGGTACGCGAGCTGGGTTCAGAACGTCGTGAGACAGTTCGGTCCCTATCCGTCGCGGGCGTAGGAAATTTGAGAGGAGCTGTCCTTAGTACGAGAGGACCGGGATGGACACACCTCTGGTGTACCAGTTGTTCTGCCAAGGGCATTGCTGGGTAGCTATGTGTGGACGGGATAAACGCTGAAAGCATCTAAGCGTGAAGCCCCCCTCAAGATGAGATTTCCCATCACGTAAGTGAGTAAGACCCCTGAGAGATGATCAGGTTGATAGGTTGGAAGTGGAAGTCTAGCGATAGATGGAGCGGACCAATACTAATCGGTCGAGGACTTAACCAAAGAATAAACGGTGTACGACGGTTTCTAAACGAAGAACAAACTTTTAACTTATCCAGTTTTGAGAGAACAACGTTCTCTAGATTGAAATTTGTGTGGTGGCGATGGCAAGAAGGTCACACCTGTTCCCATGCCGAACACAGCAGTTAAGCTTCTTAGCGCCGATGGTAGTGAAGGGTTTCCCTTTGTGAGAGTAGGACGCTGCCACGCAGATTCAATTATTTTTTTCTCAGATGGAGGTTTAGCTCAGCTGGGAGAGCATCTGCCTTACAAGCAGAGGGTCGGCGGTTCGATCCCGTCAACCTCCACCATGAGTCATTAGCTCAGTTGGTAGAGCATCTGACTTTTAATCAGAGGGTCGCAGGTTCGAATCCTGCATGACTCATAACTAATCATTCAACATGTTTAGTTATGCCATACTTTTGCGGGTGTGGCGGAATTGGCAGACGCACTAGATTTAGGATCTAGCGTCGAGAGACGTGGGGGTTCAAGTCCCTTCACCCGCACCATTTTTTTTTTTTTTGAATGTTTAGTTAAGTACCACTTTAGCCGGCTTAGCTCAGTTGGTAGAGCATCTGATTTGTAATCAGAGGGTCGAGGGTTCAACTCCTTTAGCCGGCATTTTGTTGCGAAAGTAGTTCAGTGGTAGAACATCACCTTGCCAAGGTGGGGGTCGCGGGTTCGAATCCCGTCTTTCGCTTACTAGTTCAACTAGTGAGCTCATTCGTAAGAATGACAAGCTGTTCTAATGCCGGGGTGGCGGAACAGGTAGACGCACAGGACTTAAAATCCTGCGGTGAGTGATCACCGTGCCGGTTCGATTCCGGCCCTCGGCACCATTTGCACCCATAGCTCAATTGGATAGAGTACTTGACTACGAATCAAGGGGTTAGAGGTTCAAGTCCTCTTGGGTGCATTTCTTTTGTAAAAAAAGATAAAACTCAGCATTACGGGAAGTAGCTCAGCTTGGTAGAGCACTTGGTTTGGGACCAAGGGGTCGCAGGTTCGAATCCTGTCTTCCCGATAAACAACTTAGAAGATAATTCCATTTTTTTGTGGGGTTATCTTTTTTTATTATATTATTTTGTAGATACTTCGATTTAATGTAGAATAACAACAGTTTAAATGGTATTTAAAGAAAAAATGAGTAGAGTTGCTTTTCAAATCTTCTTATTTCTCGTATAATTAAAGTCAGGATTAGTCAAGAATGCTTCTTGATTGCTTACTGGAGCATCCTCCGTTATTAGTTTATTTTATTGAGTAAAAAAATAAACTAAGTAAATAAGTCTAGTGTTGGGACGAAAAGAAAAGGAGTGTTACTAAAAAAACGCCATTGCAATGTAAAGTAGATAAGGATATGATGTCTTATCACACATTAAAATGTTTTAGTAACAAGGTAACTCATGCACAATCAAAATATGTCGGATATCATTGAAGCTTATTTAAAGAAGGTTTTAGGCCAAGATGAACAAGTCGAGATTAGACGTAGCGAAATGGCAGATCGATTTAATTGTGTTCCTTCTCAAATAAATTATGTTATAAATACTCGTTTTACTGTACAACAAGGATATTTAGTTGAAAGTAAACGAGGCGGTGGTGGGTATATACGTATTATAAAGGTGAAATTATTAGATGAAGTTGAAATGCTGGATATGATGATTGATATTATTGGAAGTAAAATTTCTCAAAAGAATGCTTATTCTATTATACAAAGGTTGTTTGAATCTGAAATGCTATCGAAGCGTGAAGCCAATATTATGTTATCCGTAATGGAAAAATCACTCTTGAACTCTACTGAAGCAAATGAAAATGAATTAAGAGCTAAGTTATTAGTTGCCTTTTTAACTAATTTAAAATATGAGTAACATATAAAAAACGGAGGCGAAATTGATGAATGAATTATTTTCTGAAAAAGCAAGAATGGTTTTAATCATGGCACAAGAAGAAGCAAAAGGATTTCGTCACCATTCTGTAGGAACTGAACATATTCTTTTAGGTCTTATAATGGAACAAGATGGAATTGCTGGAAAAACACTAAGACAATTTTCCGTTACTGAAATGGATATTCGTGAAGAAATCGAACATTTTACTGGGTATGGAACAATGAAATACCTTTCTAAAAACGCTATTCTTCCGTATTCTCCAAGAGCAAAACAAGCGATTACTTTTGCTACAGATGAAGCAAGACGTATGGGTTCAGCTTTAGTTGGCACTGAGCACTTATTATTAGGCTTATTACGTGAGGAAGATATCTTATCTTCTAAGATATTAAGCAACTTAGATATCAATTTAAATAAAGCCCGTCAAATTGTATTGAAGAAAATTGGATTAAGTGATGTAAACAGTGGCAAAGGTAAAAAAGCAAAACCAGCTACAAAACAAATTGCCGGTACACCTACTTTGGATTCTTTAGCTCGTGATTTAACTGACACAGCAAGAAAAGGTAAGTTAGATCCAGTAGTTGGGCGCTATAAAGAAATTCAACGTATTATTCAAGTATTGAGCCGTAGAACAAAAAATAATCCTGTTTTAGTAGGAGAACCTGGTGTAGGTAAAACTGCCATTGCTGAAGGTTTAGCACAAAAAATTGTTGACGGAGAGGTTCCTGCTGCATTAGCAAATAAACGATTAATGATGTTGGATATGGGTTCGCTAGTAGCTGGTACAAAATATCGTGGTGAATTTGAAGAACGTATGAAAAAGATTATTGATGAGATCTATCAAGATGGAGAAGTTATCTTATTTATAGATGAATTGCATACGTTAATTGGTGCTGGTGGAGCAGAAGGTGCTATTGATGCTTCTAATATCTTAAAACCTGCATTAGCCCGTGGCGAATTACAAACGATTGGTGCGACCACTTTAGATGAATACCAAAAGTATATTGAAAAAGATGCCGCTTTAGAACGACGTTTTGCACCTATCCATGTTGATCCTCCTTCAGAAGAAGAAGCAGAAGAAATATTATTAGGCTTGCGTTCTCGTTATGAAGAACACCATGGTGTGGAAATTACAGATGAAGCAGTACATGCTGCTGTTAAGTTCTCATCACGTTACATTACTGCAAGACAGCTTCCTGATAAGGCAATTGATTTAATAGATGAATCTGCTTCTAAGGTGCGTCTAGATGTTTCAAGTAAACCTTCTCCAGTAGCAGCTGCAGTTTCTATTCTAGAAGCTTTGATCCAAGAAAAAGAAGAAGCCATTCAATTACAAGATTTTGAGAGAGCTGCAAAAATTCGTACAAAAGAAATGAAACAACGTAAGAAGATTGAAAGTTTACTTCAAAAACAAGAAGGAAAAGCTTCTTCGAGCTCATTACAAGTAACGGAAAGAGATATTGCAGAAGTAGTCTCCTTATGGACCAATATTCCTGTGCAACAAATGGAACAAAAAGAATCGGATCGTTTAATGAATTTGGAAAATATACTGCATAAAAGAGTTATTGGACAAGAGCAAGCTGTCGGATCAGTTTCTAGAGCGATTAGACGGTCTAGAAGCGGGCTGAAAGATCCTAACCGCCCTATTGGTTCATTTATGTTCTTAGGTCCTACAGGTGTAGGGAAAACAGAACTAGCTAAAGCACTTGCTTCAGCCATGTTTGGTAGTGAAGAAGCATTAGTACGAGTAGACATGTCTGAGTTCATGGAAAAATATAGTACCAGTCGTTTGATTGGTTCGCCTCCTGGTTATGTTGGGTATGATGAAGGTGGCCAATTAACTGAAAAAATCCGTCAAAAACCATACTCTGTTATTCTTTTTGATGAAGTTGAAAAAGCACATCCAGATGTATTTAATATCTTACTACAAGTTCTTGATGATGGTCATTTAACTGATGCCAAAGGAAGAAAAGTGGACTTCAAAAATACAGTCATGATTATGACTTCTAACTTAGGTGCAACAGCTCTAAGAGATGAAAAATCTGTAGGATTTGGTACAGCAAACAATAAAAAAGATCATAAAGCAATGGAAAAACGAATAATGGAAGAATTGAAAAAAACGTTTAAACCAGAATTTATAAATCGTATTGATGACTCTATTGTTTTCCATTCTTTAGAAAAAGAAGAATTGACTCAAATCGTAAAACTAATGGCTCAAACTATTGTTAAACGTCTAAAAGAAATGGACATTGAAGTAAAAATTACTCAAGCAGCAATTGATGTAATTGCAAAAGCAGGTTATGATCCTGAATATGGAGCACGTCCGATTCGTCGTGCACTTCAAAAGGAAGTAGAAGATCGATTGAGTGAAGAGTTGCTAAGTGGTCGAGTTAAAATCGGCGATCAAGTAACAATCGGTGCTTCAAAAGGAACGATTCGTATTACTGTAAAAGATTCAATAAAAAGAAACAACAAAACAGTAACTTCAAGTGAAAATAGTTAAGTTGTTTTTTTAAAGTAAAGTTAGAGAAACGTCTGCTATCGTATAAGATGGTAGACGTTTTTATTCGTATTTTATATTTCTTTCTGCTATGATAAATTTAAAGAAATAACGAAAGGAAAGTGACTAAATATGAAAAATTCGACAAAAGCATTATTGATAGGATTCGGAACACTTTTTACAGTTGGGGCTATTGTTGTTTCTTCTTCAAATATGGCAATGGAAAAAATTGAGTCTAAAATGAATCGTAAAAGAGCTAGATATTTCGTAAAAGATAAATTAAAAGGCAACGAAAATGCTATGAGCGTAATTGATGATTTATCTGATATGGAAGTTGCTAATTTATTGGGTGTGGTAGATAAAGTGTCTGATTTAAGAGGCAGTATGAGCTCTTATGGAGAACACCTAAAAGATACTACACACGACTTTAAAGAAACACTTATGGATAAAAAATCAGATTTACAACATGAGTTTAAACACCAAAAAAAAGGGCTAAAACATAAATTTAAAAAATAATACTATTGTTATAAAAAAAATAATCTACCGCTAACTTTTTTCATTAGCAGTAGATTATTTTTTTTAGATTGTTAATAAATAACAAAGCAGCAAATCATCTCTGTTTTTTAATGAAAGACCAGACTCTTCATAGAAACGATCTAGTCGATATTGTAAAGTATTGCGATGGATGTAAAGATATTTAGCTGCTAAGCTGATATTTCCTTGGTTTAGCCATATAGCGGTAATGAGTTCTTTTATTTCGGAATGAGAAATGAGTTCTTCTTTTAATTGTTGTATAATCGGACTTTTAAATAGAGCTTCAGAAGCATAATAACTTAGTGCTATATCAGGTAATGAAAATACTTGCTTGCTTTTATCCAGCTGATTGAAAAAAATAGTTTGCTCTTCGTTAAAAATATCCTTGATTTCTAATGAAATAGACCAGTATTGACCAATATAACCTTTTGTTTTTATCGAAAAATCATCATCTAAAGTTTGTAAAATACCTATCGTCTCATCTTGGTTTAGTGAATAACCTGAATAGTGCTGAATCAAAAGACCATAATGGTCATTGATAAAAAAGGCAGCTTCTACATTTTCAAAAAAACTTTTAAATGCATTTAGCCATAATTTCTTATTAAAATTAGTATCCTTTTTTTTTATATTAAATTGGATAATTCGATGATTTCCAGATTCAGCAGGTAGAATAGAATTATTTTCTATTAAAAAATCATACCATTTTGACTGAGGATTTTCTGGATTTTTTATGTCTGTTTCTTTATTTAAAATAAGGTGAAGCAGCTTTGATTCTGAAGAGGTCAATTGTTTTTTATCAAAATGGATCCATTGATTTTGATAAGGGAAGGTCAAGTAATTCTGATCATTATTCGAATCATCTGTCAAAAAAGCAGATGGGTAAATAGACTTAAGTTGATTAAAATTCATAAAAGCACTCCTTTGAATGAAAACAGTTACAAATGTTCTATACGTTCATTCTATCATTTTTTTAATAAATTTGTAGATGAATTATGCTATGATAAAGAAAAGAATAAACGAGGGAACAAGAAATGTTAACTGCAGAAGAAAAAACGTACTTTATGCAAGAAGCGATCAAAGAAGCTCAAAAAGCAAAAGAGAAATTAGAAGTTCCTATTGGTGCAATAGTTGTGTTGGATGGAAAAATCATTGGCAGAGGTCATAATATAAGAGAAGAATCGAACGATGCAACAACTCATGCAGAAATTTTGGCCATTAAAGAAGCTAATCGCCACTTAGGAAATTGGCGTTTAGAAGAGGCTCAATTATTTGTGACACTAGAACCTTGTCCTATGTGTAGTGGTGCAATGATCTTATCACGCATCAAAGAACTCTATTATGGAGCTAGTGATCCTAAAGGCGGTACTGCTGGAACATTGATGAATTTATTAGATGATAAGCGTTTTAATCACCAAGTACAAATTGAGAAAGGTCTTTTAGAGGAAGAATGCAGTGAATTATTAAGCGATTTTTTTAGAGAATTAAGAAGACGAAAAAAAGAAGAAAAAGCACAAAGAAAAGCAAATAAACTACAACAAGACGACAGCCAATTATAAAAAAATAATGATGAGGCTAAGACAAAAATCCCAGCCACTTCTTTATATACGACTGTTTATTCTAAAACATGCTCCAAAAAAGCAGACCGACGTCCACTTCGCGAACAATGCTCGATGGTCGATGACCATACTGCGCTTATTCGTTCCAGTGATTCGGGTCTAAACGCTTATTGTCCCACTCTCATATTCTGTAAAGGTCTAATGTGAAAAAACTAAATTAACTTTTCTATTCTTATTTTGGAAGGTGGTTTTGGTTAATACAGATTATATCAACTTGAAAATAATATAAATATCGGGTTATGATAGAAGAGTTCTAAAAAAGGAGGTATTCTTTTGTTTAATAAGAAAAGAAAAAAATTAGTGATGTATATGTTTTTAGGAATTATGTTGATATTCTTAACTGGGTGTAAAGGTTCAAAAGACATACAAGGTAAATGGTATGCAGAAAATTCCGATGGGAAACAAATGATTATAAATGTAATGGATGAATCTATCACCTTTAGTTCTGAGGGAACTGATGATTGGACTGTATCTTATAAGCAAACGGGTACTGGGTTTAAAAACAATATTAGTTATAAGAAAATAGAATTCGATGATAAAATTTACTCGTTTGTTTTCCCAGACAAGAAAGATATAGACAATGCCATTATTTTGATTCCTTATGATGAAGATGAAGCAACAGAGGGAACTATTTACTGGGTTCTATCTAAAAATGATTTTCCAGATTATAACAAATATAAGTAGTTAGCATAATCCAAAAAGACTATTAGACTGAAAGGACCTTACCTGCATTAAGGAGAAAATAAACTTATTAAATGGACCTATCACGATTAGAAAACGTACTTTTGAATAAATAAAGTTAAATTCTCTAATTTTTGAAAAGTTGAACTTATACATTTATAAAACAAGAAAGGTAACACGTAGTATCTATACTAAAAAACTTCAATGACACAAACGTCGTTGAAGTTTTTTAGTGTTTTTTTAAGATGGAACAGTTAGTGGTGTTTCATCATTTCTTGATCTTTATCAATCACTGCTTGTGCTGCTTTTGTAATTGAAGAGATAAAACCAGCATCTTCCAGAGCTAGGATTCCTTCAACAGTTGTTCCACCTGGAGAAGAGACTTGATCAATCAAATTCCATGGCGTTTCTTCACTGTCCAAGACTAATTTTCCGCTTCCAAGAACAGCTTGAGCAGCAATTTTTGTAGCTACTTCTTTAGACATACCATTTCTAACAGCAGCTCTGGCTAATGAATCGATAAATAAAAAGACAAAAGCAGGTGAACTGCCGGCAATTGCTGTGAAAGTACTAAAATCTTTTTCAGGTAATTCAACAACTTCACCAATAGCTTTAAACATATTGAAGATAAATTCTTTTTGTTGAGAAGTAGTGTAGTCATTTCCACATATGGCAGTCATTCCTTCTCCGATTTGTGAATTTAGATTAGGCATTACTCGAATAATAGCTGTTTCATTGCCGTCATTTAATAGTTCTGATAGTTTTTGAAGGGATGTTCCAGCAGCAATAGATACAACTAAAGGTTGATGAGCAGCAATTTCATCTTTAATTTCTGCCAAAATAGTTGGGAAAACATTTGGTTTAGCTGCAAGTACTAAAACATCGACTTTTCCAGCTAATTCTTTATTAGAAGAACAAGCTTGAGTACCAGTTTCTGAAGTGAAAAGGGCTAATGTTTCTTTGGTTGTATTGTGAACGTAAATATCTTGATGAGAGGTATGCCCATTTTGGATCATACCTTTTATAATGGCACTAGCCATATTTCCAATTCCAATGAATCCTACTTTCATGATGAACACTCCCAGTTTTTCTTTTTATATGTTTATTTTACCATAACTTACAAGACAAAATTAAAAAGCATTAGTTATAACTAAGATGAACATAGAGAAAATAGCTTCTTAATAAAACTTATTGTGGGAAGTTCTATAAGAAAAAATGCTTGTGATAAAACGTAACCATTACGATTTAATCGGTGCTTTAATAATTTACCATGCTTAATTTTAGAAGTCAATCAAATATTATAACTAAATCGATAGTAAAAATAAAGGTTGCATCGATAAATATAATCCTGTATTATACAAAACGTAACCATTACGATTTGTGGCGTAATAATTAAATTCATTGAATACATACGAGTTTAAGTAACAGTGCACTATTTTTTTTACAGGAGGATTATTGATGATGAAAACAAGTAAATTATTAACTATAGGGTTATCTATAATAGGAGTAGGAGTATTCATGAGTGGATGTGGAGCAGCAGAGCAAGCTGATACATCATCAGATAATAGTCATACAGAAGAGACAATAAAAGTAGTAACGACGTTTTATCCTATGTATGATTTCACAAAAAATGTGGCACAAGATTTGGCTGAAGTATCTTTACTTTTACCTGCTGGAACTGAAGTGCATGATTTTGAACCTAGTGCTAAAGATGTTGCCGAGATCCAAGAAGCAGATGTGTTTATTTATAACAGTGAAGAGATGGAAACATGGGTTCCTTCCGTATTAGATACTATTGATTCAACCGAAGTTCTCGTTATTGATGCTAGTGAAGGCATTACCCTTATTGAGAATGAAGCAGTTGAAGAACACAATGATTCAGATCATGAGCACGCAGAGCATACCCATGATCATGATGAAGAAGGGCAAGAAGAGCACAGTCATGCAATTGATCCACATATTTGGCTAGATCCTGTCCTTGCTCAAGAAGAAGTGAACACCATAAAAGAAGGCCTAATTGAAGCTGATCCTGAAAATGAAGAAGGTTACGAAGTTAATGCTGATGCCTATAATCAAAAGTTGGAAGCATTAGATCAAGAATACAGAGGAGCTTTTCAAGAGGCAGAGAACCGAACGTTCGTCACACAACATGCAGCTTTTGCTTACTTAGCTCAACAATATGATTTGAATCAAGTATCAATAGCAGGCTTGTCATCCGAAGAAGAGCCTAGTCCGGCTAAATTAGCTGAATTATCCGAATTAGTCGATCAAGAAGGGATGGAGTATATCTACTTTGAAGATAATAGTTCTTCTAAAATCGCCGAAACGTTGGCAAGTGAAGTTGGTGTTGAGTTAGCTCTATTAAGCCCTTTAGAAGGAGTCAGCCAAGCAGATCAAGATGCTGGAGTAGATTATATCGAAGTTATGAAAAATAATTTAGAATCATTAAAGAAAAGTATCCGTTAAGATCACCATGGAAACTATAAAGCAAAACATCAATTTATTAGCTATCTTTTATCGAATAAAGTAAGATAAAGACACGTCTTACACCATTGAAAGAACAAAATAAATGGTGGCAGGGAGGATAGCTAAATGTTTGATAAGATAAAAAATCCGATTCTTTTTCAAGGAGATTTAACTAAAAACAATTATTTTGAAGGATGGTACTACAAGCACGTTTCATTTGATGAAAAGACCAGCATTAGTTTAATTCCTGGTGTGAATTTGTTTAAAGGAGACGAACATAGTTTTATCCAATACATTTATGTAACGCTAAATGAGCAAAACGAAAAAACGACAAACACAGGGTATATTCGTTATCGTTTAGATGAGTTTAGTTACCAAAATAATCCGTTTTTAGTTCAAATTGGACAAACTATTTTTACGGAATCGTTTGTTTCTATCCATCTGAAAGATGAGCAGTTTACGGTTCAAGGAAAATTAGGGTTAGGTACTTTTCAAAATATAAAAACTTCCATTCTGTCTCCTTCAATTATGGGAGGATTTGCATATATTCCTAAGGTGGAATGTTACCATGGTGTCATTAGTATGAATCATCGCTTACAAGGAACTTTAACGATCAATAATGAAGAAGTTGAATTCACGAATGGCAAAGGTTATATTGAAAAAGATTGGGGCACTTCTTTTCCAAAAGAATACATTTGGATCCACTCTAATCATTTTAAAAATGAAAGTACAAGTCTCTTTTTTTCAATTGCACATATCCCGTTTTACCTGACCACTTTTAAAGGCTTTATTTGCAATATAATAGTGAACGATAAAGAGTATCGTTTTGCGACTTATAATGGGAGTACGGCCAAGATAGTGAGTCAAACGAAAGATACAGCACTGATCGTACTTGAAAATAAAGAAGCAGAATTGACTATTCAGGGAATGATTACAAGTTCTGGTAAACTCATCGCTCCTAAAAATGGGAGTATGAATAAGGCGATCAAAGAAGGGTTATCAGGAGAAATCAGTATTCTTTTAAAAGACAAGAAACAAAATACAATATATCAAGATGAAAGTAAGCTGGCAGGTATTGAAATAGTAGAAGCTTAGGTTAATGAGGTGAGGAAATGGAAAATCTTGAACAGAACATAATTTATGGCTCTTTTGATTATGATTTAGGCAGCCTTTATTTAGCAGCAACCGAGAATGGTCTCTGTTTTGTAGGCTCTCTAAACGAGTCACTGAGAGAACTTGAGGATGGTGTAACAAAATTATTTCCAAAAGCAACTTTAGTAGAAAATACGGTTGGATTACAGCTCTACCATCAACAATTTTTAGACTATTTTAACGGTTCTAGAACTACGTTTATGCTGCCTTTAGATGTGAACGGGACGTTATTTCAACAAAAGGTTTGGAAAGCTTTGACCACTATTCCTTATGGACAAACAAAATCGTATGGTGAAATTGCAGCTGAAATCGGTCAGTCTGGAGCTTTTCGAGCAGTGGGCACAGCAATTGGAAAAAATCCGTTATTGATTGTCGTACCTTGCCACCGGGTCATCCATAAAAATGGGAAGTTAGCAGGTTATCGAGGAAAGTTAGACATGAAAGAAACACTATTAAGTTTAGAGAAAAGACAAGGGAAAGTATGCTAAGAAAGAAAATGAAATAGGATAGATATAAATAGATCATGCCTTGATCCAGGCATGATCTATTTATATTTCTTTTAATAATAATTAAAATGATGGACGAAATGTAGGATTGCGTTTATACTATATATAGTCTCAGAATTATTTTTATAGCTATATATAGTGTTTTAAAGGAATGGATAGGGTGGCGATAGGAAATGATAATGGATAATGATATTTTTTGTGAATCTTCGAACAAACTTAAGCTGAAAGTAATGAAAAGAGATGGACGAGAAGTTGAATTTAGAGAAGAAAAAATCTTTGAAGCTTTATTGAAAGCCCATCATTCATTAACAAAAGAAACGGATGAAAAAAGTATTCAGGAACTAAAAGAGATCGTTGAAGTAGTAAAAAAAGAAATAGCACAACGATTCGTCAACAATATTAAAATTTATGAAATTCAGAGTATTGTTGAACATATTTTAATAGATGCCCATAAACATGAATTAGCAGAAGCCTATTTAGTTTATAGAACCCGACGCGATCTGGAAAGAAGCCAATCAACGGATATAAACTATGCTATCCATGATCTTTTGCGTAAAGAACAGACCGTGGTAAATGAAAATGCGAATAAGGATAGCAATGTATTCAATACTCAAAGAGATTTAACTGCAGGAGTAGTTGCGAAATCTATGGGACTTAAATTGTTGCCGAAGCATGTTGCTAATGCGCACCAAAAAGGAGATATCCATTATCATGACCTGGACTATCAACCTTACGCTCCAATGACAAATTGTTGTTTGATCGATTTTCAAAGTATGTTTAGGGAAGGCTTTAAAATAGGGAATGCAGAGGTAGAAAGTCCGCGTTCCATTCAAACAGCTGCTGCTCAAATGGCACAAATTATTGCCAATGTGGCTTCTAGTCAGTATGGAGGATGCAGCGCAGATCGAATTGATGAAGTATTAGCTCCTTATAGTCGTTTAAACTATCAAAAACATTTGCAGACTGCAAGAGAATGGGTCACAGGAGAAGAAAAGCAAAAGCAATATGCCCGTGAAAAAACAAAAAAAGACATTTATGATGCTATGCAGAGCTTGGAATACGAGATCAATACCCTTTATTCTTCTCAAGGACAAACGCCTTTTACAACGTTAGGATTTGGATTGGGAACGGATTGGTTTGAACAAGAAATTCAGCGTTCCATCTTATTAGTTCGCATCAATGGATTGGGAAAAGAAAAGAGAACAGCCATTTTTCCAAAACTTGTCTTCACTCTTAAACGAGGCGTTAATTTGGATCCCGAAGATCAAAATTATGATATAAAAAAATTAGCCCTTACTTGTTCAACCAAAAGAATGTATCCTGATGTCTTAATGTACGATAAAGTCGTTGCGTTAACGGGAAGTTTTAAAGCGCCAATGGGGTGTCGTTCATTTTTACAAGGATGGAAAGATGAACATGGTCAAGAAGTAAACTCAGGAAGAATGAATTTAGGTGTGGTCACACTTAATTTGCCTCGTGTGGCTATCGAATCTAAAGGAAACCAATCAATGTTTTGGGAGCTATTTGAAGAACGATTAAAGGTTTGTCACGATGCTTTAGTTTATCGTGTTCAAAGGACAAAAGATGCATTACCTGAAAATGCTCCTATTTTATACGAATATGGCGCTTTTGGGAAACGATTGAAAAAAGGAGACAGTGTAAATGATCTCTTTAAAAATAAACGTGCGACAGTATCTTTAGGTTATATTGGACTATACGAAGCTGCAACAGTCTTTTTTGGGCCAGAGTGGGAAAAAAATGAAACTGCCAAGGCCTTTACAGTGGATATTTTGAGAAAAATGAAACAGCACACAGATCAATGGGGAGAAAAGTATGGCTATCATTTTAGTGTGTATTCAACACCCAGTGAAAGTCTAACGGACCGGTTTTGTCGCTTAGATACAAAGAAATTTGGCGTACTGACAGATATTACTGATAAAGAGTATTACACAAACAGTTTCCATTACGATGTACGAAAAAAACCAACACCGTTTGAGAAGATTGAATTTGAGAAAGATTATCCTGAATACACATCTGGCGGTTTCATCCATTATTGTGAGTACCCGAATATGCAACAAAATCCAAAAGCGTTAGAAGCTGTGTGGGATTTCTCTTATGATCGTATTGGATATCTTGGGACCAATACGCCTATTGATCATTGTTACAAATGTGGATTTGAAGGAGATTTTGATCCGACTGAGCGAGGATTTAAATGTCCACAATGCGGAAATACCGATCCCGACAGCTGTGATGTCGTAAAAAGAACGTGCGGTTATCTCGGTAATCCTCAAGCTAGACCGATGGTAAACGGAAGACACAAAGAGATTTCAGCTCGGGTCAAACATATGCCAGTTAACGGGGAGGAAATACTACATGAGGAATCCTAAACCGAAAGAATGGCTGGCTAAAGATTACAGTCAATGCCGGATAGCGGATTATAAACCGTTTAATTTTGTTGATGGAGAAGGTGTCAGATGCAGTCTCTATATGAGCGGATGTCTGTTTGCCTGCAAAGGCTGTTACAATAAGATCGCACAAAATTTTGCTTATGGAGTGGAGTATACTACAGAACTAGAAGACACGATCATTGCTGATCTAAAGCATTCTTATGTTCAAGGCTTAACTCTTTTAGGAGGAGAACCTTTTCTCAATACACAAGTTGCAATTCCTTTAGCTAAACGCATTCGTTCGGAATATCGTGAGACAAAAGATATTTGGTCTTGGACTGGCTATACATGGGAAGAATTGATGCAAGAATCGGAGGATAAACTGGAATTGCTGTCACTAATCGATGTCGTTGTGGATGGACGATTTGAATTAGCTAAAAAAGATTTGACGCTTCAGTTTAGAGGGAGTTCAAATCAACGTATTATTGATGTTCAAGCGTCATTGAGACATGAAAAAGTTGTATTATGGCAAAATCAATTTAATTAGAAGCAAAGTAGGAAAGCCTTACTTTTTAGACGTAAGTAGTATGAAGAGAATAAAATATGCTACACTACAGATAAATAAAGGAGCGGATATTATGGATGGAAAGTCAAGAGCAGCGATTAAAATTGATGCATTAGTAGATATTGTTTTAAAAAAAGATCAACGTACAGGTAAATTAACAAGAGGTCACGTAAAGCGTATTTTAACCAACAGCAGTCAACATCCACATGGGATCAAAGTTATGTTAAAAGAAGGAGACCAAGTTGGTCGTGTCCAAAAGATCTTAACAGATGACGATAAATAAGTTACCTAACTGATAATAACAAAAGAGATCTAAACTGGTTTTTACATCAGCTCGATCTCTTTTTGCGTTTTTAGTTAATAAGCGATTAAATTTAATTTTGGATGCGTTTAAGATGTCGTTGCAAGCGGGAGCTGATCAAAAAAGCGAAAACAGCTTTAACGACATCACCTGGAACAAATAATAAGAAACCCGTTTTGAAGATGAGACTGTTACTCATAGTCAAATCAAGATAGCCTCTTAGGATGAAAATCATATAAGGCAAACCAATGATGTAAAAAATACTGGATCCAATAAGAATGGCCCCTAAAGCAGATTTAAATGTGAAAGATCTGCTTTCTAAGAACCATGCCATTACATAAGCTCCTAGAATGAAACCAAGTACAAAACCAAAACTTGGACTTAAAAAAGATTGAAATCCTTTAAAGATAAGGATGAGCAATAAGTGCAGGCTTTGTGCAAGAAAAGCAGCATTTTTTTGCAAGATAAGGCCAGTTAGTAAAACAAACAACGTTTGCAAGGTGAAAGGGACTGGACCAAGAGGAATACTGATAAAACTGCTAATATAAGACAAAGCTGCCATTAAACTACAGAGTGTTATTTCTCGCGTGGTTAAGGTTGACATAATAAGCTCCTTTGAAATTCATTCATCAATCGAATGGCTTTTTCATAATGATCTCTCCGTAAGACAACGTTCGTTGTTGGCCATCAGCCAGTTGCACAACAAGACCTCCTTGAGGATCAATATCTATGGGAATAGCTTCGAATTCTTGCTTACGTTCTTTAAAAGTAATTTTTCTACCAATCACAAAACAACGTTTTTTATATTCTTCTAAAAAAGTACGTTCCTCAATTGTTTGGTAAATCATGTAAAATTGATTCATGATTTCAGCTATTAGAAGATTACGATCACTAATTTCCTTTTCTGTATCAGTAGTAAGAGAGCCTGCGATAGTGCTGATTTCAGTTGGAAAACCTGTTAAAGGCTCTTTAACATTTAAGCCTACTCCGACAATCAGAGTCTCTATTTTCCCGCTTTCAAAGTCTGATACAGCTTCAGTTAAAATACCGCATATTTTTGTATCGTTGAGATAAATATCATTTACCCATTTGATACTAGGTCGTTTAGTAGTTAATTTTTCAATAGCCAAACAAACGGCTACAGCAGTAGCTGTAGTGACTAAAGTAGCATCCGCCATAGATAAGTTGGGCTTTAAAAAGAAACTCATGTAAATGCCTGTTTGACTAGGAGAATAAAAAGACTTGCCTAATCGTCCTCGTCCTTTAGTTTGTTCTTCAGCTAGGACAACGCCTTGATTTTGTGAACTTTTCATTGCAAAAGATCGAGCTTCATTATTTGTAGAGTCAATGGTTTTAAATGTATGGATAGGAAGAGTTTTTAGATCTGTATGTAGGAATGATCTAATGCCTTCAATCGAAATGACATCTGACTTTTCAGAAAGTCGGTAACCTTTATTGGTTACTGCTTCAATGATGTAGCCTTCTTCTTGTAGAGTTTTTATTCCTTTCCAGATAGATGTTCTTGAAAGTCCTAGTGTATCTGCCAATGCTTGACCAGAAATATTGGACCCTTTTTGTTGTTTTAATAAAGAAAGAATGCGTAATTTTGTAGACATAAGTTCACCTCGTTTTTTAGTATAAAAGCTTCTATTCTTATTGTCAACTAAATTATATTTAGTTAGGTAACAATTAGAAAATAAGAGTAACCATTGTTAAATAAATCAAAAAGTAGTAATATGAGAACATTCTACAAAAAAGTTAAAATTATAAAAGAATTGAAGGAGAATAAAGATGCCTGTAATGGAACTAAAGCAAGTGAATAAATCATATAAGATCAATGGCGGAGAAACATTTCAAGCTTTGAAAGACATTAATCTGTCTTTTGAAAAAGGTGAATTGGTGTCTATTATTGGAGAATCTGGTAGTGGGAAATCCACACTAATGAATTTGATTGGTGGGTTAGATTCAGATTTTCAAGGCGAAATTCTTGTCGATGGTGAAAATATTGGAGATTATTCTGAAAAGAACTTGGTACAGTATCATAAAGAAAAAGTGGGATTTGTCTTCCAAAGTTTTAATCTTATCTCTCATTTATCGGTTTTAGACAATGTAACATTAGCAATGACCTTATCAAACGTTTCAAAGGCAGACCGAGAAAAAAGAGCCAAAGAAATTTTAGGTGTAGTAGGTTTACAAGATCATTTGTATAAGAAACCGGATGCTATTTCAGGTGGTCAAAAGCAACGGGTAGCTATTGCACGTGCACTAGTAAATGATCCGGATATTATTATCGCAGATGAACCTACAGGAGCATTGGATTCAGAAACAACAGATCAAGTTTTAGAGATGATCAAAGAAATTGCTGAAAATGGCAAACTGGTTATTATGGTTACCCATTCTGAAAAAGTAGCGGGTTATTCTAGCAGAGTTGTGACGATTGATGACGGACGAGTAATAGATGATCAAAAAGGCAGTGCATTAACGGTTACAGACAATAAATACAAAACAGAGAAACCTAATCGCAATAAAAATTTGAGTTTATTGGGTGCAACAAAGTTAGCCCTTTTAAATATGAAAGAAAAATTAGCTCGTAATATATTGATTGCTTTAGGTGGTAGTGTAGGAATCATGAGCGTCATTTTAATGTTGTCTTTAGGAAGTGGTGTGAATTCTTATTTAACAGATACGATGAACAGTCAGGTAAATCCGTTAGTTAGTGAAGTTCATATGCCGGACGAAGAGCCGGAAAACCAAACTGAACTGAATGAAATGCGGGACCAAAATCCTTTAATGGGATTATCTAGCTCAGCTCCATTTGGGACGGAAAATATTGATGAGTTGTCTAATATTGAGCATGTAGAAGCAGTTGAAGAAGGTTTTACTAATTTCTCAATTGGAACAAATAAAGCTTCTTTTGATGGAAAAGCTACTCAGTTTATGAGTGTGACGACTGTTTCTTCTATGATTACTAGCGCAGACATAGTAGAAGGAGGACTTCCTGAAGAAGGAGAAGTCATGATTACTAAAAATATGGCGGATACTTTAGGCGAAGACCTTGTAGGACAGGACATTCAAGTTGATACAATCGTTAATGAACAACAACTTAATTTGACAATGACTGTCAGTGGAATATATGGTGCTGAAGCATCAGCTGCGATAGATACAGTTTACTTGAATTATGAAGATTTAAAAAATGCAATGGAAGAAGCAGGGGGAGGATTAAATCCTAATATCGTTTACCTTATTTCTGATGATGCAGCTGCAACAGACTCTATCAAATCTAAGGTTGAAGACTTAGGATACAAAGGATCATCTACGGAAGCTATAGCAGAGACATTTAGTCAAATGCTGGATGTCTTTACGTATGTGTTAGCCGGAGTTGCTGGGATTTCATTAGTGGTTTCAGCTATTATGATATTGACTGTCTTGTATATCAGTGTGGTTGAAAGAACAAAAGAAATTGGTGTGATCAAAGCCATTGGGGGACGTAAAAAAGATATTCGCCGTATTTTTGTATCTGAATCCTTCTTGATTGGTTTATTCAGCGGAATGTTTGGTGTCGGAATTGCATGGGGATTATCATTAATCGCTAATGCTGCAAGTACGCACTATTTTGATGTTGCTATCATTGATTTAACGCCAATGTATGCTATTTCCGGAATAGTTTTAAGTATCATCATTAGTATGGTAGCTGGCTTAATGCCTGCGTCTAAAGCTGCGAAATTAGACCCTGTTGAATCATTAAGAAGAGACTAACCTATATTTCGGCCAAATTTGATTTGGTAAAAGAAATAGATCAATTGGTTTTAAAGTGGTATAAAGAAATAAAGTAAAACCTAATGTATAACTGTTTGTTTGCAGTTATACATTAGGTTTTTTTAGTGCAATTTCTAATGAAAGTCTATTAATCCTGTAGTGGCGACGATCTGATTATTTTGGATATAGACTCTGGGAACTCGTTTTCCAATCAAACAAGCGACCTCATAATGGATCGTGTTCATTTGGACAGCTATTTCGCTAAGAGAAATACAATTATCTAGTGGATCTCCAAAAAGAATGATTTCTTCATTAAAATCAGCTGGATTTATTCCAGAAAGGTCTACCATTGTTTGGTCCATACAGACTCGTCCAACAATAGGTGCTTTATGCCCATTTAGGGTAACGTGTCCTTTGTTTGATAAGGACCGTGAAAGACCATCTGCATAGCCTACTGGAATCGTCGCAATAATAGAATCTTTTGTCGTGGTATATGTTCGACCATAGCTGATTGTTTGCCCAGCAGGAACATCTTTAATCAAAATCGGTTTCGTTTTAAAAGACATTACCGGCTTTAAGGTGATATTATTTCGCAAATGTTCTTCTGGGTATAAACCGTACAAACCAATACCGACCCGTATCATGTCTAAATGCATTTCTGGAAAAGCAATTGTGGCGGCAGTATTGCAACAATGCTTAACGGGGATATCATACCCTTTTTGTTGAAGATAAGAAACAATATCCATAAAGTGATGAAATTGATCATGAACAAAAGAAGAATCGATCACATCAGCATCAGCAAAATGAGTAAAAATGCCTTCTAGAATCAAGTAATCTGAAGTAATGGACGAAACAACCTGCAAGGCTTCAGAAGTAGAACGTACTCCAATTCGGTTCATTCCGCTATCTATTTTTAAATGAATTCGACAGACCAATTTCTTTTTAGTTGCTAGTTCTTGAATGCGTTCAACAGCTTCTTTTGAATAAATAGTTAAAGTAATATTATGATCGATGGCTTGTTCAATTGTCTCAGTATCTAAGCTAGTGTAGCCTAATACTAAAATTGGAATAGAAAAACCGGCCTTACGTAAGATAATCGCCTCATCTAAAAATGCAACGGCTAAATAATTTGCACCAGCATGAATAGCAGCTTTAGCCACTTCTATCGAACCATGACCGTACGCATCAGCTTTAACGACAGCCATTAAGTTTGTTTCAGGCTGAATTGTTTCCTTAAAAGCGTTTATATTGTACACTAAATTATTAAGAGATATCTCTACCCATGTTTCTCTATAACTTCCTTTTTCCATTAGTCCACTTCCTAAATTTACCTACATTATTTTTTATAATCATACCACTTAATAGTAGAAAATGTATACCATTCTAAATAGAGATAAGTATCATATAGTGAAACTTAATGTATATAAGAATAACATAGGATGGTATACTAATAGAGGATAGAAAAGGAATTGTTAGAAAGTAAATAAGGTACTTCTACAATAATAATGATTGACTATCTTTGGTTAAAAAGCAGGAGGTTTATATGAACGATATTCAAGATTTTCGAAAAAATTATTTAGCCATTCTTAAATCCAGTAAATTGAAACAAACGAAGAAAAACGAATTGTTTCAGACGATCTTATGTCAAATGGATGAGATTTTTAAAATTCGCACAAGTGAAATGGAAAAATACAATACAGATAATTATGATGCAATTACACTCTACTTAGAAATTTCTGCAACTTTAAAAGCTCAGCAAGAAAATAATTGATTACATAAATTCGGAATCGTTAAAAAAATAATGAGATCGCTATTTTTAAAGTTCTATCTTACACAATGATAGTGTTTATTGTTACGCGTAGAGATGGTGTGAAAGAAATAAAAAAATGAATTCATGGACGATCTTATAAATAAACAGCTGAAGAGTCTCTTGAGAAAGATAGAGATTTTCAGCTGTTTATTGGATTTTTTTGTAGAAATGGGTTATTTTAAGTTAGAAAAATGATATAATTATTGTAGAAAAGAGATAGATATTTTTTTACTAATAAAAGTGAATGTTTTCACAAAAAAGAGGGGTTTTAATGAGCTTTAATGTTTTGATGTATCATGAGTTTCGCGAACGGGGTACTTTTGATAGTACCAAGCCATCAACAATTTCAGTTGAACAAAACTATCAAGATGCTTTACCGCCAGTCCTTTTTAGTTATGTAGAGGATTTTAAAGAACAAATGAACTATTTAAAAAGTGAGGGATATCATACTTTAACGCTACAAGAAATAAAAAACTTTTATGAAAATGAAACAGAGCTTCCAGAAAAATCAGTTTTAATAACAATTGATGATGCATTTCAATCTGTACATAAGTATGCATACCCGGTTTTAAAAAGCTTACAATTTCATGCGGTTAGTTTTGTGGTATTAGGGTGGCTATCACAAGAAATGAAAAAATTTGATCCAACTATCTCAATGGTTATGAGCAAAAAAGAACTTGAAGAAATGAAGGACGTAGTTGAATTGGCTAATCATACAACTAACCTTCATATCCGTCATTCGAACGGAACAGCTGCTATGCAAATGGTCTCTTTTGAAGGTTTAAAAAAAGACTTAGCAGCATGTGGAGAGTATGTAAATTTTCCTGATGTGTTTGCTTATCCATTTGGAATTTATGACTCTAAAGATATTGAACGGTTAATTAAAGCCGATGTGAAGTATGCTTTTTCAACTACTCCGGGTACCAATACAATTGAGACTCCGCTATTAGAGCTGCGTCGCGATACGGTAACGTTGGGATGTACAATAGAAGAATTTAAAGCAATTGTAGAAAGAGGAGAGAAAAAATGAAAAAATTAGGAATGTTGTTAATGACAGTTGCAATTGGTTTAGCAGCTTGTTCAAACGGTAATGAAAGCAGCCAAGCGACACAAACAAGTGAACCAGACCTTACAAATGAACCCCTTCGATTCGGAACATTGCCAGCAGAATCAGCAATACCGATTATATTAGCAGAAGAAAACGGCTATTTTGATAAGGAAAACGTCGAAGTAGATATCACGTCTTTTAGTTCGCCAAACGACCGTAACGCTGCTGCTCAGTCTGGTGAACTTGATGGAATGATCGGTGACGTGATGACGGCTCTTTCTTTTAAGGAAGGCGGAATCGATTTAACGATTACATCTGATATCAATGAAGAATTTAAATTGCTCTCTTCACCCGATTCTGGAATCACAGGTATAAAACAATTGGATGGAAAAGATGTATCTTTAATACCCAAGCTGTTATTAGAATATATTATGGATGAAATAGCTGCTAAAAATAATATTGCCTATGAAGTTGTTTCCATCCCGTCGATTCCTGCAAGATATGAAGCTTTATTAGAAAATCAAATTGATTCGGTTATTTTTACTGAACCTCAAGCAACAGCACTTCAGCTAAACGGAGCCCATGTGTTAGCAAGTTCGTCAGAGTACGGTATCAAAGGCGGAACTATACTCTTTAGTGACGATAGTGTAGCGGAAAGATCTAGTGATATTGCTGCTTTTTATAGAGCATATAACCAAGCAGTTGATTATATGAATACAACAGATGCAGCAGAATATAGTACTGTTTTAACAGAATATAATTTCCCGGAAACTATGGGAGACTATTTAAAAAATAGAAAGGAAGATTACAGCAAAGCAACGATCGTCACTGAAGAACAATATGAAAGCATTGAACAATGGACAAAGGAAAAAGAGATGATTAGTAAAGATTATAGGTATGAAGAATTAACAGACTTTTCTATGCTAGAAGATTAATAAAATACTTCGATTTTGATGTACTCATTTATAACCTGAGTCATTTTAATCGAGGTATTTTTTCTCTATCTATCAAGTGGGTTTATTCCAAGGTGCTAGGAAACGCTCTAAGATATCAATTAACTTGAATAATAAAAATCCAAGCAAGCAAAGGGCTAATATACCACAAAACATTGCCGAATAATCAATAACAGACCAAGCATTCATGATGTAATAACCAAGACCGTATTTAGTGGCATAATTTTCTGCGAAGAAAAGAGAGGCCACCGCAATGCCGATGCAAACACGTAGTCCGCTGATGATTTGTGGAATAATAGCAGGACAAAGCAAATAAATAAAGATCTGCCACTTACTGGCATGCATCATGAGCATAACTTGGTAATAAGACTGATCAATTTGAGTTATACCATCTCGCACAGATAGAATGAGTTGAAAAACAATGATCCAGACAATTAAGCTTATTTTTGAAGCATCACCTAATCCATACAGCAACATAAAGACCGGTAAAAAGGCTACTTTTGGGATGGGGTAGATCAAATACAGTAATGGAGACAATAAGCGGTCTGCCCATTTACTCGCCCCAATCCATATTCCTAAAGGGACTCCGATCAAGAATGAAATAAGTATAGCGGCTAAGATGCGAAGTAAGCTGCTGAAAATATGTGGCAGCAGGATAGGGAACAGCTGAATAAATAAACGTATTGTTTTAATTGGTTCTGGAATGACAGGGTGATCAATAAAGTAGTAAAGGAATTGCCAAATCAAAAATAAGCCAATTAAACCAATTAACGTATCAAAAGGAATTTTTAATTTTCGCTTCATTCTGGCGTACCTCTTTCTAAACTTTCTCTAACGTTTAGACACATGTCATAAAAAACGGTTTTTTTTCGAATATTTTCTATTCCAACTAAAGGATTTTGAATGATATCATGGATACCGCCTTTATTCATAACGATGATTTGTTCTCCTAAAAAAACCGCTTCTTCGATAGAATGAGTGACTTGGAAAAGAGTTGTGTGTTTTATTTGGTGAATCGCTAAAATCATATCTTGTAAATACTCTTTTGTCATTGCATCTAAAGCCGAGGTAGCTTCATCCAACAGAAGAAGTTCAGGTTCTAGATTCAGACTTCTAGCAATAGCAACACGCTGTTTTTGTCCGCCACTAATTTGAGTAGGGTAGTAATGAGCAATATCTAAAAGATTTAATTCTTTTAAAAGTTTAGTTGTCTTTTTCTTTATGATTTCTGGAGTCTGATGGCTTACTTTAAGCCCCATAGCGACATTGTCGAAAACAGTACACCAAGGAAATAAGGCATAGTCCTGTAAAATAATCCCAGTATTTTTAGGGAAGGCGGTTACTGGAATGTCGTTTATGCTTAATTCTCCACTGTCGGGTTGAATAAAACCAGCCAAAGCATGTAGAAGGGTCGTTTTTCCACAACCCGATGGTCCAATTACTACACAAGTAGAGCGGGGTGGGATAGTAAATGAAATTGAATCTAATACGATACGGTCATCGAAAGAACAAGTTAGTTTTTTCACAAATATAGCGTTTTTAATCATTCGTTTAGCTCCTTATCATTCGTCTACTCTATTATAAAATTTTTAACCTTAAGATACAATTGACTTTTTAGAGGTAAGTGGATTAGTTTTTATTGGGTCAACTTAGTATAGGTAATTAGAAGTAGTTTGTTAATCGTTCGTTTATTTCGTTTTTTTAATTATAATTTTATGATTAATAATTGATAAAATGATATTTAGGCGTATAATTGTAATTAATAACATGAATTTCGTTCGTTAAAAAGCGAGTGAATTACTTGGAATGAAAATAGTTTAAGCTAAAGGAGTGTACACAGTGCCAACTAGATATCCAACGAGAGAATTTATTAAACAGTTACCAAAAGCAGAGTTGCATCTTCACTTAGAGGGAACATTAGAACCTGAATTAAAGTTGAAATTAGCAAAAAGAAACAATATTGCTATCGGGCAAGAAACAATTGAAGAAGTTCAAGAAAGTTATCAATTTGATTCCTTATCTTCTTTCTTAAATGTTTATTACCCAGCGATGAATGTCTTGCAAACAGAAGAAGACTTTTATGAATTAGCCTGGGAGTATTTGAAAAGAGCTAAAGAACACAATGTAAAACGTGCCGAAGTATTTTTTGATCCTCAAGCACATACCTCAAGAGGAATAAAATTCGAAACAGTTTTCAATGGTTATTATCGTGCTACTCAAGATAGTTTAAAATTAGGAATAAGTGCGGAACTTATCCTGTGTTTTTTAAGGGACATGTCTGCAGAATCAGCAATGGAAACATTCGAACAAGCTCTTCCCTATAAAGATAAAATAGCTGGGATCGGGCTGGATTCTGATGAAAGAAGCAACCCGCCCAGTAAATTTTTTGATGTATTTAAAAAAGCAAAAGAAGAAGGATTTCGCATCACAATGCATTGTGATATCGATCAAGAAAATTCGATTGAACACATCCGTCAAGCCCTTTTTGATGCAAAGGTTGAAAGACTTGATCACGGAACAAATATCGTGGAAAATCCTGAATTTGTAGCATATGTAAAAGAAAATAACATCGGTTTAACTTGTTGTCCAGTGTCGAATAGTTTTGTGGTGGAAGATATGAAGGGAAAAGAAATCATCGAGTTATTGGAACAAGGAGTAAAAGTAACGGTCAATTCAGATGACCCAGCTTATTTTCAAAGTTACATTTCAGATGACCTATATGCGTTAGCTGAAAATTATTCATTAACAACAGAGCAAATTATCCAATTAGCGAAGAATTCTTTTGAGATTGCTTGGATTCCTGAAGCAGAAAAAGAGAACTATATCCAATTGATAGATGCATATGTTGAGAATTTCAATAAAATAAAGACGATATAAAAGCTTTCTTCTATGAATTAAAAAAATTATGAAAACATTTTTTGACAATTAGATTTATTTAATTGGAAAAAACACTGGATTTTCACATAGTATTCCTATATAATAAGAAATGCCGCAAGGCCGTACGGCAATGGTGGACTTTCGAATCGTGTCAGATCCGGAAGGAAGCAGCACTAAGGATGTTCTGTCATGTGCCGTTCGTACATAGAATAAAAAAGGAAACCGTTGATTTTAAAATCAACGGTTTCTTTTTTTAGGATAGATCAGAATAATAACAGGTAACTAAAACGAAAAGAGTCTTGGTCTAGCTGTTTAAATTTCTAGCCAAATAACGTATAATAAAAGGTAATGACGAACGGTTCAAGAAAGGGAGAAATGCATGAGTTATCAAGCACTTTATCGAGTATGGCGTCCACAACGATTTCAGGATATCGCTGGACAAAAAGCTATCACGCAAACGTTAAGAAACGCTTTAGTACAAGAAAAAACAAGTCATGCGTATCTCTTTACTGGGCCTCGTGGAACAGGGAAAACGAGTGCAGCAAAGATATTTGCTAAAGCCATTAATTGCCCTAATCTAAAAGATGGAGAACCTTGTAATGAGTGTGAAACATGTCGTTCCATCACGCAAGGTCAATTAAATGATGTGATAGAAATTGATGCGGCCAGTAATAATGGGGTAGAAGAGATTCGTGATATTCGGGATAAAGCGAAGTATGCTCCCACTAGTGCAGATTATAAAGTCTACATTATTGATGAAGTCCACATGTTAACCACTGGAGCTTTTAATGCATTATTAAAAACATTAGAAGAACCTCCCAAGAATGTGGTTTTTATTTTAGCTACGACAGAGCCACATAAAATTCCTTTAACAATTATTTCTAGAACTCAACGATTTGATTTTAAACGGATCGGTATTCGGGATAGCTGTGAACGTATGAAATATATCCTAGATCAAGAAAAAATGGCTTATCAAGAAGAAGCTTTAACAGTTATAGCAAGAGCTGCAGAAGGCGGTATGCGTGATGCGTTAAGTATACTGGATCAGGCTATTTCATACGGTGACGATACAGTAACTGTTGAAAACGCCATGAGTGTTACTGGAAGTTTGACACAAGAGCTGGTTTTAGATTATTTTGATGCCATTATTCAGCACAATACTGAAAAAGGGCTGTCTCTTTTACAAAATATTTTAGCAGAAGGAAAAGACTCTAGTCGTTTTGTAGAAGATCTGATTCTGTTCAGTCGAGATATATTAGTTTATCAACAAGCTCCTCAGATGACGGATCTATTGGAAGGTGCTAATGTTGACGAAGGATTTAAACAGCTTAGTCAAACGATATCGGCTAACCAATTATATGAAATAATTGCAATTTTAAATGATACTCAACAAGAAATAAGATTTACCAATCATGCAGAAGTGTATTTAGAAGTTGCTACGGTGAAATTGACTCAGCTAACCATTGCTCAGATAAACAATGCAGCAGCTGAAACATCAAGTGTGAATGAAAATACACAAATCGAACGACAAAAAATTGCTGATCTTGAAAAAGAACTGATTCAAATGAAAAAGCAGCTACAAGAGATAGCTAAAAACGGAGGAACTCCTCAGCCGGCTAAGAAAGCACCTAAATCTGTCAATAAACCAGGCAATAACCAATTTAAAGCTAATACAACCATTATTTACAAAGTGTTAAGCGAAGCAACTAAAGAAAACTTAGCGCAATTAATTGATATTTGGCCTGACTTATTAAATATGCTTTCTGTAACTCAACGAGCGATCATGAAAGCCTCAACCCCCGTTGCTGCAAGTCCAGATGGCTTGATTGTTTCTTTTGAATATGATATTTTGTGTCAAAAGGCCACTAATGATACGGAATTACTGGAAGCGGTCAGTGAAGATTTGCGTCGTTTAGTCGGTTATTCACCTAATATGGTTTGTGTACCTTCAGAACAATGGCCAACAATTCGTGAACAGTTTTTAAAACAAAATAAAGATTTGTTAAAAAAACGTCCAGTGAAAAAAAGTTCGTCAACGTCTATTGAACAGCAGGAGACAGCAACAGCAAATGATTATGAACAAGAAAATTTGGCTAGTTTAGAATCGGTTCTGCCTGAATCTGAGGAAGAAGAGACAATTGTTACAGAAGCTATGGAATTGTTTGGCAAAGAAATGGTTGAAGTAAAAGAAGATTAAAAATCAAACGAATTGAGAGGAAGAATAAATTATGCGTGGAATGGGAAATATGCAAGGTATGATGAAACAAATGCAAAAAATGCAAAAAGAAATGGCAACATCTCAAGAGGATTTGAATGCAAGAGAATTTGTGGGAGTAGCTAATGGAAACATGGTAACTGTTACCTTAACAGGAGACAAGAAAATGAAGGATATTGCTATTAAACCAGAAGCAGTTGATCCAGAAGATGTTGAAATGTTACAAGATTTAATTATATTAGCAACAAATGATGCTTTAGAAAAAGTAGAAATTGAAACACAAGCAGTAATGGGAAAATACACTAAAGGAATTCCAGGCCTTTAAAAAGCCGCAATTAAAAATAATGATTAAAAATGGGATTCCTTGCGGGTCCCGTTTTTTGAATTCTATGAATCCTCTATAAAGGATAAGAAAGGAAATGACTATGCAGTATCCAGAACCGATATCAAAATTAATGGACAGTTACATGAAACTACCTGGAATTGGCGCTAAGACAGCCGCTCGATTAGCTTTTTTTACAATTGATATGCGTGAAGATGATGTAACAGACTTTGCTAAATCGTTAATCAGTGCGAAAAGAGATCTGCATTATTGCTCAAATTGCGGACAGATTACAGAAGCTGACCCTTGCCAGATCTGCCAAGATAAATCGCGTGATAGAAGCATCGTCTTAGTAGTAGAGGATCCAAAAGACGTGATGGCACTAGAAAAAATGCGTGAATATCATGGATTATACCATGTTCTGCATGGTGTTCTTTCTCCTATAGAAGGAACTGGTCCAGAAGATATCAATATACCAAGTTTGATTAAACGGTTGCAGTCAGATGAAATAAACGAAGTGATCATTGCAACAAATGCAACTGCTGAAGGTGAAGCAACAGCGATGTATTTATCGAGGTTAATTAAACCCGCAGGTATCAAAGTGACCCGTTTAGCTCATGGTCTTTCAGTCGGAAGCGATATTGAATATGCCGATGAGATTACGTTACTCAAAGCAGTTGAAGGACGTCGAGAACTTTAAGAGGAGGCTGAAGGAAATTGCTGTTTAAGAAAAAACAGGTATTACGAAAAGAATATGATGCAGCCTTGTTAAAATTGATGACGGAAACTAAAAGTAAATGGGAGTATGCTAAAAGAATTGAACATTCTGTTATTGAAAAAGACAGTTTGTTATTTGCTCAGACAAAATTAGCAGAAGCTAAGTATTTTTACCTATTTAAAGAAGCAAAAAAGCGTCATATTAAAGGTGACACTTCAACTCTAGAGTCATTTAAGTAGCAAAAATAAGGAGGGACGAGGATGGATAGAAAAAAAGTTGATTCAGAACAACATCGTCGTCCTCTTTTTGATGGTTTAAATCAACATAAAAAGAAAGAAAAGGTTTCTTTCCATGTACCCGGGCATAAGAATGGAATGAACTGGGATGAGACATGGTCATCCTTTCAATCGGCTCTATCATTTGACCAGACTGAAGTTACTGGATTGGACTATTTACATGATCCAGAAGGGATTTTGAAAGAAAGTCAAGAATTGCTCAGCAAATTTTATGGCAGTAAAAAAAGTTATTATTTGATCAATGGGTCAACGGTTGGAAATTTAGCGATGATCATGGGAGCAACGAATAAAGGCGATCAAGTATTTGTTGATCGAGGATGCCATCAATCAGTGATCCATGCATTAGAATTAGCAGAGTTGCAGCCTGTATTTTTAACACCAGACTGGGCTGAGATGGATCAAGCGCCTCTAGGGGTAAATATAAAAAATTTAAAAGAAGCATTTGAACATTATCCAGCTGTTAAGGCCTTGATTGTAACGTATCCTACATATGATGGGATGGTTTATCCAATCGAAGAGTTAATAGAGTATGCAAGAGAAAGAAAATGTTTAGTATTAGTAGATGAAGCTCATGGGCCGCATCTTACATTAGGTGATCCTTTTCCGTCTTCAGCATTAGACTTAGGGGCAGACGTAGTTGTCCAGTCAGCACACAAGATGCTGCCATCTCTTACTCAAACAGCGTATTTGCATATTGGGAATCAGTCTTCGGATGCATTAAAAAATAAGATTGAACACTACTTGCACATATTCCAGTCAAGCAGTCCTTCTTATCCTTTAATGGTTTCGTTAGAATATGCGCGTTATTTTTTAGCTGATTTTACAAAACAAGATTTAATAGCTACGTTAAAGTATCGAGACTTGTGGAAGAAACAATTTAAAAAAGCCGGTCTAACTATTTTTCAAAGTGATGACCCCTTAAAAGTAAAAGTATCTTTGATTAATCAGAGTGGGGAAGAGTTAGCTGGACAGCTGGAAGAGCAAGGTGTCTTTGGTGAAAAAACAGATGGTACTTCAGTGTTACTGACATTTCCGCTTCTGAAAAAAGAAACAAAAATTACAGAACTGTTCTCCATCCACATTACACAATCTGTAAAAAATGAAGTGCCTAAAAAAATGAAAACTCCTTTATTAATAGCACCTTTTGTAGAACTAGACTTAAGTTATGAGAGACAAACAAGTAGTAACAATAAACAAATAAGCCTAGCAGAAGCAGAAGGTAAAATTGCAGCTCGAAATATTACACCATATCCACCAGGAATTCCACTAGTTTTAAAGGGTGAAAGAATAAAAGTTGAACAGATAAAACAAATAAATCATTACTTAGACCAAAATATGAGAGTAACTGGATTAGAAAATCAAAAAGAAGTTGTTTTTTTTTCTGAAAACGATTGATTCTATCGTTAGGAATAGAGAAAAGGCATTAGACTGTCAGGCGTAGATACAGTATAATGAAGTTAGCTATTAGGCTATATTAAGAAGTTAGGGGCTTAGAGTAGTGAAAGGAATATTTATTACAATTGAAGGTCCTGATGGTGCGGGGAAAACTAGTGTTATAAAACAACTTCTTCCAATGTTGGGAGAAACAATCCAGCAAGAAATTGTTGCAACTAGAGAACCTGGCGGTAGCCGGATCGCTGAAGAAATTCGTGAGCTTATTTTAAACCCGGAAAATACTGAAATGGATGCGCGAACTGAGGCATTATTATATGCTGCAGGCAGAAGACAGCATTTGGTAGAAAAGATTCTTCCAGCCTTAGAAGCAGAGAAATTAGTGATCTGTGATCGTTTCGTGGATAGCTCATTGGCTTATCAAGGTGCAGCTCGCGGACTTGGAGTTCATGAAGTCGCTGAAATCAATCAATTTGCAACGGATAATCTTTCTCCGGATCTAACGCTTTATTTAGATATTGAAGCTCACTTGGGATTAGAACGCATCAATCAAAATAAAAAAACACGTCAATTTGATCGATTGGATCAAGAAACACTAGAATTTCATGAAAAAGTTCGTTCAGCATATTTAGAGATTGCAAAAAATCATGTTGAGAGAATTGTTCAAATCGATGCTAGTCAAGAATTAGGAACAGTGGTTGAACAATGCTATCAGACGATTATTAAAAGGTTGAAAAAATAAAAGTTGAGAGGATGTTCTAAGATGAAATTAATATTAGCTATCGTTCAAGATAAAGACGGAGGACGTTTGTCTAACGAATTTGTAGATGCAGGTATACGGGCAACTAAATTATCTACAACAGGAGGTTTTCTAAAAGCTGGAAATACTACGTTTATTATCGGGATTGAAGAAGAACGAGTAGATGAAGTATTAGATCTTATTCGTAGAAACTGTCAATCTAGAGAACAATTTATGACTCCTCCGGTTAGCTTAGACGTTTCTATGGAAACAAATATGCCTTATCCAGTAGAAGTACAAGTTGGTGGAGCTACTGTATTTGTTATGCCAGTTGATCAGTTTCAACAATTTTAAATTTGGGTTGTGATGAGAATCGAAGAGAAATTAAATTGGTTACAGCCTGTATTAGTCAAACAATTCAAAAAAACGGTACAACAAAAGCAATTGGCACATGCCTATTTATTTGAAGGAGTTTCTGGAACGGGTAAAAAAGAAATGAGTTTGTGGTTGGCCGCTAGTTTACTTTGCCAAGAAAGCTTCGATGGTCTTCCTTGCGGGAAATGTCAAAACTGCAGACGTGTCTTTGATCACCAACACCCCGATGTCATTGAGATTGTTCCAGATGGACTATCCATAAAAGTAGAACAGGTACGCAATTTAAAAGCAGAATTTTCCAAAAGTGGTGTAGAAAGTTCTCAAAAGATTTTTATTGTTGAAGATATTGAAAAAATGACTACAGGAGCTTCAAATAGTTTACTCAAATTTTTAGAAGAACCTGAAGGCAGTGCCGTAGCATTTTTATTGACTACTGCTAAAAATCGAGTTCTTCCTACCATTTTATCTAGGTGTCAATTAGTTCATTTTCAATCTCTAACGAAAAAAAAATTGATGACTGAACTTGAAACTAAAGGACTTTCTGTTAATCAAGCTTCTTTGTTGGTACAGTTGACCAATAGTTTAGAAGAAGCCCTCGAAATGAATGGAAATGAATGGTTCCAAGAAGCTAAAACAATTGCTTGGAAATGGTTTTCGTTGATTACAAGTAGAGATAATCAAAGTTTCATTTATGTACAAACAACTATTATGCCTCATTTTAAAGATCGTGATGCACATAGAATGTTGATAGAGTTAATCTTATTAGCCTATCGTGATGTGATGATGTTGCAGTACAATGCATTTGATGTATTGGCATATAAGCGCTATGAGAAAGAACTGAACCAAATTAAAATAGCATATACAGGCAGTAAAATGATACAATCTATTGAAGCTATTTTACTCAGTCGTAAGAAATTAGAGAGTAATGTCAATGCTCAGGGAGTTTTTGAACAGCTTGTATTACAATTAATGAAGTAAAGGCATGAAAAGATGACTAAAACGATGATCATAGCAAAGAGTGGGTGAAAATGGATGGACAAAAAAACTTTATATGATAGTTTTACTCAAATAGAACTTGATACGGATGCTACTCTACATCAAATTTCTGAGATAAAAAAAGAGGTTGAAACATTAGTTGAAGAAAATGCGACTCTTCGCATTGAAAATCAACATTTAAGAGACCGTTTGAGTGATCTTGAAAAGCAACAACGGTCAGATGAAGAAGTCGTGGAACCAGAAATGAGTAAATCACGCTTAAATCTTGAAAAGTTATATGAAGATGGATTTCATGTTTGCAATGTGTTTTATGGTTCAAGAAGAGTGAATGATGAGCCTTGTGCGTTTTGCTTGGATGTTATTTATGGCGAAAGAAGATAATAATGAATTAAATAAGAAAACTTGTAACCTTATGGAACAAAATGGCTACAAGTTTTTTGCTATGTAAAGTATTTTTGTTTGAAAATCAATTGGCGTTCTTCACTAATGTCAAATTTGATGTCTGTGTATGAAGCCTCACTGTTACTTGTTAAGACTTACGTGTAGTTCATTATTTTTTGATTTTATTGGTGATCAATTTGAGTTGAAAAATTGATTTCAACTAGATTAAACCATTGGGAAAGATAGTAGTCAAATGGTATAGTAACATTAAACAAACACGAGGAGTTGGTATCGATAATGAAAGCAATATCAATAAAAAAACCGGGTGGTTCTGAACAATTAGAAATCCAAGAACGTCCCGTACCTAGTCTTGAAGAAGGAGAACTCCTTATAAAGGTTCAAGCAAGTGCTATAAATAGAACAGATACATTGACAAGAGAAAACAAACAATTGTCAAAACCATACCCTATATTAGGCGTAGAAGTAGCTGGAATAGTTGTTGATAGTAATTTAGCTGATGAGAAAATAGCAATTGGAACACGAGTAGCTGGTTTAGTAAATCATGGAGGATATGCTGAATATGTGGCAATGCCAGCAGACCGTGTTTTTCATATGCCAGATACCATGAGTTTTGAGGAAGCTGCGGCTATTCCAGAAGTATTTTTAACAGCGTACCAAACACTTTACTGGTTAGGAAAGTTGAAACAGGGGGAGACGGTTCTGATTCATGCAGGAGCTAGCGGAGTTGGGACAGCTGCTATCCAGTTAGCAAAAAAAATGACAAAAGCAAACGTAATTGTTACGGCTGGATCAGAAGAAAAATTAGAATTTTGTAAAGAACTTGGTGCAGATAAAGGAATCAATTATAAAAAAGAAGATTTTGCCAAAGAAGTCTTGGATTACACTCAAAATAAAGGTGTGGACTTGATTTTAGACTTTATAGGAGCTTCTTATTGGGATCAAAATGTTGCAAGTATTAAAACAGACGGCCGATGGATTTTGATTGGAACTCTTGGGGGTACAATCGTTGAGAAGGTTAATTTAGGAGTTTTCTTACAAAAAAGAATTGCCATTCAAGGTACTCTTTTGACTCCTAGAAGTGATCAATATAAAGCGGAATTAACGAATGAATTTGTAAAAAAAGTTATGCCGTATTTTGAAAACAACTCTATTAAACCAATAATTGACACGACGTTCTCATTTGGCGATGTTACAAGTGCTCATCTTCATATGGAAGAAAATAAAAATACAGGAAAGATTATTTTAAGTATTCAAGAATAAAGCCAATAAAAATAAATAAGAGTTCACTTCATTTATATGGAAAGAGAACTCCTATATGATATAGTGAAAATGAGTATAATTGAAGGAAGTGTCAATAATGAACCAGTGGTTACAGGGCGATGAACGGATGGATCAGCTACTTAGTCATAATTTATCTATTATCCAAAGCCCATCCGTTTTTTCTTTTTCATTAGATGCTGTATTGTTAGCAGATTTCGCTCAACCTGCTAAACACGATCGGGCAAAAATTGTTGATTTATGTGCAGGTAATGGTGTAGTCGGTTTATTGCTTAGTCAAAAAACAGCTAGTCCCATTGTTGGAATTGAAATACAAGAAAGATTGGTCGGTATGGCCAACAGAAGTATCCAAATCAATGGTTTAGAAGACCAAATTTCCATTATCCAAGGCAATTTGAGTGATGCAAGCCAATGGATCCCAAAAGATACCGTAGATACATTAACGTGTAACCCGCCTTATTTTGCTGTGGGAGAAAAAAGTATAAAAAATCCTAATTCCCATTTAGCTATTGCAAGACACGAATTGCATACAAATTTGGATGAGGTCATGAAAGTTTCAAGTGGTTTATTAAAAATGAATGGAAAAGCGTATTTTGTTCATCGTCCCGATCGATTAATTGAAATCTTAGAGACCATGAAAAAGCATCGGATTGCGCCGAAAAAAATGCGTTTGGTCTATCCAAAAGTGGGTAAAGAAGCCAATACATTATTAATTGAAGGTATAAAAGATGGAAAAGAGACAGGCTTTCGCGTTTTGCCGCCACTATTTGTGTACAGTGACGATAATGAGTACTTGCCAGAAGTGAGCGCAATGCTGCATGGAATCCGTTAGTTATTTTTATGTGTTGTACTGTCACGATGGAAGTTTTTACGGTGGGTATACTACAGATCTGGCTAGACGAGAAGAAGAACATAATCAAGGTGTTGGGGCTAAGTACACTAAACCCCAAACAAGAAGGCCAGTAAAAATGATTTATGCAGAAGGATATCCTTCTAGAAGTGCAGCTACTAAAGCTGAGTATGCTTTTAAAAAGCAAACGCGTAAAAAGAAATTGGATTATTTAACAAAACAAGGAGTTCAGTTTCCTGTGCTACCAACGGAATCTTGTTTAGTAAATATGCAGCAAATTGAAGCAAAGGAATGTGAAAAACATGCAGAGTCAAAAGAGTTTTGAACAATCCATAGGCGGAAGTTTATACCTAATTCCTACGCCCATTGGAAATTTAGAAGACATGACTTTTAGAGGGGTAAGGCTATTAAAAGAAGTAGATTTAATTGCTTCTGAAGATACGCGTAACACACAAAAGCTTTTAAATCATTATGAAATAAAAACACCTCAAATTAGTTTTCATGAACACAATACACAAGAACGGATCGGACAGTTGATTGAAAAGTTAGAAGCAGGAATGACCATTGCACAAGTAAGCGATGCTGGGATGCCTTCTATCAGCGATCCCGGACACGAATTAGTTGTAGCATGTATACAAGCTGGTATTCCAGTGATTCCTTTGCCAGGAGCGAATGCTGGACTGACAGCTTTGATCGCATCTGGAATCAGTCCACAGCCTTTTTATTTTTTTGGTTTCTTACCACGCAAAAAAAAGGAGCAGCTGCTTAGTTTAGAGGAATTGAATCATCGACCAGAAACGATTATTTTATATGAATCGCCGCACCGTTTAAAAGAAGTACTGAAAAATATGTCTACCGTTTTTGGAATGGAGCGACGCATTGTATGCTGCCGTGAATTAACAAAACGGTACGAAGAGTTTATAAGAGGAACGATCGAAGAAGCGATTGAATGGTCAATGACGAATGAAATCAGAGGGGAATTCTGTTTGATCGTTGAAGGAAATAGTGCAGGATCTCTTTTAATGGAAGAAGATACAAGCTGGGAGGCTTTGTCGTTAAAAGAACATGTAGATTTAATGATCAATGAAATGGAATTCACCAGTAAAGATGCGATTAAAGAAGTTGCTAAATTACGAGGACTAAAGAAGCAAGAAGTTTATGCAGCTTTTCATGAATTCTAATTGGATAACTTACTTAAAATGTAAATAAAAATACACGTACCTTATTTACAGGATAGGTACGTGTATTTTTTCTATAAAGGGTACTGAAAAGAAAAATAAATTAATTTTTTAAATTTAAAGATTCGTTTTATTTTTATCTTCTGCTAATAAATCGCGAATCTCTTTAAGATATTGTTCTGCCGCAGGAATCTCAACCTCTTTTGTAACTTCTTCTGTTTTTTTGAATTTATTGGCAGCATTATTAATAATCTTAATAAAAATAAAGATCACGAGTGCAATTAAAATGAAGTCTACAACAGCTTGCAAAAAAGCGCCGTATTCTAGTTTAGCACCGCCAACATCTATGGATAAGTTTTTGATATTTGTTCCACCAGTAAGAATACCAACGAGAGGCATAATAATATAATTAACAAGAGCAGTAACAATAGCTGTAAAAGCAGAACCGATAACAACACCGACGGCTAAATCAAGTACATTTCCTCTAAAAGCAAAATCTTTAAACTCATCTATAAATTTCTTCATGATTTCACCTCCCTATATGTTTACATACCATTAAGAAATGATTGTATTATCATAACTATAACAGAAGGGCATTTTTACTGTCTAGTGTTATGTTAAATTTCTGATATAGGAGAGGAAATTACGTTTGAAAAATAAGAAATCTTTAAAATTTTGTAAATTAATGAGGAGTATGGATAAATAAGGTATAATAAAGAAAAGGTTTTACAAGGAGGAAAAGAAATGAAAAAAAATTGGAGTCGTTTATTGATCATCTCTTTAGGAATGGTAGCATTAAGTGCTTGTGGAACGAATAATGAAAATGAGGGAGCTACTTCTGAAGCAACAAACTCTGAGTCTATGGTATCTGAGTCAGCTGTTTCTGAAACAACATCTTCTCAAGAGGTAGATTCAACAATAGAAGAGCCAGAAGAAGTTTCATTACAAGAAAAATATAACAAAATGTATACAGACGGGTCAGCTCAGTATGATGCTGGTAAGTATGATGAAGCTGCGGGTACGATTGGTGTATTGCTTCAAAATGATTTATCAGAGTACAATGAAATTGAAACCAAAGCTACAACTTTGAAAGAACAAATTACTCTTGCTCAGGCTGAAGAAGCTAAGGCAAGTGAAGCTACAGCTCTTATAGAAAATTCAGCTTATAAAACAGAACGCACTTCAGATTTAGCAGCAGCTGAATTCGCAGAAGCAACAGGTAAAGACATTAAAACGGTCTCTGATGATGAGATCAGCAGCTGGTTAAGCGATAAAGAAGCTGCAACAGCTGAATCTAGCAATGCAACAACAGAGGCAACTCCTGAAGAAGAAATGACTACAGTATTGGATGCAGTTGTTTCGATTACTGGAATATCTCCAGAAGATAATCAATTTTATGCAACTAAAACAAATGAACAAACCTATACAGTTGAGATCCGCCATTCTCACGAAGTAGATGGAGTTGGAATTTCTAATATGGTGGGCATGTTTGAATACAATTTAGCAACAAAAGAACTGAAAAAAATGGATCCGCTAACTGGTGAATATTCAGTAGTTACAGAATAGTTGTAAAAGTAAAATATTCTAAACAAGGCTAAAAAACGAGTTCAATTAAGAACTCGTTTTTTAGTCTTGTTTTTTAATGTAGCGTTCAACTGGGTAATCAGTTAAAGGCAAATCAGTGGGCTCATCTGAGATAAGCTGGCTTAACATTTTTCCAATCAACGGACCCGAAGTTAGTCCGGATGAACCTAAGCCACTTGCTGCAAAAAGATTAGGATAATTCGGAACAGCTCCAAAAAAAGGAGTAAAGTCAGAAGTATACGCTCTTGTACCAACGCGGATTCCTGTAATAGTTGCGTTTTTTAATTCGGGAGCAAGTTCTTTAGCTTCTTCTAACATAAGCGCTAGTTTTTCTTTAGTAGGGGTTAAATCATAGCCACCATCATTTTCATGTGTAGCTCCTACAATAATTTTACCATTTGCAAAAGGAATAATGTCTTTTTCGCCATCTGGCATAACTACAGGCCAATTGGACATATCTTTTTGTAAGTGAAGTTGAACCAACTGCCCTTTTTGAGGACGAATATCAACATCTAAACCAAGTGGATTTAATAATTCTGGTAACCATGCGCCTACTGCTAAGATAACTATGTCATAAGTTTTGGTTTGTGTCTTAGAACGAATAATATAATCAGCTGAGTTAGGTTGAGATAATACAACTTTTTCAGCATAATGACTGGCTCCGTTAACTATAGCTTGATCAATTAATTTTTTTGTCAATAAAGAACCATCAACACGTGCACCGCCAGTAGCAAATAAAGCTGATTCTTCTGAGTCATATATAGGAAATTTAGCTTTGATTTCTTTTGGAGATAAGAGAGAGAGCGTGCCAATTTCTGGGGCAGTTTCCAGGCGTTTAAGAGCAGTTTTTTCTAACTTTTTCAGTAAGTTAGGATTTTTTTTGAAGACAAGAGTTCCTACTTGTTTGTAAATATCAGAATCAGTAAGCGATTCATTTAGATCATGCATGAGTTGTGGATAAAAAGCTGCTCCTTTAGAGGCTAGTTGGTACCATTCTTTATTTCGGCGTTGAGATAGCCATGGACAGATGATTCCAGCAGCAGCAGAGGTTGCTTGGCCTACTCCATCATCATAGATATCTACTTCATAGTTTTTTTGACTAAGATAAAATGCAGCAGTAGCTCCTACAATACCGCCACCGATTACTGCGATCCGTTTTATTTGTGTCATCAAGTATCATCCTCTTCATTTGCAACTATCTGTATTGCATTCGTACAAATTAAAGTACTAATAGTGCATAAATAGTGTGTTCCATAAAACCGACATTCTTATTATTATGAAATAGAATCACAACATCTTTCATTATAAAACAAATGCAGTTTTTAATAAATGGGCATCACATCTAAACGTAAGAGAGTGTTTTTTGCTTAAGAGCATGTAGCAATCAATCATCTTTATTAATGTATTTCAGTCACTGCTCCAACAGCTGCATCATTTGAAGGAACATTTCCTTCAGCTAATTTTCTTAAATCAAGAATGTCATCGATTTTTTCTTTAGTCAGCCAGTTCCTTTTAAGTAAAATTTGTCGAATTGAAAGCCCAGTTTTCAAAGCTTCTTTTGCTACTTCGCTTGCTTTTTTATAACCGATAAAAGGACAAAGAGCAGTAGCGATCCCAACACTTTTCTCAACTTGATCTCGGCAATGTTCCTCATTAACAGTGATTCCGACAATGCAGTTGTCTGCTAAGGTCATTACGGCATTTGTAAGCAGTTCAATAGAGCTGAAAAGATTACGAAAAATAATTGGTTCAAAAGGATTCAATTCAAGTTGTCCCGATTCTGCGGCCATTGTAATGGTAACATCATTCCCAACAATTTGAAAAGCAACCTGAGAAACAACTTCTGGAATGACGGGATTGACTTTTCCAGGCATAATGGAAGAACCATTTTGCCTAGCGGGTAAATTAATTTCACCAAAACCAGTTTTTGGACCGCTGGACAATAAGCGAAGATCGTTGCTCATTTTTGAGAGAGAGATAGCAGCTGTTTTTATAACTCCTGAAACCCGAACAAAGCTATCAACATTTTGAGTGGCGTCATACAGATTATCAGCTTGTTTTAAGGGCAACTGCAGTTCACGGGCAAGATTTTCGGCAATAGTTGAGGAATACTCAACAGAAGCATTGATTCCATTTCCAATAGCGGTAGCACCAATATTAAGAGTGTACATTTCAGCTGTTATGGCGATTAAATGTTTGATATCACGGTGAACAACAGATTGATAGGCTTTGAAAGAATGTCCTAAAGTTGTGGGAACTGCATCTTGTAATTGCGTTCTGCCCATCTTGATCACGTCTGAAAATTCTATTGCTTTTTGTTCCAGTAACCTCTCTAAGTAAGAAAGATTTGAAATAAGCTGTGGCATGAGTTCCAAGACTGTTAGTTTTCCAGCGCTCGGAAAAACATCATTTGTCGATTGAGAACAGTTAACGTGATCATTTGGGTGTACCAGATCATACTTTTCTTTTGTTCCACCCAGAATTTCACTAGCTCTGTGTGCAATGACCTCATTCATGTTCATATTTGCAGAAGTACCAGCGCCTCCTTGGATGGTATCCACGATAAATTCTGTTTGAAATTCTCCTGCAATAATTCCGTTACATGCCTCGCAGATTGCATTTGCAACCGTACCAGATAAATTGTTTGCTTGATAATTGGTAATAGCTGCTATTTTTTTTATAATGGCTAAGTTTTTTATAAAAATAGGATGCAGTTTTTCTCCCGATATCGAAAAATTATTTTTTGCCCGCAGAGATTGTATGCCATAGTAAGCTTCACCTGGAATGGGTAAGCTGCCAATTGAATCAAATTCTATTCGTGTATGCATAATCATCCTAATCCTCCAATTCAATGTAAAAAGCTGTTGTTGAAATATAAATAAGAAGATACCATGATTGAAACACAGAGTAAATAGATGAAAAAAAGAAAAAACAATTGATTGGTATAGTCGTGTTTCAACTTATAAAACACTGGATTTCCCTTTATAAACTTCATTTTATTAAGCTGTAATAAAATGAATCCTTGAAATGTCTACATCTAAATGTATAATCTTAATAGAAAGAGAATCTGTGAAAAGGATGGGATAAAATGGATAACATTGATAGACATATTATTCAATTATTAGAAAGTAATGCACGAGCGTCATTGAAAGAAATTGCAGCTGAAACATTTTTATCTTCACCTGCTGTGTCTGCACGGATTTCACGTTTAGAGAGAGAAGAAATTATTACAGGCTATACTGCTCAATTAAATTTACACAAATTAGGTTACTATATCACTGCATTTATAAATCTTGAACTGAGCCCTAAACAAAAGCCGACATTTTATCCTTTTGTCAAAAAATGTCCAAATATATTAGAATGTAATTGTGTAACCGGAGAATATTCGATGCTTTTAAAGGTGGCTTTCCCAAGTACAGTTGAGCTGGACGGATTTATCGGAGAACTGCAGCAATTTGGTAAAACATATACGCAGATTGTTTTTTCGACTAGTGTCGAACCTAGAGGGATTCAATTAGGAGAACAGGGAGAATAAAATCAATAAGATCAAGTGAAAGTGTTAGTTAAAACTTATTCCCATTTGTGTTAGCCATTTTCAGCAAAGTGGGAATGAGTTTTCTTTGAAGGGTCTACTTTTTCTAACCCTTCTGATTGTCTGGAGGAGTGACTCTTCCATGTAATGACCTTTCACGAAAAAGTGGAGCGAGAAATTAGTGTCACTCATCTATGGAATGGCTCTCCACGTAAGAGTAGCATCTAAAAATGATAGTCACTTTTATGTCAAAGTTAGTTTCACGAAAAAGTGACTACAAAAAAAGACTTCACTTTTCCGTAGAAAAGTGAAAGTCTTTTTTAATCAGAAGTTAAGGTATATCCCAAATTTTTATCCTGTAGTTTATTAATAAAAGATAGGTTTAACGAATTTGACCTTCACCGAAAATGATGTATTTAGATGAAGTTAATTCAGTAAGTCCCATTGGACCTCGAGCATGTAATTTTTGAGTGCTTATACCGATCTCTGCACCGAATCCAAATTCAAATCCATCTGTAAAACGTGTAGAGGCGTTAATGTAAACAGCAGCAGAGTCTACCTCACGATGGAACTGCATACCTGCAGCGTAATTATCTGTCACAATAACTTCAGAATGGCCAGTACTATACCGATCAATGTGTTCAATTGCTTCGTCTAAAGAAGATACTACTTTGACAGCTAAAATAAAATCTAAGAATTCTGTTTCCCAATCTTCTTGAGTAGCAGGAATCGCATGTTGCAGATAAGAGAGAGCTTTTTCATCTGCTCTTAATTCAACATGCCAAGGTGCCAATGCTTTTTCAATCACAGGTAAGAAAGTTTCTGCTACATCTTCATGAATCAACAATGTTTCAGCAGCATTGCATACAGAAGGTCTAGAACATTTTGCATTTACGATAATATCGGTTGCCATAGTTAATTGAGCATCTTTATCGATATAGACATGGCAGTTACCGGTTCCTGTTTCAATGACAGGAACGGTTGCTGTTTCTAATACTGTTTGAATCAATTTTGCACCACCACGTGGGATCAAAACATCCAAGTAACGATTTAATCGCATCATTTCTTTAGAGCTTTCACGAGTGGTATCTTCAACCAATTGAATCGTTGTTGGAGGAAATACAGTTGGTTGAAGCGCATCTTGTAAGATGTGAATTAAAGCTTTATTTGAATAGATAGCTTCTTTACCACCGCGTAAAATGACCGCATTTCCAGCTTTGAAACACAGAGATCCGGCATCCGTGGTTACGTTTGGTCGAGACTCATAGATGATCCCAATCACACCTAAAGGAACACGTTGTTTGCCAATCGTTAAACCAGCTTCATTTTGCCACATTCCATCAACTTGTCCAATGGGATCTGGCAATTCTGCTATCTCAAGGATTCCATCGGCCATAGCTTTAATGCGTTCTTCAGTTAAGACTAAACGATCAATCATGTTTTCTGATATCCCATTTTCTTTAGCAGCAATTAAATCTAATTTATTTGCTGTAAGAATGGTTTCAGTGTGATCAACTAAAGCTTGGCTCATTAGTTTTAAAGCATCATTTTTTTCTGATGATGTAGCTCTTGCAAGCGAGCGTGCCGCTTTCTTCGCTTTTTCACCTAGTTGGATCAAAGTTTCCATAAAAACTCTCCTTTTAATTTAGTCAGCAGAAAATAATGTTCCTATTTCTTTGCCTTCAATAATATCAAAAATAATCGTGGGGTCTTCACCGTTAGCCAATACCATTTGACTGGAATTTTTTAAAATATGATTAGCAGCGATCAACTTGGTAGACATTCCGCCAGTTCCGTAGCTTGATCCTTTTCCACCAGCAAGAGTGTATAGCTCATCGGTGATGGCATGAACTTCATGAAATAAAACCGCATCAGGTTCATCATTTGGATTCTTATTATAAAAGCCATTAATATCAGATAACATGATCAATAAATCAGCAGCAGTAATCTCTGCAACAATAGCCGATAAGCGATCATTATCACCAAATTTAGTCAGATGATCTAATTCTTCCACGGCAACAGTGTCATTTTCATTTACGATAGGAATAATGCCTTTAATCAGAAGCTGTTCAAATGTGTTAATCGCATTTAGTCGACTAGTTGGAAACTCGATTATATCTCGTGTCATTAAGACTTGTCCGACGATTTGTCCGTAGCTGTGAAAGAATTTACTATACAAATTCATTAATTCCGTTTGTCCTACGGAAGCTACAGCTTGCTGTTCAGGAATCGTTTTTGGTCGTTCAGTCAGTTGCAGGTGAGAAATACCAACTCCAACAGCTCCAGAAGATACTAAAATAACTTCTTTTCCTTGGTTTTTTAAATCGGATAAAACAAAAGCTAATTTTTCTAAGCGTTGTAGATTGATGGTGCCATTAGGATACATAATTGTACTGGTTCCAACTTTTACAACGATACGTTTACAAGAAGATAATAATTGTCGAGAAGTAGTCGTCATTTTTTTTCATCCATTCTATTCTTAATGACCCCTAAAAACTTTGGTTTGATTTAATAGGTCTATTTATAAAATCATTAGCCATTCTATTCCCTTTATTTTACCAGTTTCTGGGATGAAAAACTAATTTTTCTTATTTCTATATCTTCCGATGTAGAAAGAGAAGTCTTCATTTGAGCGTTCTCAATGTATGCAGGAATTTGATAATTTGATGAGATTTGTACTTAAAGGGCACTATATGAACCAAAAATGCCAACTAAAACAAAGTATATGGTACTTAAAGCACTATACGAACCATAATGGTCAACTAAGACGAAGGTTATGGTCCGCAAGAGCATTATACGTATTAAAAGCGGAAAAAAACACCAAGCAGAAAGGCTAATACTAGTCTTTCGCTTGGCGTTTTTTATTTTAATGTCTTCTGTATGAGTTTAGGGACATCAAAATCATTCATTTGCAATAGCTTTAAAAAGGTTTGTTCATCTTATTCATAATAAATTTTTGAAGTTCGCCTACTACAATAATAGCCAACGATAATCCAATAGCAATCATCCAGTGAGTCGTACTTAAAGCAACTAATTCAAAAATACCAGCTAGGAATGGAACTGTAGCTACTAATGTAATCAGTGCAATAGAAAGTAGTGCTAACCAGAATAAACTAGAGTTGGACGTAAGACCAACTTTAAAAATCGACTCTTTACTGCGTGCATTGAAAATATGCAAGACAGAAGACCAACCCAGAATTAAGAAAGCCATTGTTTGACCAACTGCATGACTTGCGGTAATGGAAGAATCAACATCAATAAATGAACCAACATAAAATCCGATGAGTGTCGTAACTGTGAAAGTGAGAGCTGCGATAGCAATGTTACGATATCCGCCTTTAGCGAAGATGCTTTCACCTTTAGCAGTTGGTTCATTAGACATAATAGTTGGATCAGCTTTTTCTCTGCTTAATGCAAAACCAGGAATTCCATCCGCTACTACATTAACAAATAGTAATTGAATCGCAATAACAGGTAATCCCCATCCCATAATGACAGCAATTAACATAATGAAAATTTCTGAAATATTACATGATAATAAGAAGTATACGGTTTTTTTGATGTTTTCATAAACACGTCTGCCTTCTTCAACAGCATGAACAATGGTATCAAATTTGTCATCGGTTAAAATCATGTCAGAAGCACTTTTAGCTACTTCAGTACCAGTAATTCCCATGGCAGTACCAACATCAGCCGCTTTTAAGGCAGGTGCATCATTGACACCGTCTCCGGTCATGGCGACAACATCCCCATGTGATTGCCATGCTTTAACGATTCGAATTTTATCTTCGGGAGAAACACGTGCATAAACGGAATAATCACGAATCGTTTCTTTTAGTTCTTTGTCTGAAAGTTTGCCTAATTCAGCACCTGTGATAGCTTTGTCGCCTTCTTCGAAAATACCGATTTGTTTAGCAATAGCAGAAGCAGTAGCAGCGTGATCTCCTGTGATCATAATCGTCTTGATACCAGCTGATTTGGCTTCTTTAACAGCTTGAATACTTTCTTCTCTTGGTGGATCGATCATTCCTACGATCCCAGCGAACGTAATGCCGCTTTCTAACTCTTCAGGGGATAGATCCTCTGGAAGTTGATCGTATTTTTTATATCCAACAGCTATAACACGTAAAGCATCATTCGCAAATGAATCATGGATAGCTTTCGCTTTTTGACCAACTTCATCTGTAATTGAAGAAAATTCAACTGGCAAACGGTCAAAAGCACCCTTAGTGATTGAAATGTACCCATCTTCTAATTCGTGAACAGTAGTCATCAATTTACGACCAGAGTCAAAAGGAATCTCGTGTACACGTGGATAAGTTTCATCTAGCTCGTTCTTTGGCAATCCTTTTTTCTGTAACAAGCGAATAATGGCTGTTTCAGTAGGGTCACCGCTGATAACTTCTTCGCCATCACGATCTTCAATTGTAGCATTTGAAGCTAGGCTCATCATTTTGAGTACCCATTTTTCATCTTCGCCAAATTCATTTTTAACTTCAATGGGTTTATGTGGAAAAGCCCATAATTTTTGTATCGTCATTTGGTTTTGAGTTAATGTGCCGGTTTTATCTGAAGCGATAACAGAAGCACTGCCTAGTGTTTCGACGGAAGGGATAGTTCGAATAATGGCGTTACGGTCAACCATGTTTTGAACACCGTAAGCTAGTGAGATCGTAACAATAACGGGTAAAGTTTCAGGAACTGCAGCAACAGCAAGAGATACAGCAGTCATTAGACTTGTAATAAAAGCTTCACCTTGAAAGAAACTTAAGGTGAAAATAATAATACCTGCCACTAGAGCTAACACACTTACTTGTTTTCCTAAACGATCCATTCTTGATTGTAAGGGTGTTTTACCTTGTTTAGTACTATTTAATAAGTTAGCAACAGAACCCATTTCGGTATCCATACCTGTAGTGACGACAATTGCTTTTGCTCGTCCATTAGTAACCAAAGTTCCCGAAAAAACAGTATTAAATACATCTCCAACTGGGCTGTCTTCTTCAACTTCTGCATTTTCGTCTTTTTCAACGGGCACACTTTCTCCAGTCAAAGCCGATTCTTCTACTTGTAAATCACTACTAGAAATTAAACGAGCATCTGCAGGAATTTGATCTCCGGCTTCTAATAATAAAATATCTCCAGGGACCAAATCAGCTGCTTCAATAACCTCTTCTTGGTCATTTCGTATCACTCGTGCTTGTGGAGCAGATAAACTTTGTAGCGAAGCTAAAGCTTTTTCGGCTTTGCCTTCTTGTCGGATAGCAATGATGACGTTGATTAAAATAATAGAGAAAATTACGATAGGTTCTGAGAAATCGTCGGGGTGTTCAGTGATGGCAATATAAGTTGAGATAATTCCAGCTAGGATCAAGATAATAACTGTAACATCTTTTAATTGATCAATAACTTTTGAAAATAAAGAAATACTTTCTTCTTCATCAAATTGGTTGGCACCAAATTGTTTTTTATGCTGTTCTACTTCTTTTGAGGTTAACCCTTTTTCTGAGTTACTATTGAACTGGTTTACAATAGATTCTATTTTTTTTGTTCTGAATTCCATAACATTCCTCCTGATAAGTATTTTTTTTATAGGGTCTTTTCAAAGCAAGCAACCACTTGTTTGCTGCTTAAGTATATCAAAAATTTTTAGTTTTTGTCAAGTTGTAAGCTTGATAAAAGACAGCAGTGGCGTGAGAAAAGACAAAATTAAGTAAAATAAAAAGAAAAATTTAAATAAATAATAAAAAAACCACCCATTAGAAAAATGGGTGGTAAAGGAGTCATTACCTTTGCTTGGAGGAGAAAAGGTAATATGAAAATATAAAAAGTTGGTTGTTATTGGTATAGATAAACTATAACGTTAATCTATGAAGAAAATGTGATGATAGTTTTATGATTTTCTTAAAAAGTGTATTTTTAAAGAAGGCTATTTTGATGTTTCTAAAATAAAAAAAGCTATCTCAATTAAGAGATAGCTAGGGGGTAAGACTCTTTTCAATAGGGGGAGAAAAGAGAGTGAAAAATAAATTCAGTTTTAAATAAACAACTTTTATAGTTTACCACAGTCAACTAAGTGTCATATGACAAAAAAGTAAAAGTTTTAGTTGAATTAAATTAGAAACTACTTATTTAAACATTACTTATCTAAAGCGGCTACGATTGCTTTATTGAAAGCTGGAAGATCATCAGGTGTACGGCTGGAGATAATACCACTTTCGTCTTCCACAACTTCACTATCTTCAAATAACGCACCTGCATTTTTCAAATCAACTCCGACTTGTTTGACAGCAGTCATTTTTTTACCCTTGACTACTTCAGCATTAATTAAAAGCTGAGGCCCATGGCAAATCGAAAAAATAGGTTTTTTTGCATCAGCAAAGGCCTTAGTGAAAGCTAAAAAGCGATCATCTGATCTTAATTGATCGGGTGAAAAACCACCAGGAATTAAAAGTGCGTCAAAATCTTCCGGTGAAACTTCATCAATGCCTTTATCAATAGTAATGGTAGCTTCTCCTTTTTTTCCTTTAACGGTATTGCCTGCTTTTTTCTCAATCGTAATAACTTGGTGTCCTGCATTTGTTAAAGCTTCTTTTGGCGATGTGAATTCAACATCTTCAAATAAATTGGTCACTACTGTTGCAATTTTCTTTCCCATGTATAATCCCTCTTTCCTTATAGTTTAACTACAATTAGTGTAACGCAGACCAAAAAGGTCTTCAAGTGAAAGGGCTTCTAAGGCGAGAATGCTTGGAAGTTTAGACTTATCTTTTTTTTCAAGTAAGTGTTATCATTGAATAAAGTTAGGAATGGAGTTGATCATATATGAACATTGCTTTTATTGCACATGATAAGAAAAAAGATGAAATGGTAAAACTAACTACAGCATATAAAGAAATTATCAAAGATCATCAAATATTTGCTACAGGAACGACTGGACAACGAATCATTGATGCAACTGGTTTAGAAGTACATCGCTTTAAATCTGGCCCACTTGGAGGCGATCAACAAATAGGGGCGTATGTATCTGACAACAAAATTGATTTAGTTATTTTTCTGAGAGATCCTTTAACAGCACAGCCTCACGAACCCGATATATCAGCATTGTTAAGACTATGTGATGTTTATGAAATACCCTTGGCAACAAACCTTGGAACGAGTGAAGTGTTACTAAGAGGTTTAGGAAATGGTTTTATTGAATGGCGTAAAACACAACGTGAAGCCCAATTAAAAGAATTTGAATAAAAAAAGATGGAGTTGGGACAAAAGTCTCAACTCCATTTATGTTTATAATCCACATTTAAGTTGGGCATTACAATTGGTACACGTATTGCAGCCACCTAAATCTTCAACCGTTCCTTGTCGACAGATAGGACAAGTATCGCCAACCTCATTGCCATAGTTATTCGCTTCTTTAACAGTACCTGTTTGAAGTGGTTGATGCTCTGAAGACGGTGCTTCTTTTGTTATTTCTTCATCCCAAATCGTTTCTTCAGCTTTTAATGTCAGTACTTGTGTATCACGGCTTCCATCTACATAAACCGTACCGCCTTTTGCCCCACCTCTATAAAGACGCTCATAAATTTTTTGAACTTGTTCAACCGTATAACCTTTAGGAGCATTGACTGTTTTAGAAATAGAACTGTCGACCCAGCGTTGAATGGTACATTGAACATCAACATGAGCTTCAGGTTTTAAACTCATGGCAGATACAAATTGTTTTGGCAATCTTTCAGGATCGGCTTCTGGATGTTGATCAAGGTATTCTTGGACGATATCAGCTTTTACTTCGATAAACTTGCCTAAACGTCCGCTTCTGAAATAACTAAATGAGAAGTAAGGTTCAAGTCCTGTTGAAACGCCCACCATTGTTCCTGTTGACCCAGTTGGAGCAACAGTTAATAAATGTGAATTGCGTATCCCATATTTCAATACGCCTTCGTGAATGTGTTCTGGCATTTGCTTCATATACCCCGATTGAAGGAACTGTTCTCTTAGTTTAGCTGTCTCTGCTTCAGTTTTCCCAATTAAGAAAGGGAAACTGCCTCGTTCTTTTGCTAATTCAATAGAAGCTTCATACGCTGAAACTGCAATTGTTTCGAAGACTTTATCTACTAATTGATTGCCTTCTTGAGAGCCGTATTCTTTACCACAGTAAATGAGTAAGTCGGCGAGACCCATAATGCCTAAACCAACACGGCGTTCTCCTAAAGCTTGTTTTTCGTTTTCTGCTAAGAAGTAAGGTGTGGCATCAATCACGTTATCTTGCATACGTACACCAACTTGCACAGTTTTCTTTAATTTATCAAAATTGACTGTTCCAGATTCTTTATCGGCCATTTCGGCTAAGTTAACGGCTGCTAGATTACAAACAGAATAAGGAGCGAGAGGCTGTTCGCCGCAAGGGTTAGTTGCAACGACTTTTTGCCCATAGGCAGCAGCATTCGTCATCTTATTTGCATTATCAATAAAGAAAATACCCGGCTCAGCAGAGTAGGTAGCACAAATAGTGATGAGTTTCCATAATTCGCGAGCCTTTATTGTTCGGTAAGTATGAATGCCATGTCCTGAAGCTTCCCATTCACGGATGTCTCCAATTTCTGACCAATTAGTGTTGTATTCTTCCATTTCCTCTGGGCTGTATGTTTCTACGGCAGGAAAGCGAAGAGTATAATCAGTGTCCTTTTCAACAGCTTCCATGAAATCAGTCGTCAAACAAACTGAAATATTTGCTCCTGATAAAAAGTCAGGGTCATGAACACTATAGGAGCCGCCTATTTTTAATTTAGCAGCTGCTTCTTTCATTGTCGCTGCATCAAATCCACCACGCCCGGGCATATTTTTATAATTTAAAATAGTTTGATACATAGCAGTTTCGTGTTCTGAAAGAGGAGTGAATTTCAACTTTTCATTAGCTAGCTTCTTTATTTGAGCGTCTGTGGTATTTTCAATTAAATAACGTAAAATACGTGGGTTTTGCATTTTTGAAATAATAAATTCAAGAATATCTGGATGCCAATCTGTTAACATAATCATCTGTGCTCCACGACGGCTGCCACCCTGTTCAACCAAGTGAGTTAATTTCGCAATATCGTCTAGCCAAGAAACAGCTCCTGATGATTTTCCATTAACCCCACGCGCTAAAGTATGACGCGGACGAAGAGTAGAACCATTAGTACCAACACCGCCGCCACGACTCATGATTTCCATCACTTGTTTTCGATGATCCGAAATACCTTCACGAGAGTCAGGGACAAAAGGCATAACGTAACAATTAAAATAAGTGACATCCGTTTTCGAACCTGCACCATACAAAACGCGTCCTGCAGGGATAAAATTCAAGTTTTTTAATTCTTCATAAAAGGCATTATAAGCAGCTTTTCTTTTTTCAGGAGTCGATTCTATAGCGGATAAGCCAGTCGCATTTCGTTTAGCAATTTGTTCATAAAAAATTTCAAGCGGTTTTTCAATCACATCTAAGCTGCAAGTAATGATTCCAGTTTTTTGCTCATACTCATCTTCAATGGATCCTCGGAATTCCTCATCAATCAAAATTGAAGCAGTATGTTGAGAATGGTTGATCTGTGTAACAAATCCAGTTCCTCTTGTAGGGTATTGCGGGTCTGGCTTAACCGTTAAAACAACTAAATCTCCTATAGAAAGAGTAGATTTAGAGAGGTCTTTAAAGGAATACCGATCTAACATAACTAAGCGAGAAACCCCTTTATAGGTTAAGTTCATATCATCAGTTATCGGATAGACTTGAGGAAAAGCTTGAATGTCTTCATTTAACTTGTTAACATCTATTGTTGCTTTTGCGTAGATATTTGCAATCATGGGTACCACTCCTTAATAAAATATGTATGTAAATCAATAGATAACAGTAAAAAAGGGTAGTAAGTGTAACATCCTTTTTTTCTATATGTTGTTACCTGAAATATATTTTACACTACATGTTGTGTTTTTTCATTAACTAAAAATTTTGTGAGAAATAGAAGACAAAAAAAAGAAGCGAAAAACAACTCGCTTCAATCTTTTTCAGAAAATAAGTTCTGAATTTTTTTTATTTACCGTTCATTTAAAAAATCTAGAGCATATCTGACATGTAATTCTGTGGCTATAGCTAATCCGCTTTCGTCAATATCAAAATTTTCATGATGATGCCCGTACCAAGTTTCTGGGTTAGCTGGGTTTTTAGTTCCAACACGAGCATAAACACCTTGCGCAACAGCTAAGAAGTCAGCAAAGTCATCTGCTCCTAAACTTTTGGGATTATCTTGAATAATATTATCTGCTCCTACAATGTCTGTACCAACACGAGCAGCACGACTTGCAGCGGTTTGATTATTGATAAGAGGAGCTGCTGCATCATAATTCTCAAATTCAATTGATGTGCGATGAGCTTTGGCGACATCTCGTGCAACACGTTCAACAGCTGCTAATACAAATTGGCGTGTTTCGTGGCTAAATGTACGAACCGTTCCTTCAAGGGAAGCTTCATTTGCAATAATGTTATAACGAGTTCCGGCGTTTAAGACTCCTACAGCAACAACTACATTATCTAAAGGGCTGACTTCTCGAGCCACAATACTTTGCAATTCGACCGTTATGGCAGCAGCTGTTAAAAGAGCATCTCTTCCTAAATCTGGTCTAGCCGCATGACCGCTTTCGCCTTTGACCCTAATCTTAAAAATATCACAAGAAGCATTTGTTGGACCAGCAGTAGCAACGATTTTTCCAGTCTCGATAGAGGAGTCAACGTGTATACCAAAAACTTGATCGACATCGTTAACAAATCCACCCGCTACAAATTGTCGTGCACCAGCTCCGATTTCTTCAGCTTGTTGAAAAGCTAATTTAATGGTCCCTGAAAAGTCAGCTTCATGGTTTTTTAAAATTTTTGCAGCCCCTAATAAAGCTGATGTGTGAGCATCATGGCCACATGCATGATGTAATCCCTTTTTAGTTGATTTATAAGGTTTGTCTTTAGCATCCTCTAATTCAAGAGCATCAATATCTGCCCGTAAGAGAATCGTTTTTCCTAGTCCTTTTTTACCAACAATCGTCCCGATAGCTCCAGTTTCACCAACAGATTCGTAAGGGATAGATAGCTTGTCTAATTCATTTTTGATAAATTTGATTGTTTCGTATTCTTTTAGACTTGGCTCAGGATGTTGATGAAGATAACGGCGTAAGGCGATGACCTCTTGAGCTCCTTGTTGAACTTCTTCATGTAATGTAGATTGAGTGATTACTGTTGTCATAATTCATCGTCCTCTCTAATTTGTTTACTGTTATTAGTTGTACTCATTTACCACACTGGAATAGAAGAGCCTTTTGATGTTTCTTCGATGACTTCTTTAGTATCTTCTGCTTGGTAAGCTTCTATAATCTTTTTGAAAACTTCATTATCTTTATCTTCTTCTCTTGAAACAATCGCATTGTAGTATGGATCAGAGGAATCAGTAACTGGTTCTAAGAACACAGCATCTTCAGTAGGAATGAATCCGGCGTCTACAGCCATTCCGCTATTAATGACGGAAGCTGTTACATCTTCTAAAGCGCGTGCTGTTTGAGAAGAATCTAGTGTTTCAAATGTTAAATTCAAAGGATTAGAGGTAATATCTTCGACTACAGGAACTTGGCCTTTTGAAGGATCAACTTCAATCAAACCAGCTGTTTGAAGTAAGAGTAAAGCTCGTCCTTCATTTGAAACATCATTTGGAATGGCAATCACATCATTTTCTTTTATCTCAGAAACATCTTGAATCTTTGATGAATAAATACCAAGTGGAGCAATAACCGTATCGGCAATGGCCACTAAGTTTTCACCATGATCTTCATTAAAAGCTTCCATGAAAATTTTCGTTTGAAAAGAATTCAATTCTAATTCGCCTTCAGCAAGAGCTACATTTGGCGTAGCATAGTCTGAGAATTTAACGAGTTCAATCTCAATATCTTCTGAGGCTAATTTTTCTTTAACAAACTCCCAAACTTCATTCACTTCTCCAACAACACCAATTTTAATGGGCTCAGATTCTTCAGCCTCTGAAGTAGTGTTCGTTCCACAAGCGGTTGTTACAAGAAGCCCTAATGCTAAAGTTAATCCTAAAAAACCTTTTTTTATTCTGTTCATCTTTTTTCCTCCAATGTCATCTAGTGACTCGTTTTTTTGATTAAAGCATTTCCAATAAATTGACTAATGAATACAATAATTAAGATAATAGCAGTGGCGACTAACGTTACATCTCCTTGGAAACGATTGTAACCTCTGGCAATGGCTAAGTTACCTAATCCGCCCCCACCAATTGCTCCTGCCATAGCAGTTAAACCAATCAAATTAATAATGGTAACAGAAGAGACACGAATGATAGCTGTCATTCCTTCTTTTAAATAAACACGAAAAATGATTTCTAAAGGACTGGATCCCATTGATTCGGCAGCTTCTATAACGCCAGGATCAACTTCTAAAAGAGCATTTTGAATTTGTCTAGCAAAGAATGGTACGGTTCCGATAACTAAAGGGACGATAGCAGCTGTTGTACCGATAGATGTATGAGCGATCAAGCGAGTTAAGGGAACAACCAATGCCATCATGATGATAAAAGGCAAAGAACGAAAGAGATTGACGATTTGATCAAGTAGGTTGTAGAGGCGTGGTCGTTCTAAAATCCCACCTCTGTCGGTTACAACAAGTATGACTCCTAAAATTAGGCCAAGAATACCAGCAATCAGCCCTGTAATAATGACCATGTAGAGTGTTTGTAAGGTGCTTTCAATAATTTCATCTCTTAATGGAATAACATTTTCGAAATACGTTGTAAGAAATTCAGACATTTTTATTCACTCCTTTAGATAATATTAGTTTTTTTCTTTAATGGGATAATCTGTTGGTGATGGTGAATCAAGGTTACTTTTACATTTTTTGATTTTAAATAAGCAATAGCTTTATCTCTGCGGCTAGGTTCTCCACTTAAGACAACAATTAGATTTCCAACAGGCATTTCTTGTAAGATTTCGACATTTCCAAATAAGATATTAGTTGTAACGTCAAACCGAGTTGTTAGTGTAGCAATTAATGGATCACTTGTACTTTCACCAACATAAGAAATATTTGCTAAGACATCATTAGGCTGTAAATCTAGTAGTGTAGGGTGCTTTAAAATATTTTCTAACGCCTGTTCAACATGGGTTGCGGTATTAATAAATTCTTTTGTGATTTTTTCTTTAGGTTCTGTAAAGATGGAAACTAAATCGCCTTCTTCAACGACATGACCATTTTCCATTACAGCCACTTTGTTGCAAATTTCTTTTACGACTTGCATCTCATGGGTGATTATGACGATCGTCAATGCTAATTTTTGGTTTAACTCTTTCAATAATTCCAGAATGGAAAGAGTTGTTTTCGGATCTAAGGCACTTGTGGCTTCGTCACATAATAAGACTTCAGGGTCGTTGGCTAACGAACGAGCAATAGCTACTCGTTGTTTTTGTCCACCTGACAATTGAGAAGGGTAAGCAGCGCTTTTATCGGTTAAACCTACTAAATCTAATAAATCGGCTACTTTCTCTTTTATTTCTGTTTTAGTCAATCCCGATTTTCTTAAAGGATAAGCTACGTTTTCAGCAATTGTGCGAGACCCCATTAAGTTGAAATGCTGAAAAATCATCCCAATTTTCTTACGAGCGGCTCGCAGTTGTTTTGGTTTTAAACTCAGCAGATCCTGATTGGAGACGATAACTGATCCTTCTGTTGGTCGTTGTAGCAGGTTGATCGTGCGAACTAAGGTGCTTTTTCCAGCTCCACTGTAGCCAACGATTCCAAAAACATCTCCTTTTTCAACGGTTAACTGAACATTTTCTACCGCTTTTATTGTCGTTTCTTTCCCTGCAAATGTGACACTTACATTATTTAATGTAATCATGTGAATTCCTCCTTAAAATAGAAAAAAGCGCTCGTCCATTAACCTACTGCTGTAGATTAAAGGACGAACGCTTTACCGTCGTGTTACCACCTTTATTTGAGTTGTTCTCGCAAACAACTCCTTATCAAGTACGAGAAGATTGCTTCTGATACTCTAGCACTGTAATGGGTGCGCCCATGATAGCCTAATGTTTAAAAACACTCAGTATCCCGCTCGGAGGCCATTTTCTTTTCATTCCTGCAAACCTGTTCTCAGCATTCAGGCTCTCTGTTGTTGCATTCTGTGAAAATACTTTTCTCTTCACTGCGTTTAATTATGTAGTTAATAAAATCAAAAAGTCCTTACAAAAAAGCAAATTCATTTGCTTTTTTGTAAGGACGAAAGTCAGTTGTCTGCTTCGTGTTACCACCTTAATTTATAAGTATATTGCTATACTTACCTTATCCAGTACGTCAGACAATAAGTTGTCTTTTTATACTGCGACACTGTAACGGGTGCTCCCGTAGAAAGCTAACACTTTAATAAGTGATTCGCTAACTCCACTCAAAGACCATCTTCAGTTCAATTTGTCTAACCCATTTTCAGCAATTAACTGGGTTCTCTTTTATAGACGAATATAAACCTACTTTTCTTTTCATAGTGTTTTATCATTTTTTTCTCATTAAACTTAACTTGTTCTTAATATACAGAACTTCAAAATAAATGTCAACATGTAATGTATAAAAAGTTTTTTTGTTTGCTACCAGAAACAGAAGGAATATGCTATAGTGAATTAGCCTAAGGAATGAACAATAAGTTAGGTAATAAATCAGAGTAGGAAATAAAGCGTTAAGTGTTGTTGGGATGGGATGTTGCCCGCGAACGAAAAATTGTTTAGACAATTTGCGGTTTTGTTTCTGCATTCGCTGCATAAGATTTTATGTGTGGAGCTCTTCAAAGGAGATCTTCAAAATGAGTAAGAATAAGTACGATGCACGAAGTGTTTCAAAAATTGGGTTATTAATGGCGTTAGAGATCGTTCTAACTCAGTTTATTTCGATTGAAACACCAATTGTCCGGATTGGTTTTGGCTTTTTGCCCATTGCCATTATCGGTATGCTTTACGGCCCTTGGATAGCTGGGATGGCTTCAGCTATAACAGATTTAATAGGAACGATACTATTTGGCGGGGGAGTGTTTTTCCCGGGATTTACCTTGTCTGCATTTATCGGCGGAATGATTTATGGTCTGGTTCTTTACAAGAAGCCTAAATCATTAAAGAGAATCATTTTAGCCATAATTATGGTTGCCATTTTTGTCAATTTAGGTCTCAATACGATCTGGTTAACGATTATGCTAGATAAAGCAATCTTTGTCATTTTCCCAACGCGACTAGTGCAAAATCTTGTTTTAGCACCAATTAATATAGCAATGTTATACTTTGTTGTACAAAATATAACATTGAGAAAAGCAATAGGAATCAACTAAGATTTAATAGAAAACAAGAACAAAACATCCAATTTTAAGACAGTTCAAATTTGAACTGTCTTTTTTAGTGAGCGCAACTTAATAAGTGAAATAAGAAAAAGTAACGGTACTGATTAAGTTTTTATTGATTCTTAAAAGTATAAAGATTAAAATAATGATAATAAAATGAGAAGGTGGAGGTGCGAAATGGGAACGGAAACTTTTGGTGTGAAAATAGATGACCAAGATTATCAGACACGTGTTGGAGTGCACATTGTAATTTTTGACCAAAAAAGTAAAAAGATTTTGTTGGTTTCACCCCCTAATGGTTCATATTTATTACCGGGTGGTGAAATTGAAGAAAATGAAACCCATGAAGAAACGGCACAACGTGAAGCAATGGAAGAATTGGGATATGTAATAAAAGTAGGTCCTTTTATAGGAAAGGCTGAAGATTATTATTATTCTAAACATCGCCAACGGTACTATTATAATCCCGCTTATTTTTATGTGGCGCAGTCATGGAAAGTCAGATGCAAACCATTAGAGGATTTTAATCAATTGGAATGGGCAACTATTCCTGAAGCTTTAGCTAAATTAAAAAGAGGCAGCCACAAATGGGCTGTCGAACAATATGAAAAAAATATATGATAACGAGTCAACCAATAGACTAATAACTCTGGTTTATTAATCAAATAGCGGTTTAGTTAGTACTTGTTTGATCAATACCATTGGTTTATTAGTCAACCTGCCCTTTATTCGGTACTTATTTCATCAATAAACGTAAAAGAAATCACTTTTCACATTTAATGTGTAGTTAGAAAAGGACAGAATACAAAAAAGAGGCCGGAACAAAAGTCCCAGCCTTGTTTAAAATAGTTTTATTTATCTGCTTCATAAGCAACAGTTGTTACTGTTACATCGATATTGCCGCTTGTAGCTTTTGAGTAAGGACAAAAAGCATGAGCTTTCTCTGCTAATTTTTGTGTAGTTGCTTCATCTTGTCCTTCAATTCCAACATCTAATTTTACTGCGAGCTTAAACCCATTATCAGTTGGGTCTGAATGCAATTCAACAGTTGCGGTAACTTGGCTTTTACCAGTTACTTTTTCTTCTTTCATCATATGTTCTAAAGCTGAATTGAAACAAGCGCTATAGCCTAGTGCGAATAATTGTTCTGGGTTACTTCCTTGTCCAGGGCCGCCCATATCTTTTGGAGTAGAAACCCGAACAGAAAACGAATTGTCTGGTAAATGGCTTTCTCCATTTCGTCCACCAGTATTAATTGCTGTAGTTTGATACATTAATTTTGAATCTGCCATATTTGTAATTCTCCTCTCTAATTATCGTACAAATCAAGTATACTAATATTAAGCCGATAATTCTAATTATCTGTTTGCAGCAAAGAGATAGGCGTTTAGAAGGAAAAAGAAAAACGAGTTGAAAAATAAAAAAGGTATCGTTAGAATTGAAAGAAGAAACTACGAAAGGAGAGGGATTTATGCCATTTGTACATGTTGAATTAGTTGAAGGACGGACAGCAGAACAAAAAGCTGGTTTAGTCAAAGATATTACAGAAGCAGTAGTAAAAAATACTGGAGCAGCCGAAGACCGAGTTCATGTTATTATCGAAGACATGAAAAAAACCAACTACGCTGTTGGTGGAAAATTACTGGGTTAAATTAAAGAGGTAAAAGTTATTGGAATAGATTTATGTTTGTTAAAAAACTTCATAAAAAATCCCATCGTACTTAATTATAAGTAAGATGGGATTTTTTAGTTTAAGAATAGTACATCTTAAATTTTATATCTTGTGGGTGGTTCCCGAAATGTTCTCCAAATAAAGTAGCTCCACCTAAGTTTTCAGCATCTTTCTTTACTTCAATTCGTAAACTCCAAATCTCGCTTTTCGTATTAATATTGTGAATTGTAAAGTCAGATAGAGTTTCACCATCCATATATGTTCCATGAGAAGTAATTCTTATTGTCTTTAGCAATCCATATTGATTTAATTTAGAAGGATACCATTCAGGATTTAATTTACCTCTAGTATCTGAAAAGTCTCCTGGACTAGTCCAAGTCCCTAACTCAACATCATTTAAACTAAAAGTGATATCAGATGGCCATACATCGTTTGAAAACGGAAATTCTGAGGAAATTTCCATACTAATTTCGAGTTGTTCTAGCTGTTCATCCTCGTTTAAGAAATTTGGCGTTTTATATTCTACGTAGCCTTCTGTAAACCAAAGAATTTGTGCATCCATTCTTTTTGAATCCATAAAGAATTTAGGTTCGTCAACTTCTCCAATAAAATCCTTGACCGTAGCTAGACCACAAGTTGGTGAAACAGAATAATCAGTATATTGTCCAACCGGAATAGTTGTTTCTCTTGTTTCAAAAGAATGATAAATTTTTTTGGGGAATAAAATTTCTATATGATCCACTTTTAATATAGAAATTTTTTGTGATCCTGATTTTCCTGGAATTCGTTCTGTTTTAATTAAACCGGACTCTTCTAGTTTTTTAATATGTTTCGTTATTACGGCACTACTTAAACCAATAGCTGCTGCAATTTCTTTTATATTCATTTTATTTTTAGAAAGCAATTGAATAATGTTGAGTCTCACAGGACTGGCTAGAGCTTCGTAAACAGGTAATGAAGCTTTAGATATATCTATTTGCATGTAATCACTCCTAAGTTAATGAAATATGTGATGTGTTAATTTTATATTAGTATAATAGCTAATTAAATTAATGTCAATTCTTTTAAAGTGATAATTGTTAACTTATTAGTTAATTGTATTAAAAATAAAAATAAAACAATTAACTATAAAACTATTGACAGCGATTACATTTTTATTTATATTATGTATATAAACTAATTCTAGAAGATAGTTTTTAGCAAAATAATTGTTTATTAAAAAATAGTAAGGAGTTTAAAAATGAAATCATCCTTAATAATTAATAAAAACAAAATTATTTCTAAGATTGATCCTCGTTTATATGGATCTTTTATTGAACATATGGGAAGGGCTGTTTATGAAGGGATTTATGATCCAAAACATCCTAGTGCTAATGAGAAAGGATTCCGAACAGATATAATTGACTTAATCAAAGAATTAAATGTCCCTCTAATTCGGTATCCAGGTGGTAATTTTGTTTCTGGATACAATTGGGAAGACGGAATTGGACCTGTAGAAGAAAGGCCGCGTAAATTGGATTTAGCATGGCGGACAATAGAAACAAATGAAGTTGGGCTTCACGAGTTTATGGAATGGTCTAAAGAAGCTAATGCAGAAGTAAACATGGCAGTGAACTTAGGAACAAGAGGAATTGATGAAGCGAGAAACTTACTGGAATATTGTAACTTTGAAGGGGGAACCTATTGGAGTGATCTAAGAAAGAAAAATGGAGCTGAAAAACCATTTGGGATTAAGACATGGAGCCTTGGAAATGAAATGGATGGTCCATGGCAAATCGGACATAAAACAGCTGAAGAATATGGACGTTTAGCTGAAGAAACGGCAAAAGCTATGAAGTTAGTAGATGACAGCATTGAATTAGTTGTTTGTGGAAGTTCCACGAGCAAGATGCCTACATTTGGTTCTTGGGAATTGACTGTTCTTGAACATGCTTATGAACACGTAGATTATCTTTCTCTTCATTGCTACTATGGAAACCCAGAAAATGATCTAGAAAACTACTTAGCACAATCTTTAGATATGGATCGTTTCATAAAAGGTGTAGTCGCCATGTGTGATGCAATTAAATCAAAAAATGGAAGTAATAAAAAGATTAATCTTTCTTTTGATGAATGGAATGTTTGGTACCATTCTAATGAACAAGACAAAGAAATCAAACCTTGGCAAGTAGCTCCTCCTTTATTAGAAGATATCTATAATTTTGAAGATGCTTTACTTATCGGATGTTTACTCATTACCTTATTAAAAAATGCTGATAGAGTTAAAATTGCTTGTTTAGCTCAATTAGTTAATGTAATTGCACCAATTATGACAACTGAAGAGGGGGATATTTGGAAACAAACTATTTTTTACCCATTTATGCAAGTGTCAAATTTTGGTAGAGGTGTTGTTTTAGAACCAGAAACAGAGAGTCAGACTTACTCTACTAAAGATTTTGATAAAGTTCCATTTCTTGAAAGTATTGCAACTTACAATGAGAGTAAAAAAGAAATAGTTATTTTTGCTGTAAATCGTTCTAAAAATGACTGTTTAGACTTCTCAATAAGCATTGAAGGATTTGAAGTAGAAGAAGTTATTGAAACTACACAAATGTCTGGATATGATATTAAAGAAACTAATCTAGAGAAAGAAAATGTTACATTAAGTAAAGGAAATTCATTAGAACTAAATGATGACTCTGTATCAGCAGTATTGGAACCGCTATCTTGGAATATGATTAGAATACGCGTAAAATAAAAAATTGGAGGTTTAATAATGAACAAGATAAAAAAATCTTTGTTAACAGGAATTGCTGGTTTGGTATTAGTAAGTCTTTCTGGTTGTGGTAATCCAAATACTATTACTTTTTGGAATCCTTTGACAGGTGATGATGGTGCTTATATGGATAATATGGTAGAAGCTTATAATGAAACTGACCCTGAATTTCCAGTAGAATCTGTTATCTCTCCTGATATGTACACAAAGGTTTATACAGTAATGAATTCAGGTGAAGGAGTTCCAGATTTAACTTTAATACACGCGGATAGAGTACCAGGATTTGTAAAATTGGGAATGTTAGAATCAGTTGAGTCTTTAATGGAAAATAATCCAAATTTAAACGTTGATAATTATTTAGAGCAAGCATGGGCACCAGGCACTGTAGATGATACGCAATATACTATTCCTTTAGATATACACGGTAGTGCAATGTATTATAATGTTGACCTATTAGAAAAATATGGGGTTTCTAATTTCTTAGATGATGATGTTGTTACGTTTGAAGAATTACTTTCATTGGAAGGAAAGTTAGACGAGGGTCAATATGCAATTAACAACGCCTTAATTGAATGGACAACTCTAGCTAATGTGGTAAATCTTGGTGGAGATATTGAGCTAGATGGAAAACCAACGATTGATACTCCAGAAATGAAAGAAGTAGTAGGTCAGTTACATGATTTAGCAGATGCAGGTTTAATTACTCCAAATGGTGAAGACGGTTATGCAATTTTTCAAGGAGGAGATGTTCTATTTTCAACTGATGGAACTTGGACTTCAACAGCGCATGATTCAATTGAAACCTTAAACTGGGGTGTAACAAATACTTATGCATTCGAACCAGAAACATTTAATAATCGTTCATCAGCTCATTTGTTCTCAATGTTAGAGAATGAAGAAAGAACAGATGAAAAAGAACAGGGTATAGCTGACTTTTTAAATTATGTACGCGAAAACTCTATGGAATGGGCCAAAGCAGGGCAAATTGTAGCAAGTAGAGATGTTTTTGAAGATCCAGAATATGAACAATATCCACAATCATTCTTTACATCTTCTGAAGAAGAACAACAATCTCTTCACATTTTTGAATACGAACACTATGGTTATGTAGAACAAGCGTTAGCAACAGTATTAGTTGATATGATTTATGGAAATATTGAAATAGAAGATGGACTAGTTCAAGCACAACGTCAAGTTGAAGATTTAGTAGCTCAAGGCGGAGCAGGAGAAGTAGCAGCAGAAGAGGCAGAGGCAGAAGCAGAAGCAGAATAAACTAGTAATTTATTAATAAGCAGAAATAATTTGCGGTATCGTATTCATGATGCCGCAAAATTATTTCATGAGAAAGGAAGAGATAATAAAATGCAAAGTGAAAATTTATTAGTAGTTGAAACTGTAAAGAAGAAAAAAAGAAAATCGATGAAGCAATTTGCTTTCATTGGCCCTCACCTTGCTCTTTTTCTAATATTTATACTTATACCAACAATATATGGTATATATGCATCTTTCACACAATGGAATCTAATTGGAGATCCGGTGTGGATAGGACTTAGCAACTTTAAAACACTTCTTTTTGATGAAAGTTCAACATTTTATTTTCAACTTAGAAACGGGTTAAAAAACACTTTGCTATTTGTGGGTTTGACGGTACCATTACAAATTTTGATACCATTAATAGTAGCTGTTGCTTTAGAAAATAAAAAAGTGAAATTTAAAAGCCTGTTTCAAGCTATTTTCTATATCCCTGGTCTAATTTCAGTATCAGCAGCAGCGATTATTTGGTTATTGATTTTTAATCCACGGCTAGGACCTGTAAATAACTTGCTGGATTCAGTCACAGTATGGATGGTAAATCAACCTAATGCATGGGCGATTATAGTTTTCATGTCATTATGGGGCGCTATTGGAGGTAACTTAATTATTTATCGGTCAGCTATCAGTGGAGTCTCAGCTGATTTATATGAAGCTGCAGAAATTGACGGAGCTGGCCCTGTACGGAAGTTTTTTAGTATTACTTTACCTTCTATACGTTTTCCTTTGTTTTATACAGTTGTCATGTCTACAGCTGGAGCATTCAATGTATATGCTCAACCATTAATGATAACAAACGGTGGACCTGAACAAAGCACACATGTATTAATGATGTATATACGTCAACTGGCATTTGGTACTGGAGAGTCTGTTGCTGGTATGGCTTCAGCAATGTCTGTCTTGTTAGGTTTAGTAATTGTTTCTATCTCAGTTTTTCAATTTATCGTCATGTATCGTAATTCTAAAGGATAGCAAGGAGAGAGAACATGAAAAAAATTAGTGTAACAAAGTATTTAGCTTACTTTTTTTTGATAACTTCCTGCATAGTATGGGTCTTTCCTGTATTATTTGGTTTTTTTACCTCCTTTAAAGCTCAAGGAGACATCATGACAATAGGATTTAGTATGTTACCTGCAAATTGGGTTATTCAAAACTATATTAGTGTCCTAACCAATACATCAAGTGCGCCAATTGTACAATGGTTCTTAAATTCATTGGTAATCTCTGTTTCACATACTTTTTTAGTAATACTTATTGTTTCACTAGCAGCATATGGATATACTCGTATTGATTTTAAAGGAAAAGAAACATTATTCTTTACAATCCTTGCATTATCTATGTTTCCAGCTGTTGTTAATATTATTCCCTCGTATAAGATTGTTGAATCACTTGGTTGGGTAAATTCACCACTAGCAGTAATTATTCCTGGATTGGGTGGAGTTGGTAATGTTTTTCTTGTACGCCAATTTATGTTAGGAATTCCTAAAGAATTTGATGAATCTGCTAGAATGGATGGAGCTTCAGATTTTACAATTTATTCTAAAATTATTTTACCTTTAGTTAAACCAGTTTTAATTGTAACAGGATTATTTTCTTTTATAGGATCATGGAATGATTTCTTATGGCCTACGATTGTATTAAATGATGTAAATAAGCTGACTATTACAGCAGGGCTACAATTGCTTCAAGATTTATATGGTGGCTATGCAATGACAGGAGAGTTAATGGCTTCTGCTATAATTGCTATGGTACCAACAGTTTTACTATTCCTATTTGCTCAAAAATATTTCATAGAGTCAATGAATTTAAACGCTGGTGTAAAAGGATAATAGAGGTGAAGAGTAATGAAAAGAAATATCGAACGAAAATTATTTTTAGCAGGATCTATATGGAATATAATTAATGCTTTTATAACAGTTTTTGCGTATTCTATGTGGGTTAGATCAGAAGGAATATCTTATTTAAGAACTATTCCTACTAATGTGGTAGAAGTAAATGGAAATTTAGTGGATTCTTTGTTTACTGTTTCTGTAACCTATGGATTACTTCTCTTTGTTATAGGTTTTATAAACTTTTTTATTATTAAGAAAATAGAAGATGGAAAAATACAGAAAAAAATTATACTTTGGACTGGGGCTTTAATATTCCTCTCTTTACTAACTTTAGATATTATTTCGTTACTTTGCTATTTAATTATGTTTGTAGTTTATCAATCTAAAAACAAGGCTATTCGTTTAGCAGAAGCCTAATCTGTTTGATACTGAATAAAATCTAACAAAGTTAACTAAAACCGAAGGAGATTGACATGAAAAGTTTCATCATGTTTCTTTTATTATCAGTTTTATTTTTAGGGGGTTGTTCAGAACCTTTATCTGTGAAAAATAACTTTGAAGAACCAGAGTTTAAAAATGTTACAGTGCATGATCCATCCGTTATTCAAAGTGAAGGTTCTTTTTATATAATTGGTTCACACTTGGGGTTTGCTAAGACCAAAGATTTGATACAGTGGGAGCAACTTTCTACAAGTGTTCCAAATAGCAAACTATTTTCAAATGTCTATGATGAACTAGCCGAATCGTTTGAGTATGCTAAAACAAAGACTCTATGGGCAGGAGATATTATACAATTAGACGATGGGAAATTCTATATGTATTATACTGCGGCAGAAGGATCAACCCCACTTTCTACATTAGGAGTAGCTGTATCTGACCATGTTGAGGGACCATATGAAGATCTTGGAATCATATTGAAGTCGGGATCTATAAAGGAAGACGGACAAATGCATGATGCAACAGTTGAACCTAATGTTATCGATCCGCATGTTTTTTACGATAAAGATAATTATTTATGGATGGTTTATGGTTCTTATTCAGGTGGTATATACATTCTTAAAATGGATGAAGCAACTGGAAAGCCAGAACCGAATCAAGAATATGGAAAAAAATTATTAGGAGCTAATCATAGTAGAATTGAAGCCCCTTACATTTTATATAGCCCAGAAACGAGCTATTATTACTTGTTCCTATCATTCGGAGGATTAGATGCAAATGGTGGATATAATATACGTGTTGCCAGGTCAAAAAATCCAGATGGACCTTATATTGATGCCAAAAATCAAGATATGATTGAAGCAAAAGGTGCAGTTGGAAGTTTCTTTGATGATAAAGCAATCGAACCCTATGGAGCAAAATTAATGGGGAATTTTATTTTAGATTCTAATGAGATTTTTTCTACTGCAGGATATATATCTCCAGGTCATAATTCAGCATTTTATGATCCTAAATTAAACAAGTATTTTCTCTTCTTCCATACACGCTTTCCGAATAGAGGAGAAGAACACGAAGTAAGAGTCCATCAGTTCTTTTTTAATGAAAAAGATTGGCCAGTTATTGCACCATTGAGATACGCTGGAGAAACTATTCAAATGTATACAGAAAACCAAGTTTTTGGTAAATATCAATTCGTTAACCATGGTACTGATATAACTAATGATATCAAAGAAACTCAATCTATTGAATTAAAGAAAAATGGGAAGATTTCTGGTGAATTAACAGGTAGTTGGAAAATAAAGGATGGCGAATCTGCTTCATTAATAATAGATGATATCGAATATAACGGTGTATTTCTTTCTCAATGGAATGATTATGAGAATAAATCAACCATCACATTTACAGGAATGTCATCTTCAGGAGTATCTGTTTTTGGTATAAGAACTATAAACTAATGAAAATAAGGAGTATTTAATAATATGAAAGAAACACTAACGCACTATAAAAATCCAATTGTTACAGAAAGAGCTGATCCTTGGATATACAAACATACGGATGGCTATTATTATTTCACAGGTTCTGTTCCTGGTTACCAGGAAATCGAAGTAAGGAGAGCTAGAAGTTTAAACGAGTTAGAGGATGGAGAAAAAGTTATTGTTTGGTATGCTCATGAAAATGGAGAAATGAGTAAATTAATTTGGGCTCCAGAAATCCATTTTATACGTAACAAATGGTATATCTATTTTGCAGCTGCTAGTGACGATGCTACATCTGAGGGAACATTTCAGCACCGGATGTATGTACTTGAATGTGCTGATGCGAATCCTTTAACAGGCGAATGGATTGAAAAGGGTCAAGTGAAAACAGAAATCGAAAGTTTCAGTTTAGATGCTACTACTTTTGAATATAACGATAAATTGTATTATGTTTGGGCGCAAAAAGATCCAGCTATTCCGGGTAATTCAAATTTATATCTATCAGAAATGGAAAATCCATGGACATTAGTTGGAAACCAAACGCTGTTGAGTATTCCTGAATATGATTGGGAAAAAATCGGATTTTTGGTTAACGAAGGACCGGCAGTTATTATCCGCAACGATAAAATTTTCATTAGCTACTCTTCTAGTGCGACAGATGAAAATTATTGTATGGGATTGTTGTGGGCCAATGTAGACGATGATTTATTAAATAAAAATAGTTGGAACAAACTAGAAACGCCAGTATTTATTTCATCTGAAGAGAACTTATTATTTGGACCAGGACACAATTCATTTACAGTTAGTGAAGATGATAATGAAGATGTATTAATTTATCACGCTCGGCCAAAAAAAGTTACAGAAGTAGAGCCTTTAGATGTCCCGGATAGACATGCAAACGCACAAGTTTTTACTTGGAATGAAGAAGGCATGCCAGTATTTGGAATACCAGGAAAATAAATAAAAAAAACCAACAAAGGAGAATAAAAAATGAATCACATTACTCTAACAACTAAAAGAAAAAAAGCAAAGATCAGCAAATACATCTATGGGCAATTTGCTGAACACCTTGGAAAATGTATTTATGAAGGACTTTGGGTTGGAGAAGAATCAGATATTCCTAATAAGAATGGTATTCGCACGGATGTAGTTGAGGCATTAAAAGAAATTAATGTCCCAGTATTGCGTTGGCCGGGAGGATTATTTGCTGATGAGTATCATTGGAAAGATGGTATAGGACCAAGAGAAGAACGAAAAAAAATAGTTAATTCAAATTGGGGCGGTACTGTAGAAAATAATCATTTTGGTACACATGAATATTTCGAACTCTGCAAGCAACTGGGAACAGAAACTTATATTAATGGAAATGTAGGCAGTGGAACCGTTCAAGAAATGCAAGAATGGATTGACTACATGACTTTTCCTGGAGAATCTCCAATGGCTAATTTACGAAAAGAAAATGGCCAAGAAGAAGGATGGAATGTTGATTTCTTTGGAGTAGGAAATGAAAGTTGGGGCGGCGGTGGGAACATGCGCCCAGAATATTATGCTGACTTATATCGCCAATATCAGACTTTTGTTCGAAATTACACGGATAAAAAAATTTATAAGATCGCTTGTGGCGCAAATATAGACGATTATAATTGGACAGAAGTATTAATGAAGAATGCTGCTCCTTTTATGGATGGTTTAAGTTTACACCACTATGCTTTAGCTTCTGAATGGGAAGATAAAAGGCCAGCAACAGGATTCCCTGATGAGGAATGGTCCTCATTGATTCAAAGCGCTTATAAAATGGATGAATTTATTACAAAACATAGCACGATAATGGATAAATATGATCCTGAAAAACGTATCGGTTTAATCGTTGATGAATGGGGCACGTGGCTAGCAGTGGAAGAAGGAACGAATCCTGGTTTCTTATATCAACAAAATACTATTCGGGATGCTATGATTGCCAGCATTACTCTAAATATTTTTCATAAGCATGCAGATCGCGTTCAGATGGCTAATATTGCTCAGATGGTAAATGTTTTGCAATCGATGATTTTAACGGATGGGGAAAAAATGATAAAAACACCAACGTATCATGTATTTGATATGTATCAAAATCATCAAGATGCATCATTAATTGATGCAGTTGGTGAAACTTCAGATACGATTAGTTATACAGCATCTGTAAAAGAAGAGACATTAACGGTTTCATTGTGTAACTATAGTATTACCAGTAAAGAGGAAATCGTATTGGAATTGAGTAACGAAAATTTTGGGAATATTGAAGCTTGGATATTAGCTGGTAAAACAACGGATGCTCATAATACGTTTGAAACGCCGGATAATGTGCAAAAAGAAGCCTATAATGGTTATTCTATAAGTGATTCTAAATTAACGGTTAAAATACCTCCAATGAGCGTTGTTACTATAGTAGCAAAAAACTAAAGATTTAATAGAATAGCACTATTAGAAAATAAAACTGATTAAGTATACAAACAATTTAATCAGTTTATTTTTTATGTAAATACGTTCGTACATATTTTTTAAATTATATTGACATGTACGTATAACTAATTTATAATTATTTTCATAGAAAGCGATTACATTTCAACTTGATGGTTACTTTTAAGAGATAAAGGAGGAAGAGTATTGGAAGCAAAACAAAAGCTGATAAAAGAAGCGATTGCTAATGGGAAAACATCATTAGGAATAGAATTTGGTTCTACTCGTATTAAAGCAGTATTGATTGATCAGGAATTTACTACTATTGCATCTGGTAGCTATGAATGGGAAAACCGATTAGAAGACGATATCTGGACATATTCACTTTCAGATATTTGGAAGGGGTTACAGGAGAGCTATCGGTTACTGGCTTTAAATGTAAAAGAAGAGTATGGAGAAACATTAACAACGATTGGATCTATCGGATTCAGTGCTATGATGCACGGATATATGGCGTTTAATAAAGAAGATGAGTTGTTGGTTCCTTTCCGTACTTGGCGTAATTCAATGACTGAACAGGCAGAAAAAGAGTTAACAACATTATTTAACTATAACATTCCTCAAAGATGGAGTATCGCTCATTTGCATCAGGCAATCTTAAACCAAGAATCACATGTACAAGATATAACATTCTTCACGACTTTAGCTGGATACATACATTGGAAACTGACAAATAGGAAAGTCTTAGGAGTTGGGGATGCCTCGGGAATGTTTCCGATTGACATGGAAACAAAAAATTATGATTTAAGGATGATTCAGCAATTTAATGAACAAGTTGCTGATAAGAATCATACTTGGAAACTTGAAGAAATCTTACCTCAAATCTTATTAGCTGGAGAAGAAGCAGGGTATCTGACAAAAGAAGGAGCACAACTTCTTGATCCAACTGGAAACCTACAACCTGGTATTCCATTATGTCCACCTGAAGGGGATGCTGGTACAGGGATGGTTGCTACAAATAGTGTTGCTAAACGTACTGGGAACGTATCTGCTGGAACTTCGGTATTTGCTATGATCGTTTTGGAAAAAGAATTACAAAGAGTGTATCCAGAAATTGATTTAGTAACGACACCTGCTGGTGATTTGGTTGGTATGGTCCATGCAAATAATTGTTCTTCTGATATCAACGCTTGGGTCAAGTTGTTTCGTGAATTTTTAGAAACAGCAGGAATAGAGATGGAAACAGATAAGTTGTTTGAACATCTATTTACTAAAGCGCTGGAAGGAGACAAGGATTGTGGTGGATTATTGTCTTATGGCTATTACTCTGGAGAGAATATTACAGGAATAAAAGAGGGGAGACCCTTATTTGTTCGATCACCTGAAAGTCAGTTTAATTTAGCTAACTTTATGCGCGTTCATCTCTATTCTGCATTGGGAGCGTTAAAAATCGGTATGGACATACTTTTAAAAGAGGAAAACGTCCAAATTGATAAAATTTATGGTCATGGTGGCTTGTTCAAAACGAAGAAAGTTGGTCAACAAATTATGGCAGCTGCTATGAATGCTTCTGTTTCAGTAATGGATACAGCCGGAGAAGGCGGAGCTTGGGGAATTGCTCTTTTAGCAAGTTATAGCAAAAGAAAAAATGAAACTGAATCCTTAGGAGAGTTTCTGGAGAGTCAAGTATTTGCAGGTGATATAGGAACGGAAGAATTACCTGAAAAAGAAGATGTTGAAGGTTTTGAAGTCTTTATTAAGCGGTACAAAAGAGGAATTGCTATTGAACAGGCCGCAATTGATCATTTGATCTAAAGGAGGAGACGATGGTGTTAGAACAATTAAAAGAAGAAGTATTTCAAGCAAATTTGGAACTTCCAAAACAAGGATTGATTAAATACACATGGGGCAATGTAAGTGCCGTAGATCGTGAACAGGGATTGTTTGTAATTAAACCAAGCGGTATTAGTTATGAGGAGATGAAAGCCAGCGATATGGTAGTTTGTGATATGGATGGAGAAATTGTTGAAGGAAATTTAAACCCTTCTTCTGATACACTCACCCATGCCGTACTATACAAAGAGTTTCCCGAAATTGGCGGTATTGTTCATACCCATTCAACTTGGGCAACGATCTGGGCTCAAGCCGGGCTAGATGTACCTGCAATGGGAACGACACATGCTGATACTTTCTATGGTTCAATCCCTTGTGCACGTTTTTTGAATCAAAAAGAAATCGACGAAGGTTATGAAGAACAAACCGGGCATGTAATCGTAGAAACTTTTAAAGAACGGAATATTAAACCAATGGAGATTCCAGGAGTGCTATTGCATGGACATGGGCCTTTTACTTGGGGGGAAAGTGCGAAAGATGCAGTGATGAATGCAGTAGTATTAGATGAAGTATGTAAAATGAATCTTTTTTCTAGACAGCTGAACAGCTTTTCTGAAGAGCTTCCACAGAGGATTTTAGATAAACATTACTTACGTAAACATGGTGAAAATGCCTATTATGGACAAAAAAACACACATTAAGGGAGAGAATAAATTATGTTGACTATAGAAAAAAAAGAATTTTGGTTTGTTGTTGGATCACAACACTTGTATGGAGAAGAAACATTATTGGAAGTTAAAAAGCATGCTGAAACTTTAGTTAGTGAACTGAATGAGAGCGGCAAGCTTCCGTATCCAATAGTACTTCAGGAATTAGCAGTTACTGCGGATAAGATTACGAGAATCATGAAAGAAGTTAATTATCGTGATGAAGTAGCAGGAGTTATTACTTGGATGCATACATTTTCGCCAGCAAAAATGTGGATTCGTGGAACGAAATTGCTGCAAAAACCACTGTTACATCTAGCGACTCAATACAATGAAAGTATTCCATGGGAGACCATTGATATGGACTATATGAACTTAAATCAATCTGCTCATGGTGATCGAGAATACGGATTTATCAATGCTCGTTTAAAGAAACAAAATAAAATAGTGGTTGGCTACTGGAAAAACGCTACGGTACAAAAACAAGTTGCGGAGTGGATGGATGTAGCAGTTGCTTATAATGAAAGTTTTAATATTAAGGTAGCTCGATTTGGCGATAATATGCGAAATGTAGCTGTAACTGAAGGAGATAAGGTAGAGGCGCAAATCCAATTCGGATGGACAGTAGATTATTTTGGTATTGGAGATCTTGTTCAATACGTGGATGCAGTAAAAGAAACAGAAATAGAAGACCTTTTTAATGAATATAAAACTCTTTACGATTTTGACTATGGTAGCTATGACCATCAAGAATGGAAAAGTCATGTTAAGGCTCAAGTCAAACAAGAAATTGGCTTACGTCGCTTTTTAGAAGCTGGAAACTATAATGCGTTTACTACAAATTTTGAAGATCTTTATGGAATGCAACAATTACCAGGACTATCAGTTCAACGTTTAATGGCAGATGGATATGGATTTGCTGGAGAAGGCGATTGGAAGACTGCTGCTATTGATCGTCTGATGAAAGTTATGGCACACAATGAAAATACCGGATTCATGGAAGATTACACTTATGAACTAGCAGAAGGAAAAGAATCAATTTTACAATCTCATATGATGGAAGTAGATCCTACCTTAGCAAGTAATAAGCCTAAAGTAGTTGTCTCACCATTATCAATGGGAGATCGTGAAGATCCTGCACGTTTAGTCTTTGACGGTAAAGCTGGAGAAGGTGTAGTGGTGACCATGTCCGATTTTGGCACACATTTCAAACTTCTAATTAATGAAGTCTCTGCATTTGAACCGGAAGAACAGGCTCCACACTTGCCAGTTGCTCGGGTACTATGGAAAGTGAAACCAAACTTTACAGATGGTGTCCAATCATGGATTGAAAATGGCGGCGGTCACCACACTGTAGTTTCATTGAATTTAACCACAGACCAAATTGCTACATGGGCTAAAATGGTTGAATTAGATTATGTAGTCATTAAATAAGAAAAAGAGTGCTTGAAAAAGCACTTTTTTTCTTAGACAAAAAAAGATTATTATCAGCTGTACGTAATAAAAAAGAGACTAATAATCTCTGAGTGAAAGGATTACAGTATATTGCTTTGTTCTATGATATCAGGTAACATTCACGTACGTACAACTTTTTTTGGAAGGTGATTAAATGTCTAATAAACCTAAATATTTAGTAATTAAAAACCAATTAAAAGAACTTATTTTAAGCGGGAAGTATCCTACTGGGAGCAAAATACCATCAGAAGCAAACTTAAGAGAACAATTTGGTGTCAGCAGACACACTATTCGACAATCTATTGCAGAACTTGTTAACGAGGGGTTTTTGAAGAAAGAGCAAGGGTCAGGTACTTATGTAAATGATCAGTATCAACAACGAGTGAAAGATAAAAATATGAAAACTATTGGCGTCATTACAACGTATCTTTCAGATTATATTTTCCCTTCAATTATAAGAGGAATGGAAGAAACATTAAGTGATAATGGATATTCTTTGTTATTGTCTAGTACACAAAATGACGTTCAAAATGAAAAAAGAAGTCTCGAAATGATGTTGGAAAAACAAATAGATGGATTAATCATTGAACCAACAAAGAGTGCCCTTTTGAATCCAAACCTAAATTACTACCTTAAAATTCAAGAAGCAGGTATTCCTTTTGTATCTATTAATGCTTCTTATGAAGAATTAGAAGTTCCAGAAATTCGTATAGATGATACTTTGGCAAATGAAAGGCTAACAAACCATCTATTAGACTTAGGGCATGAGAGAATCAGTATGATTACTAAAACAGATGATATGCAAGGGAAAAGCAGAATGAAAGGTTTTATCCGTGCCTTTTCAAAAAAGAACAAATCTTTTGATAACAAATTGATTGTTACTTTTGATACAGAAACAAAAGGAGAGTTAGCTCGTAGGATAAGGGATCTTCTAAATTTAGAAGAGGGACCCACTGCTTTTGTTTGTTACAATGATCAAATTGCAATGACAGTGATTGAACAAATTAATGCTATTGGAAAAAGGGTTCCAGAGGATTTTTCTATTGTAAGCCATGATAATTCATTTTTAAGCACAGCTTCGGATATCAAGTTAACCTCTATCAATCATCCAAAAGAACAACTTGGTATAGAGGCTGCTAACTGGATCATACAAGCCTTGGAAAAGTCATCTTTTAAAAAAGAATCGATTATTTATCAACCAGAACTAATTATAAGAGAATCGTCAAAAATTTTATCTAACACTAATAAAAAATAAAAGAAGTGTTTTGGCTTTCAGCATCATGTGTAGGAACTATTTTGAAAAATAGTTAGTAAAGAAGAAAGGAAGTGATTAAAGTGGTAATTCATAATACGAGAAAAGGGATTATCGGCGACAAAGAAATTAGAGAGTATACAATTACTAATAAAATGGGACTAAGTGTTTCTTTAATGAATTACGGTGCTACAATTACTTCTCTATATACACCAAATAAAGATGGGGAATTCCATAATATTGTTTTAGGTTTTGATAATCTATTGGACTATCAAGACCATCCTCACCATTTTGGAGGCACAATTGGCAGAGTTGCTGGAAGAATTAATAAAGGGAAATTTTTGTTAGAAGGAAAAGAATATCAATTAGATCAAAATGAAAATTGGAACCATTTACACGGTGGGAAAGATGGTTTTGATACGGTAATATGGGATGCGGAAATAGATGCTGATAATAAAGTTGTTTTTCATTATTTAAGCAAAGAAGGTGAAAATGGATATCCCGGAAATTTAGATGTTTACGTTAGTTATCAACTAACAGACAATAATGATTTGAACATTCAATATGCGGCAAAAACAGACAAAACAACTTTATTCAATCCAACTAATCATGTTTATTTTAACTTAAATGACGAGACAGATAAAGAAGTGAAAAATCATGTGCTGAAAATGAAAAGTTCGGCAATACTTGAAACGACATCTGAACTGATTCCAACGGGAAAATTTTCAAATGTTGAAGGAACGATTTTTGATTTTCAAGAAGGTAAATTTATTTATGAACGCAACATGGATGGTACACCTGAGCAAGCGGGATTTGATCATGCTTTCATTTTAGAAGAAACAACTCAACCCCAACTTTGGTTAATCAGCCCAGAAAGCGGACGAGAGGTAGTCATGTCTTCTGATTTTAATTGTGTGGTCGTTTATACAGGAATAATGTTTAATGATACTTTTAAAGTAGAAGGAATTCCATTAAGGCCTTTTATGGGCGTTACTTTAGAAGCACAGAATTTACCTGATGCGGTTAATCATGAACAGTTTGGAAATGTTATTTTAGAACCAACTAAAGAATACCAGAGAGAAACGAGTTATCACTTTGATGTAAAAAAATAAAACGTCCCGTTACCTGTAACTTTAATAGGTCTATTTTAAATGAAAAAATTGTGAGTAAGGCCGATTTGTCATAAGAAGTTATTAAAAAATACAGAAATTAGCTTAGTTAAAGGGAGTGGGATAAATAAATGAATAATATTTTTAAAAAACCATCTAATGAAATCGCTATCACAGATGCTTTTTGGAATCGATACATTCAATTGATAAGAGAAGAAATGATTCCTTTTCAATGGAATGTACTTAATGACGAGGAAGATATTGTTATTGATAAAGAACGAGACGATGCTTCAATTCCAAATGAAAAAAGCCATGTGCTTGAAAATTTTAAAATTGCTGCGGAAATCAAGGAAGGCCATCATTATGGATGGCTTTTTCAAGATAGTGATCTATATAAGTGGCTAGAAGCAGTAGCCAATTCGTTAAGCATAGAAGCAGATGACAACTTAAAAAAAACAGCTGATGAAGTGATTGATTTATTGGAGAATGCTCAAGATGAAGATGGCTATTTAAGTACGTATTACCAAATTGATGCTCCGAATTTGAAATTTAGACGGCTGTTTGAGAGCCATGAATTATATTGCGCCGGGCACTTAATAGAAGCAGCAATAGCTTATTACCAAGCAACAGGTGAGGATAAATTATTGGGAATTGCTTGCCGTTTTGCTGATTGTATTGATGAGAATTTTGGTCCAGAAGAAGGGAAAATCCATGGGGCAGATGGTCATCAAGAAATTGAATTAGCATTAGTAAAATTGTATGAAACCACTAAAAATAAAAGATATTTAGAATTAAGTGAATACCTACTTTTAATAAGAGGTCAAGATCCAGACTTCTATACTCGACAATTAGAAGAAAATAATGAAAAGAATCTATCATCTGGGCCTATTGGACCTATTAATTTAAAATATCACCAAGCTTATAAACCAGTAATAGAACAAGAAACAGCTGAAGGACATGCTGTACGTTTGGTGTATATGGCTGCAGCGATGGCTGATGTAGCTTATCATACAAATAATGAAAAGATGTTTCAGGCATGTAAAAAGATTTGGAAAAATATTATTGAGAAAAGAATGTTTGTAACAGGTGGGATTGGTTCAACGGTTCATGGAGAAGCGTTTACGTTTGATTATCATTTGCCAAATGACACAATGTATTGTGAGACGTGTGCTTCTATTGGATTAGTATATTTTGCCTATAATATGCTAAAAATTGAAACTGATGCCTCTTACTCTAACATTATGGAACGTTGTCTGTATAATACCGTTATCAGTGGAATGGCTCTTGATGGGAAACATTTCTTTTATGTGAATCCTTTAGAGGTTGATCCTTTAGCTAGCAAATTGGATCCAGGGAAAAGTCACGTTAAACCTACACGCCCATCATGGTTTGGATGCGCCTGTTGTCCACCAAACATTGCTCGTACATTGACTTCAATCGGTAAGTATGTTTATACAGAAAAAAAAGATGCTATTTTATTAAATTTATTTATGAGCAATAAATCAATGTTAGAAATTAATGGACATTCTGTGGTAATTGAGCAAATAGCAGATTACTTGGAAAATGGAGAAGTTAAAATAGCAATTACAAATAAGGATAATCAAGATTTTGAGATTGGTATTCGTATTCCAGATTGGACAAATAAATGGTCTATCAAAGTTTCTGGACAAGCTATTCAACCAATTATTAAGAATAATTATGCATTTATTTCTTGTGCAAATAATTTAGAAGAAATTGATTTACAATTTGATATGCCAATCCTTCAATTGGCAGCTAATCCTTTGGTCAAATCAGATAGAGGGAAAGTAGCTATTCAAAGAGGACCTTTTGTTTATTGTTTAGAAGAAGAAGACAACGGAAAAAATCTTCATTTAATACAAGTGAAAGAAAAAATGTCTGTAAAGATAATGAATGACAGCTATCTTGGGGAAATCCAAGCCATTGAATCAGAAGGACAACAAGTAAGTGTTGAAAGTAAATGGAAAGGCCAACTGTATTTACCTTACGAAAAGGAAAATGTGCAGCCTAAAAAAGTAACTTTTATTCCTTACTATAGTTGGGGAAATCGTTCACTAGGGGAAATGGCAGTTTGGATCGGAAAAAAAGAGTGAGTTATGATTAGATACATTGATAACACATTACTAATTACTTAGGTAATATAAAAAGACTGAAGCAAATGCTTATGCATGTTTGTTTCAGTCCTCTTGTTATTGGATATTTTTATTTAGAGTGGTTTTCCGCTATAGTCTGTTCAAAAGCAATAGCTTCAATTGCTGTAGCGACTCCATCATGTTCATTTGTATCTGTAATATAATTACTTACTTCTTTTACGCTGACAATAGCATTTCCCATGGCTACGCCCATTCCAGCGTATTCAATCATGTCTATATCATTTTCATTGTCTCCAATAGCCATGATATTTTCACGAGGAATAGATAAAATTTGTGCTAGATCTTTTAGTGCTTGACCTTTACTGGCAGATTTGTTTAATACCTCTAGATAAAAAGGCTCACTTTTTAAAATAGTGTAGTCATCATAAAAATCTTTTGGAAACTTAGCGATAGCCGCATCTAGAATGTCAGGTTCATCAATCATCATCATCTTACTGATTTCAATAGTTGGATCCATTTCTTCTACTGAGCGGTAACGAATAGGCATATTGACTAAAAAGGATTCTCTTACACTATAAGGACTAATGTCTTTGTTAGCAGTGTAAATGTATTTTTCATCAATTGTATGACAATGGCTTCCGACTTGGCGACTCATATCTTCAATTTTCAGAAAATCTTCAAAGCTTAATGTGTGGTGGGCAATAGCTTTTCCGTTATGTGATTGCTGGACTAATGCACCATTATAAGTAATAACATAATCGCCTTCCTCTTCTAGATTTAAAGCTTTCAAGATTGAGTTTACTCCGGGCAATGGACGTCCGGTGCAAATGACAATTTTAATTCCTTTCGTTTTAGCAATTTCAATTGTTTCTTTAACTTTAGAACTTATTTTCTTTTCGGGTGTTAATAACGTGCCGTCTAAATCGATAGCGATTAATTCTATAGTCATTTAGGTAAATCCTCCACTAATTTATTTGGGTCAATAATAGCCCCGTTCTTAATATAACGATTAAATTCATAATATAAGTCTTCGAATAACGTGATTTCTTTAGAGGTTTTTAGCTTTAAAAATTCTTTTGGTACATAAAAGCGTTCATCGCCGCGAACTTTTCCGGTAATAGAAGAGACAATTTCACTTACTTTAGAAAGTTCAACAAGTGTACCATCTTGGCGCACCAATTCTATTTGTGTACGGTTGGTATTTTGATTTGGCCGGTAAAAGTCATAAGGCAAGTCATAGCTGTTGTTAATAGCTGTATAGTAATCTGTATCGTATCCTGCTTCACGAATAATAATTTTTAGATCTTCAACCAAGTACATATCCGTGTCGCTGGAAAATTTAACCGATTTGAAAGGATGTCGATCAAGAAAGCGAGTAGCTAAATCGCTTAAAATCGGGTCTTTTTCTTCTTTCCATAAGGTAAAGTAAGTGGCTAAAACGCCATCATCAAGTCTTAAATAGTCTTTAAGTGTAAAATTCTTTCCAAAAAAAGGAGCAAGTAAATTCAGCTGATCATTGAATTGGGTTTCTGAACTAATATACAGTTCTTTAGCACGTTTCAGTAAATGGTCTAAAATAACTTCCATTCCTCTTGAGACGGGATGGAAATAGACCTGCATATACATTTGATAACGGCTAACGATATAATCTTCAACAGCATGCATGCCAGATAATTGGAAATAGATTCCATCATTATAAGGACGCATCACTCTAAGTATGCGAGTTAAATCAAATGTACCATAATTTACACCTGTATGATAAGCATCACGTAATAGATAATCCATCCGATCTGCATCAATTTGACTAGAAATGAGTTGGACTACCTGTGGATTCGGGTACGTTTTTTGAATGACGCTCGCAACTTTTGCTGGAAAATCTTCACTAACCTTGACTAACACATTATAGACTTCCGTTTCTGGAGAGGTAATAATAGCCACAGTAATCTCTTCATGGTTGGTTTTGAAAATATGTTCGAATGTATGAGAATATGGGCCGTGTCCAATGTCATGTAAAAGAGCTGCACATAAGGCCACTAAACGTTCATTATCATCCCAACCACCATCTCCTTGTGTTTGAGTAGCGTAGTTTCGTTGGAATTTATCACAGATGCGACGTGTAATTTCATATACACCTAGTGAATGTGTGAATCTAGTATGCTCAGCTCCGTGAAAAGTCAATGACGAGGTACCCAACTGTTTGATACGGCGCAATCGTTGGAATTCACTAGAATTAATTAAATCTAAAATAATTTGGTGTTGGACATGAATGTAATCATGAACTGGATCACGAAAAACGTGTTCTATAGGCAGTAAAAAATTGGCATCATAATGGCTGCTCATTCGCTTAACTCCTTATCGATAGAATCTCCAAGCATTTGTTGATTGCGACGAATCATTTTTTCAAACCCTTCATTATAGTCACTTAAGATTTCTGAGGAGTATTCACCAGGCACAATCGTGCAATTGTTTTGATTAAGTGTAGATAAAATCAATTCTTTCATTTTGTCTACACTTAAAGAAATACCTAGCAATTCTTCTAGTGTAGACATTGCTTCAGGATTCACAGATGGAAAGTGCCACTTAACGGTTTCTCCTTTTAATCCTGCTTCATAAAAATCACGGATCATTTCAGCGCGTTTAAACTGGTTGCCTGTTACACTAATGTAAATCATAATAGCTACACCATTTTTTAAGCGTCTTTGTGAGATGCCGGCAAATTTTTTCCCGTCAATACTTAAATCAAAATCTCCGGGGCAATAAGAATCTTTGATCTCATAGGCTTTGCTTATCTTTCCGTATTGTTTAATGGAGTCGTTAATCAACTGGAACATATACTCATACCCAGTGTCTATAGACATTTTTTGTTCTAGACTTTCGGGTAATATAAGTGAAAAGTTTAACACTCCTTCATCTCCAACTACAGCTAATCCTCCCGAATTGCGTACAATGTAGGGTTGTCCGTAACTTTTAATGACCTCTAATGCATCTTTAAAATAAGGTAATTTTGTATCCATCATACCTAATATAACCAAATTTGAGGTCGGCCAAAAATGTAAAATATTTTTTTGATATTTTCCAACATATCGCAATAAACTATCTGTTAATGCAAAATGGGAGATGGTTTGGTTAGAAAAAGGCATGGTTGCAGCCTCGTAAAGTTTATAATAATGATTGGTTAAAAAGTCCTTTTTATCAGTAGTCGTCATTAGTTTTACATCCTTTAGTTAATTGTAAATAGCGATTCTTCCTTATTATAGCAAATTTTGGTGTAGGGTTCTCCTTAACTGGTTTAAAAAAGCATAATCTTTCTTTTATTTATGATAAGATAGAGGTGCAGTTTAGTGGAAATGACGAATTAAGGTCATTAAGCTATCGTTAAATTAGGACTAATGAGCAGAGGTGAAATAATTGGATTTATCAAAAGGAAGAACAGCTCAAATACATTTAGAGACGACGATCTCTCAAGGTAACGAAACTGAAAGGCATGTATTTGATGAAGCAGGTAAAGTCGTTCAAATGAATTCATCTTATTATATTCGGTTTCAAGAAACGTATGAATCGGTAGTCGTTCCTGTAACAGTCAAGATTGATCCTTCTGGAGTGGTTACACTTACACGTAAAGGTGATACAACTACGCGGATGAGATTTGATAAAGGGGAAAGGTTTGAAACCATTTATCGAACGCCACAAGGTGCAGTAAGTATTGAAACAATGACAAGTAATATGCAAATCAGTTACACGGATAACCCATTCTCTGGACGCATTGAGATTGATTATAATTTATTTTTAGGAAAAGAAAAATTAGGAGATTACAAATTACAATTGCTTTTTACTGTTTAAATATTGTATGATAAAGAATAGACTGTTGAAAGGACGTGGCTTTCGTGAAATTAACAGAATTTGACGGGCAAAACAAAAATGAATTATCAATGATTGAAGTAGCTCATGCCATCTTAGATCAAAAAGGAGAGATCCTTGATTTCTCAACTTTATTAAAAGAAGTACAAGATTTTCTAAACTTAAACTCAAAAGAACTCACAAATAAAACTTCTCAATTTTATACAGATTTAAATATTGATGGTAGTTTTATTTCCTTAGGAGAAAACCGTTGGGGTCTACGTTCGTGGTATCCAATCGATTTTATTGACGAAGAAGTTACTCAAGGAAATGAAGATGAAGCTCCACGCCGTAAAAAACGCAAAAAAGCGAGTGCTTTTGTCACTGGCGAAGACGACATTGATTACAATGATGACGATCCTGAAGACAATGACGAACCTGAAGACGACGAAGAAGACGATACTACTTACGGTGGACGTGTAGATGTTGACGTGCATGGTGTAATGGTTGACGATGAAGACAAAGAAGACTTAGGTGAATACAAAGCTGATTTGTCTGAATTAGGTACAGATGACGAAGAAGATGAATTGCCTGATGGTGTCGAAGGTGATCTTACAATCATTGAAGATGAGGACGAGGACGATTCTGACGAAGAATATTAATAACATTTATGGTTATAGACTGTTTCTTAGATAATTTTTTGAAAGGAAACACTTGACGCTTCCTGGAGAAATGTGTATTATCTATATTGGGCTCCCTTGAAGTGATTTAAGGGACAGGAACTGAAAGTAATCAATATAAAGCTCCCTATTCTACTAGTGAATAGGGAGCTTTATTTTTTATTTATGCCAAAAAAGAAAAAGCGTTTAGTGTCAACTTTTCTTTTACCCTAATAAGTTTAAAAGGAGTCGGTAAAAATGACAAAATATATTTTTGTAACAGGTGGAGTAGTATCTTCCATTGGTAAAGGGATTGCAGCAGCTTCTTTAGGACGACTGTTGAAGAATAGAGGCTTGAAAGTGACGATTCAAAAATTTGATCCTTACATCAACGTTGATCCAGGAACTATGAGCCCTTACCAACATGGAGAAGTTTTCGTAACAGATGATGGAGCTGAAACCGACTTAGACTTGGGTCACTATGAACGCTTTATTGATATCAATTTAAATCAATTTTCAAATGTAACAACAGGAAAAATTTATTCCGAAGTGATACGTAAAGAACGCAAGGGAGAATATTTGGGAGCAACTGTACAAGTTATTCCGCATATCACCAATGAAATTAAAGAGAAAATTATGCGTGCAGGTCAAACAACGGATTCTGATATCGTTATAACTGAAGTGGGCGGTACAGTTGGAGATATCGAATCGCTTCCCTTTTTAGAAGCCTTGCGTCAAATGAAAAGTGATGTTGGAGCAGATAATGTGATGTATATCCATACAACGTTGATTCCGTATCTTGGTGCGGCTGGAGAAATGAAAACAAAACCTACACAACATAGTGTGAAAGAGTTACGTGGGTTAGGTATTCAGCCGAATTTATTAGTTATTCGTACAGAAAAACCTGTACCACAAAGTTTGAAAGACAAATTAGCGTCATTTTGCGATGTAGAGCCTGAAGCAATTATTGAATCTCGTGATGTGGACACTCTTTACTCTATTCCTTTAAATCTCCAAAAACAAAATATGGATCAAATCGTCTGTGACCATCTTAAAATTGATGCGCCGCCTGCTGATATGTCTGAGTGGATCACATTAGAACAAAAAGTAATGCATTTATCTAAGAAAACAAAAATTGCATTAGTGGGTAAATATGTGGAGTTACCTGACGCCTATTTATCGGTTATTGAATCATTAAATCATGCAGGATATGCTGTTGATTCTGAAATCGAAGTGGACTGGGTGAATGCTGAAGAGGTAACGCCGGAAAACGTTGAAAGCAGATTGAAAGATGCAGATGGAATTTTAGTTCCAGGTGGATTTGGGGATCGTGGCTTAGAGGGTAAAATCCTAGCTATTCAATATGCACGTGAAAACAAAGTTCCATTCTTAGGGATCTGTTTAGGTATGCAATTAGTTTGTGTAGAGTTTGCACGTAATGTTGCAGGTTTAGAAGGGGCTCACTCAGCAGAAACAGACCCTAATACACCGCATAATATTATTGACTTGATGTTGGATCAAAAAGATGTAGTGAACATGGGCGGAACGTTGCGTCTTGGATTATATCCATGTAAATTAAAACCAGGTTCTGTAACAGCTCAAGCATACGATAATGCTGAAGTAGTACAAGAACGTCACCGTCACCGTTATGAATTTAACAACAAATACCGTGATCTATTGGAAGAAAAAGGGTTGGTATTTTCAGGTGTTTCACCAGACAACCGTTTAGTTGAAATCGTTGAATTATCTGATCATCCATTTTATGTTGCTTGCCAATTTCATCCAGAATTCATCTCACGTCCAAATCGTCCACAAAAATTATTTGCAGGTTTTGTTAAAGCAGCATTGGATAATTAATTATGAAAAGGGTATGAAAACTAGATTAGGATTATAATAAATATGGATATTTTAATGTGTTTTTGATATAATAACAACGTTGACTAAGAGTATCTTAGTAAATAAAAAGATTTCCTTAAGGAGGAAAAAATATATGAGTCGTTTAGTTAGTATGACAGATATGTTAAACAAAGCATTAGAAGGTAAATACGCTGTAGGTCAATTCAACATCAACAACCTTGAATGGACACAATCTGTATTAGAAGCTGCTGAAGCAGAAAAATCACCAGTTATTTTAGGTGTTTCTGAAGGAGCAGGAAAATACATGGGTGGCGTTAAAGTTGTATCAGCAATGGTTGAAGCTTTAATGGAAACAATGAACATTACTGTACCAGTTGCATTACACTTAGACCATGGTTCTTCTTTTGAAAGCTGTAAAGCTGCAATTGATGCTGGTTTTTCTTCTGTAATGATCGACAACTCTGCATACGTAATTGATGAAAACATTGAAGCAACTAAAAAAGTTGTTGAATATGCTCATTCAAAAGGCGCATCAGTAGAAGCTGAAGTTGGAACTGTTGGTGGGACTGAAGATGGCGTTACTGGTGGAGTTCAATATGCAGATGCTCAAGAATGTCTACGTATGGTAACTGAAGCTAAAATTGATGCTTTAGCAGCTGCTTTAGGATCAGTACATGGTGATTATGAAGGCGAACCTGTTCTAGGTTTCGACGAAATGAAAATCATCTCTGACTTAACTAAAACTCCTTTAGTATTACATGGTGGATCTGGAATCCCAGAATTCCAAATTAAAAAAGCTATCGAAAATGGACATTCAAAAATCAATGTAAACACTGAATTGCAACAAGTTTGGACAAAAGCTGTACGTGAAAAATTAAACTCTGATGATAAAGTTTATGACCCACGTAAAGTTATTGCACCAGGTAAAGCTGCAATCATTGCTACAGTTACACAAACTATGCAAAGATTTGGATCTTCTAACAAAGCTTAACAATGACAATTAATCGAAAGAGGTTCGGGATAGTATCCCAACCTCTTTTTTTTGCCCTTTTCATCTTATTAGAAGGATAAAGCTAACATTTATGATCCGGTTAAATTAGCTGAAAGATATAGTAATTGTAAGTTGTTTTGAGATGTAGTAAGATTAAAACAGCTTGTTTACATAGGTAAAAAGGCTAAAATCAATACAGTTGTTATCAGAAAAAGTTGTGTTGATTTCATAAAATTAATCAAATAAAAATAACCTGTTTAAGAATATATAAAATTTACCCAGTTTTCTTATTTTTTAGAAGAAACAACCTTTTTAGAAAAAAGATGGAGGTACAACATGAAGAAATTAGTCATTAATGGTGGGAGAAAATTATCTGGCGAAGTAACCATCAATGGAGCAAAAAATAGTACAGTTGCTTTGATTCCGGCAGCAATTTTGGCAGATTCGCCTGTTGTTTTAGAAGGTGTACCAGATATTCAAGATGTCCACTCATTGATTGATATTCTGAATGTCATGAATGTGGATACCACATTTGAGGGAACAACACTTACCATAGATCCAACTCACATAGTCTCAATTCCTATGCCAAATGGAAAAATCAAAAGTTTACGAGCGTCTTATTATTTTATGGGTGCTTTATTAACCAAGTTTGGCAAAGGTGTTGTAGGTTTGCCTGGAGGATGCTTTTTAGGACCTCGACCAATAGATCAACATTTAAAAGGATTCCGTGCTTTAGGAGCAACCGTGGATAGTGAAATGGGAGCTATGTATTTACGAACAGATCAAAATGGATTAGTCGGTACCCGAATGTATCTAGATGTTGTTTCGATCGGAGCTACTATTAATATTATGTTAGCTGCAGTGAAAGCTAAAGGCAAAACGATTATTGAAAATGCTGCTCGTGAACCAGAAATTATTGATGTGGCTACCTTATTAAATAATATGGGTGCAAAAATAAGAGGAGCAGGTACCGATGTGATCCGTATTGATGGTGTTGACGAATTGCATGGTTGCCGCCATACGATCATCCCAGATCGTATTGAAGCTGGGACTTATCTGTCTATGGCAGCAGCTGCCGGATCAGAAGTTTTAGTGAAAAACGTTATTGTCGAACACTTAGAAGGCCTAGTGGCTAAAATGGAAGAAATGGGTGTACCAATGGAAATTGGGGAAGACAGTATCTTGGTTAAAGAAGCTACTCATTTAAAACCGATAAATGTAAAAACACTTCCGTATCCCGGCTTTGCAACGGATTTACAACAACCTTTAACACCTCTTTTACTAAAAGCAACTGGTACCTCTTTAATTACAGATACTATATACCCTAAAAGAGTTAAACACATACCTGAGCTGGTCCGAATGGGAGCGAATGCTCGTGTTGAAAGTGATATGATCCTGCTTGAAGGACCAAGCCAATTGCAAGGTGTAGAAGTAGAAGCTAGCGATTTAAGAGCGGGAGCTTGCCTTGTAACTGCAGGTTTAATGGCAAAGGGAACAACAACGATTACTGGTGTTGAAAATATTTTACGCGGTTACGATCAAATCATAGAGAAATTAACGGCTTTAGGTGCAGATGTTCGTATGATTGAAGATGAAAATAAATAGGAGTTAACGAATATGAGTGAGTTACTAACATTAGCCCAATTAGAATTGAAAACATTAAAAGAGATTTACAACTATGCAAAAGAACTCAAAATACCTTACTATAGCCAGATGAATAAAAAAGAATTAGCATTGGCTGTTATAAGGGCGCAAGAAGAAAAACAAGGATTTTTTATTGTAGAAGGTGTGCTAGATATTATGGCACAACAAGATTTTGGTTTTTTGCGCCCAATCAACTACACACCTAGTAAAGAAGATATTTATATTTCTTCTTCTCAAATCAAACGTTTTGGTTTGAGAAATGGAGATAAAGTGTCGGGTAAAGCTAGACCGCCAAAACCATCTGAACGTTATTATGGTCTAATGCACGTGAACCTTGTGAATGGGAAAGATCCGGAAGATGCAAAAGAACGTCCTCACTTCCCAGCGTTAACACCTCTTTATCCTGAAAAACAAATTACTCTGGAAACAACACAAACTAAGATTTCAAACCGCATGATAGATATTTTAGCTCCCGTAGGTTTTGGTCAAAGGGGTTTGATTGTAGCACCTCCTAAAGCAGGGAAAACTATTTTATTAAAAGAAATCGCAAATGGAATCGCTGAAAATTATCCTGATGCAGAGTTGATTATTTTATTGATTGATGAACGTCCAGAAGAAGTGACGGATATTGAAAGAAGTGTAAAAGGAGAAGTTGTCTCTTCAACTTTTGACCAGCAACCACAAAACCATGTACGTGTAACAGAATTGGTTTTAGAAAGAGCCATGCGATTAGTGGAAGATAAACGAGACGTTATTATTTTAATGGATAGCATCACACGTTTAGCTCGTGCTTACAACTTGGTTCTTCCTCCAAGTGGAAGAACCTTAAGTGGTGGTTTGGATCCGGCAGCATTGTATCGTCCTAAGCGATTTTTTGGAGCTGCGAGAAATATTGAAGAAGGTGGAAGCTTAACGATTCTGGCGACAGCCTTAGTAGACACTGGAAGCCGAATGGACGATATGATCTATGAAGAATTTAAAGGTACAGGGAATTCAGAATTACACTTATCAAGAGAACTTGCTGAACGTCGTATTTTCCCAGCAATCGATATTAAAAAATCAAGTACACGAAAAGAAGAACTTTTATTGGAAAATAGTAGATTAGAAATGATTTGGAAATTGCGGCATGCAATGATCGGAGATGCTTTAGATCTAACAGATCAATTTATAAAAGGGCTGCGTAAATCAGAAAACAATCAAGATTTTTTTGAGCATTTCACGGATAAAACCATTACTCAAACAAGAAATTCAAGAAGTTCTCATCGCTAATGATTTTTGTTTAACAGGTTTAATTTCTAATAAAAAGTGATTGCTTTGTGTAGACAAATATGCTATCATGCTAATGTTGTCTAAAGACAAAATAAGAACTCTGATTCAGCAGATGCATCAGGGCACAAGGAGAGATTCATATATGAAACAAGCAATTCATCCAGATTACAGACAAGTTGTGTTTATGGATACTACAACAGGCTATAAATTCTTATCAGGTTCAACTAAAAATTCAAGTGAAACAGTTGAATGGGAAGACGGTTCTACTTACCCAATGATCCGTGTCGAAATTTCATCTGACTCACACCCATTCTACACAGGACGTCAAAAATTTACACAAGCAGACGGACGTGTGGACCGTTTCAACAAAAAATATGGTATCGCAGACGCAAACAAAAAAGAAGAAGCTTAATAATATCTTGTTTTTTTGGAAAAAGGTTGGACAATTGTCCAACCTTTTTTTGCGTTTTGGTACGATAAAAGAGAAAGATGGGTAAATTCATGAATTGGGTATTCAACTTAAAAGACGAAATAATTTAGTCTCTTATCTGATTGAGAGGGTAGATTCTAAAGTTAGTTAGTAATAGTTTGATTTACAATAGAGAGTAAGTTATTTTTATTTTTTTAATAAATAATTTATTTCATTGTAACGCGCGCAATTGTCATATTAATGACTTAATAAAACGGTTGCAAGGTTTGTTTGTAACCAGAATATCACCTAACTGATACAGATTAGTTGAGATGCAAGTAGTACAATGAAAGGGATAAAAGACAAGGGGAGAAATGTGTCGTGCCTTCAGAAGCTACTTATGTTCATTTAGATACTATTACAAATGCTGTTTTGAGTAAAGGAATCACGATGAACGAATACAAAGATGTTGTCAAAAAACCGCCAAAAAATATTTTATTGCTGACTGCCCCCAAAGGTATTGGTGAGTATGATTCTCACACTGGTTTTCGTATGGTACGAGGATTAGCAAAAGTTCAAGAATACTTTGACCAAAATCAACCTACGAATGGTGTTCCTTCTAATTGGATTGATTTCGAAAGTATCGAATTAATGAGACAACTGACACCAATTGAAATTTCTGAGCTGCTTTATATTGCACACGCCCATACACATCTGCATTCGCCTTTTTATTATAAACTACAAAATAATTTTATCCATTTAACGCTACCCAAAGGGATGACAAAAGTATATTATCGAAAATTAGAACAATTTTATAGTATTTTATCAGTCAATATAACGAATAATGTAGAGAAGAAAATAAATGATAAAAAAAATGTCTTTCTTTTTAAAAAAGCCAAAAAAATTGCACGTATGCCAATTTCGGATGTCAAAGAATTGCTCCCGTTACTTAGAGAAGGAGTGCTTTTCTCATTCGAAAATATGAAGTGTAACCAAGGAATTTATGAAATACCTGTGTATCTAACAGAAGATCGAATGAAATCTCTAAACAAAAATTTCTTAGAAAAAGATCTAATGGGACACATTTGTTTAGATGAAAAGGATCAAAAATGGTTTTTTAAAGAAGAAAGTAGTTTACAGCCAATATAAGATAAAGCTCTAAAAGTGAACGAATTGGTTCAGTCTGGTAAGGGAAAGTTCTGCCAGATTGAATAGATGCGCTGCTTGAAGGGCTTTTTTTAATTGTTGTTTCGAAATATGTACGCTATTTTTATATAAAAAAATATGGTACAATACTTCTTGAATTATAAAGAGTTTGAGGTAAAGATACCTAAGTAAATTCGGAGGATAACTAAATGAAAATCTTTCTAGTATATGGTGGAAAGAGTGCAGAACACGATATTTCAATTCTGACTGCTTTTTCTATTATTAAAGAAGTGTATTATGATTATTATGAAGTAGAGCCTATATATATTACAAAGAGTGGGCAGTGGATAAAAGGTGCTATCATTCAACAAGCTAGCGATGTTGAGAATTCAGAGTCTTTAAAATTAACAGTTTCAGATAAAGCTCATTTTATAACTGGTGTAAATCAATCTTCTGAAGGTATATTGATTCAACCTTCAGATATAAAAGAAGAAAGCGCAGTAGTTTTTCCTGTTTTACATGGACCTAATGGAGAAGATGGAACAGTTCAAGGGCTATTTGAAGTCATTGGAATGCCTTATGTAGGGGCTGGTGTCTTAGCTAGTGCATGTGGCATGGATAAGATCATTAGTAAACAGCTTTTTCAACAAGCTGGTTTACCACAAGTTCCATATGTTCCTGTACGAAAAGTGCAATGGCTGAATGATCAAGAAAGTGTTTTTAAACAATGTGAAGGAACATTATTTTATCCAATGTATATAAAACCGGCTAATCTTGGTTCCAGTGTCGGAATTAGTAAAGCTGAGAATAGAGAAGATCTAATTAGTGCTATCGAATTAGCTTTACGCTATGACCGAAGAATTGTTGTTGAGCAAGGAATCGAGGCTAGAGAAATTGAAGTAGCTGTTCTGGGAAATGATGATATCCACGTTTCAGTTCCAGGTGAATTAGTGAAAACAGTTGATTTCTATGATTATGATTCAAAATACATCAACAATGACGTGGTCATGCAAATACCGGCTTTGGTTTCTGAAGAAGTTAATGTACGGTTACGTGAATATGCAGTGCGAGCTTTTCAAGCCCTTGATGGAAGTGGATTGAGTCGTTGTGATTTCTTTTTAACCAGCAATGAAGAGTTATTCATTAATGAGGTAAATACGATGCCTGGTTTCACCCAATTTAGTATGTATCCTACTCTATGGAAAAATACTGGGTTGAACTACGGCGATTTAGTTGAAGAATTGATTCAACTAGCTTTAAGAAGACATCAAGAGCGTCTGTCTTTTCAAGATAATGACTAACTATGAGTAATGAAAATTAGCGATAGAAACAGAGGCTGGGATGTATGTCCTGGTCTCTGTTTCTTTCAAGAACGGTGTTTTATTTAAGTGGAATTAAGGAGGGCAATTATGATTTCTTTAACAATAAAAGAAATTGCAGTAGCAGTGGGAGCGTTAAATGATACAAGTAAATGGTCAGATGAAAAAATAACATCAGTTGAATTCGATACGCGTAAATTAGTAAAAGGTTCATTATTTGTACCATTATTAGGGAACAACGATGGGCATGAATTTATTTTAAAAGCAATTGAAAATGGAGCTGTAGTTTCTTTGTGGAGTAAATCTTTAGCGAAATTACCTATTGAAGTAGAAGATGTTTTTCCTGTTATCCAAGTAAAAGATACGTTGCAAGCTTTGCAAGATTTAGCTAAATTCTATTTAGCTAAAATTCATCCCAAGGTAGTAGGAATTACCGGAAGCAATGGGAAAACGACTACAAAAGATATGACAGATGCTGTTTTATCTAGTCAATACCGTGTTCATAAGACCCAAGGAAATTTTAATAATCATATCGGTCTTCCAATAACGATTTTAGAAATGCCAGAAGACACTGAGGTTATCATTTTAGAAATGGGTATGAACCATGCTGGAGAAATCAAAGTGCTGTCCGAATTGGCTGAACCGGATGTTGCGGTTATAACAATGATCGGTGAGTCGCACATTGAGTTTTTTGGATCCAGAGCAGGGATTGCTGATGCTAAAATGGAAATTAGTTTAGGTTTAAAAGAAAATGGTGTGCTGATCTACCCAGGGGAAGAAATTTTATTGCAAGAAAGAGTCGGAAATTTAGCAGATAAACAATTGAAAACCTTTGGAACCGCTGAAACAAATGACTTGTATCCATTAAACATAAACGCTCAAATGAATCAAACAAGTTTTGTGACAAATGACGATCCGGATTTAACAATCGTTTTGCCTGTTTTAGGAACGTATAATGTCAACAATGCTTTAGCTGCATTATCGGTAGGGAAGGTTTTGGGTGTACCAGTTGAACAATCGGCGCCTAAACTTGCTCAATTTCAATTGACTAAAAATAGAACGGAATGGTTGGATGGTGTAAATGGTAGCAGTATCTTAAACGATGCTTATAACGCTAACCCTACTGCTATGAAAGCTGTGTTGGATAATTTTAGTACATTTGAAACTAATGGTAAGAGATTAGCTGTTTTAGGCGAAATGTTGGAACTTGGAGAACAGTCTTCAGAGTTACATCTAAGTGTGAAAGATTCTCTTAACCCGAGTCAAATCGATAAAGTTATTCTTTATGGGGACCAAATGAGTGTGTTGTATGAAGCCTTGAAAGAAAAATTTGATAAAGAAAATCTTTTTTATTTTACAGGGGGAAAAGAACCGCTGATTCAATTTGTTAAAGAACAACTTGAGCCGGGAGATTACATTTTATTAAAATCAAGTTTAGGAACAGATTTACTTTCTGTTGTAAGGGCGCTGCAAGCATAGGAATAAATAAATATGTCTAAAGACCGATTAACAAATAAGAAAAATTTGGTATACTGTACTAAAGATTAAATAGGAGGAATGATCCATATGAATACACCAAGAAAAGAAGTTTCCAATCAAGCAGTAAGCACAACAAGTATGTCTAAATTTTTCGCTTCGATTTATAGTTATATGGCATTAGGTTTAACGATAACAGGTATAACAGCTTTTTATGCAGCACAAAGCCCTTTTATTCTAAATTTAGTTTTTGGCACACGCTTCGGAATGATTGCTTTTTTTATAGCTGAAATTGCATTGGTTATGAAATTAGCATCTAATGGAGCTAAATTAAGATCTGCAGGTGCATCAATCATTGGATTTATTGCTTTTGCAATTATCAACGGGATTACGCTCTCTTCTATTTTCTTGTTGTATGATTTAGGAAGTATCGGAGCAGCATTTATTTCCACAGCAGCCTCATTTGCAGGTATGAGTCTAGTGGGATTTACAACTAAAAAGGATCTGACATCTTTAGGAGGACAATTAAGAGGTGCATTGATCGGATTGATTATTGCCATGTTAGTAAACGGGTTCTTCTTACAAAGTGGTCCTGCTGATATGGTTCTATCTTTTATCACAGTTGTAATTTTTATTGGCTTTACAGCTTATGATACTCAAAAATTAAAAGAACTGTATGTTCATTACTCTGGAGAACAAAACTTAGGAGCGTTGGCAATTAGCGGAGCTTTAAGTTTGTACCTAGATTTTATCAATATCTTTATCAGTTTATTACGCATCTTTGGTGGCGGAAGAGACTAATAATCAATCGTTTCAACTAGTTAAAATGAAACTAAAAGAGAGGCGTAAAATCTATCTTTTAGTTTTTTTGTAGAAAATTATGTCAATAAGATGAGCAAAAGATTGTGAAAGCGCAGACTAAAACAGGTGAATTCACAGATTCGAAAGAAAACACTTAAAGGAAACGTGTTCATGAAAACAAAAGGTCAAATCAATTGATAAACTAAAATATAAATGATAGAATAGTTTAGATTGAAGAACAATCTTTAATAAAAATAAAACCATCGAGGGTTTTGTGAAACTAGATAAGCAGATAAACTTGATAATAATTCAAGTTTTTTATATGAAATGAAAAACTTGGTGTACATTCAACCGAACGAACATCAAGTTTTTATATGGAGTTACAGCAACAGGTGCATTGATTAAACTAATGAAGGTGCCTGTATTTCGCAAAAATCTCTCTTTAAGGTTTTAAATTGGGAGGAAATATATTGAAATTTACAGAATTAGGATTAGCACCTGAATTATTGAAATCAGTAGAACGTTTAGGATTTGAGGAAGCAACACCGATCCAATCACAAACGATTCCACTAGCACTTGAAGGAAAAGACGTTATCGGGCAAGCACAAACAGGAACTGGTAAAACAGCTGCATTTGGTTTACCAATGTTACAAAAAATTGATGTAACCAATCGTAATGTACAAGGTTTAGTTATTGCACCTACTCGTGAATTAGCTATCCAAACACAAGAAGAATTATTCCGTTTAAGCCGCGATAAAAAAATCCGTGTTCAAGTTGTTTATGGTGGAGCTGATATCAGTCGCCAAATTCGTGCTTTAAAAGACGCACCGCATATTGTTGTCGGTACACCAGGTCGTTTATTAGACCACATCAAACGTAAAACATTAAAACTAGGACATGTTGAAACATTAGTACTAGATGAAGCAGACGAAATGTTGAATATGGGATTCATCGATGACATTGAAACGATCATTCATGAAGTTCCAGATGTACGTCAAACATTATTATTCTCTGCTACAATGCCGCCTGCTATTAAACGCATAGGTGTTCGCTTTATGAAAGACCCTGAACATGTTCAAATTAAAGCAACTACAATGTCTGATAGTTTAATTGAACAATTTTTTGTACGTTGTAAAGACTTCGAAAAATTTGATATTATGACTCGTTTATTTGATGTTCAAACACCAGAATTGACAATCATTTTTGGCCGTACAAAACGTCGTGTAGACGAATTAGCTCGTGGATTAGAAGCTCGCGGATACCGTGCTGAAGGGATCCATGGCGATCTTTCTCAACAAAAACGTATGAGCGTGTTAAAATCTTTTAAAACAGGTAAATTAGATGTTTTAGTAGCAACTGACGTAGCAGCTCGTGGATTAGATATTTCCGGAGTTACACACGTATATAACTATGATATTCCTCAAGACCCAGAAAGCTATGTTCACCGTATTGGACGTACTGGTCGTGCAGGAAAAGAGGGTGTTTCTGTAACTTTCATTACACCTAATGAAATGGGATATTTGCGTGTTATTGAAGACTTAACGAAAAAAGCAATGACACCATTACGTCCACCAACAAATGCAGAAGCATTTGAAGGTCAAATCAAAGCGTCAATTGACGAAGTAGGTTCTATTATTGACGCTAATGGCTTGAATCGTTACGAAAAAGCTGCTGCACAATTATTAGAAACTTACACAGCTGAAGATCTTGCTGCTGCATTCTTGAAGAGTGTGACAAAAGACGCTGATGAAGTACCAGTTAAAATTACTCCAGAACGTCCATTACCAGGTCGTAAAGGCGGAAGCAGTCATGGCGGCGGAAGCAATCGAGGCGCAAGTAAAGGCGGATACCGTGGCGGAAATAACCGTAGTGGTAAACCTTCTGAACGTCGTGGTGGCGGAAGCTCAAGCGCTAGCGGAAAATGGAATAAAGATTCAAAACGTAGCGGAAGCGACAACCGTCGTAAAGACAGCCGTAGTAAATCTACTACTGATAGCCGTCGTAAAGCTGGCGGAGAACGCAAATTTACTATACGTGATAAAGACTAAACAAGTATATAAAAAGAGGCTTGAGACATTTGTCTCAAGCCTCTTTTTATATAGATAACAATAGAAAATAAAAATATTTTTAGAAACCTTTTAAACACGTCTGTTATTTTTCGTTTACAAGTGACAGGAGATGTATTATTTGATAATATTAGGATAATATTATAAAATTTAAGTTATGTAATAAGAAGAAGTAGGTTAGGTATAAAGAAGGTGGAGAAAGAATGATTATAGGAATCGGGTTAGATATAGCAGAAATTTCTCGCATAAAGGATGCCTATTTAAAAAGAGAGACTTTTTCTGAACGTGTACTTACACCCGCAGAACAAGAAATATTTTCTAGCTTAAAAGGTACTCGAAAGTTGGAATTTTTAGCTGGTAGATATGCAGCAAAAGAAGCTTTTTCAAAAGCCATGGGAACGGGTATTGGGAAGTTAGGTTTTCAGGATATTGAAATCATACCTGATCGTTATGGTAAACCGGTTGTTGAAAATTCCCCTTTCAAAGGACAAGTATTTCTTTCTATTACGCATACAGATTCAATTGTTGCTGCACAAGTAATTTTAGAAAAATAGAATAAGGAGAATAGATACAATAAAACAGATTGAAATTTAGATGTACATACGATGGCAGCGGGGCTTGAATTAATTAGAATTATTCCAATTAATTCAGAGTGAAAAGCTTAATTAATGCGTTAACATACTTAGAGATAAAATCAAATTTGTCTATAAAATGAAACTTAAGCTTTTAAGTTATCTGTAGTTTAAATGCTGTTCGTTTCATGTTACCATGTTCTTGAGGTGGATCCTTTTTTATGGGGTAGAAAAAGGCAATCTTTAGGAGGTATGGGGTAATGGATGAAAATGACAACATAATGAAAGTTAATTTAGCACCAGAGATTTACAAAGAAGTTAAAGAATATTGTGCAATTGCAAATATTGATGAAAATGAATTTGTTAATTCGGTTATGAATTATTTCTTGGAAGAAAATTTAATAATCTATGATACCATGCGCAAAGGATATGCAGAGATGTCTCGTATCAATCTTGATATTTGTGATGAATTTGAAGTTTGTGAAAAAGAGGTCGGTGCCCAATTCTAACCAGGTATTATAAGGAGGAAAATGCCTATGGTAAGACGGGGAGAGATTTATTATGCTGATTTGTCGCCAGTTGTAGGTTCGGAACAAGGTGGAATGCGTCCAGTTTTGATTATTCAAAATAATGTCGGCAACCATTACAGTCCAACCGTTATTATTGCAGCGATAACAGCTAAAATCCAAAAGGCTAAGATGCCTACCCATGTCGAAATATCAGCAGAAGAATATAATCTTGAAAAAAATTCTGTTGTCTTATTAGAACAAATAAGGACGATCGACAAACAACGTTTACGAGAAAAAGTGACTCAATTAGATTTTAAAATGATGAAAAAAATAGACGAAGCACTTGAAATAAGTGTGGGATTGTCTGGACATATATAATACTTCTCAGAACACATAACAAAAGTGATTAAAGCATTCGCAAATTTAGGAGTGCTTTTTGTTTGTCTTTTTATTGAAAGTACATTTAAGTACTGAAACAAAATTGAATAAATAGGGTTTAAATGGTATGCTGTAACAGTTGTAAAACGTGGTTCGTTGACCATCCCACGAAAAAAAACTAGGAGGAACAAAATGAAAATAAGAACTTTGGTAATAAATGCTGTAATTGCATCATTGTATGTAGTGGTTACTTCATTGCTAGCCTTTATGTCATTTGGGGCAATCCAATTTAGAATAGCAGAAATGTTAAACCATTTAGCTGTCTTTAATAAAAAATACATCATCGGAATAGTTGGTGGAGTGCTTATTTCTAATCTTTTTTTCTCAACTATGGTCGTGTATGATCTAGTATTTGGGGTTGCGCATTCGCTTCTTTCTTTGCTTATAATGAGCGGTATAACAAGGAAAATTACAAATGTTTGGATAAAGATGAGTATAAATACACTTTGTTTCACCCTGGGTTCAGTGTTGATTGCTTGGGAATTATACTTAGCATTGCAATTACCATTTTGGTTTAGCTACTTCACAGTAGCAATTGGAGAACTTGTCGTAATGGGCATAGGTATGCCAATTATGATTTATATTGATAAGAAAGTTCACTTCAATAAACAAATAGAAGGATAATAAGCCTAGGAGATGGTAAGTTGAACAATTTGTTATTTCCTCGGTTCAAAACTAAATGAATATAAAAAAGTGGTTGGAACATTGTTCCAACCACTTTTTAATTTAAAAACTTTAAATAGCATTCTTTAAATCTTCCACTTCAACAATGCGGAACCCTTTTTTGCTCAAAGCACTCGATAATTGTTTTACAATATCTTTTGTAACACCAGATTCTAAAGTGATCATAGTGCGACGAACTAAGTCATCTTGCTCAACATCTAAAGTAATGCAACTTGAAATTGAACAAAAACGATTAATGATTTTCGCCATATTTGCTAAATCGCCTTTTTGACCAGTCGAAGCGATCGTTAATACGTAACTTCCAGTGTTGACGTTCCAAGATTGTTGCAGCATATTCAATAAAGAGCTGTGAGTTAAAATTCCATAAAAACGATTGTCTTCATCCAATACTGAAATGTAAGGCAATTCTTTGATGGAGAAGAAAACTTTGAAAAAAGAAGCTTCGATAGAAATGAACTTTGTAGCATTTTTTAATAAATGAGTAACAGGTAAATTCATATCTCCGCCATTAGCTTTATGACGATAAATATGCATTTTGTAAATGTTCCCTCTGAAAATCGTTCCAGTTTCATCTAAGATAGGGACACAACGAAAACCTGAAGTTTCAAGTATATCGATTGCTTCTTGAAGAGTGACCGTTTCACTTACTGTAGTTAATTTTTTCTTTGGTATGCAAAGAGATTTTATAAGCATGACTGTATCCTCCTTTAAGGATTGGTTTGGTTTATTTAAGTTGATGATAACATATAGCCGGTAAGGTAGCCAATGCTTTTGAAAGTCAGGAAAAATTTTCTTCAGTAAGGTAAAGTAGTTAAGGAATAATAATTTTAACTTGTTTGAAAGTACGTAGCATTCTATAATAAAAAAGCAGATAGAAGGAAAAGATAGATACTATTAGAAGAGTGGGGAAAACATGGTAAGAAATGAAATGATGTATCGGCCAGTTGTGGATAAAGAAGTAGTAGAGTTTATGCGTAAAAAGCAAAAACCTCTAGATGGAAAATTAGGAGAAATTGAGCGACAAGCCAATAAAGACGGGGTGCCAATTATTCCTCATGAAACAGTTGTTTTTTTGAACTTGTTATTGGGTCAAATAAAGCCTAAACAAATTTTGGAGATTGGTGCTGCTATTGGTTTTTCTTCAAGTTTAATGTCGCAACACGTAGGTAAGGATGGTCATGTCACGACGATTGATCGTTATGATTTAATGATTCAAAAAGCGAGAAAGAATTATGAAGAACTTGGGTTGACGGATAAAGTTACATTATTAGAAGGCCAAGCTGCGGATATACTTGCAACTCTGGATGGGCCGTATGATTTTATCTTTATGGACAGTGCGAAATCTAAATACTATGATTTCTTTCCAGATTGTATGCGGCTGTTAAAAGTTGGTGGAATGTTGATTGTAGATGATGTTTTACAAGGGGGAACGATCTTATCCCCCAAAGAAGATATTCCTAAAAATAGAAGAACTATTCACCGTAAGTTAAATGCCTTTCTAGAAGTAGTTATGCAACACCCTTCTTTAGAATCAAGTATTGTGCCTTTGGGTGATGGGTTGTTAATGGTTGTAAAAAAAGAGGATACTGATTTTTCTTTTATGGTTGAAGACAAAGAGTAAAGAAAAAGATTGGATTGCATTTTAATAAAAGATAATTATTGTATATTTTTTATTAAAATGCATTTTGAATAATAAAAATTAACTATTTGGTATTGACGAAAAAAGAAATTCTTGTTATAGTAGAACACGTTGTTACAGAAGAAGCAGCAACGTAAAAAAAGATGTGAAAATTAGTGTTGACAGCTAGGATGATACGTGTTACTATATTCTAGTCACCAAAACTAAAGTGAAGCGGTTACTTGGATAATTATACAGATAAAAAAATAATTATTAATAATCGTTGACAGCATAATGTGAAGGTGTTATACTTCAATAGTTGTCAGATGAAGAGATTGACCTTTGAAAACTAAACAAAGTAAGACGAACCAAATGTGAGGGTGACTCAGCATTGCTGAGTCAACAGTAACAAATATAGTGAATAATTATTCGCTAGCAATCAATAATGAGCTTCAAGCATCATTTTATATGAGAGTTTGATCCTGGCTCAGGACGAACGCTGGCGGCATGCCTAATACATGCAAGTCGAACGCTTTTGTTTCACCGGGTGCTTGCACCCACCGAGACAAAAGAGTGGCGGACGGGTGAGTAACACGTGGGTAACCTGCCCATAAGAGGGGGATAACATCCGGAAACGGATGCTAATACCGCATATTTCCAATTGTCTCCTGACAGATGGAAAAAAGGTGGCTTCGGCTACCGCTTATGGATGGACCCGCGGCGTATTAGCTAGTTGGTGAGGTAATGGCTCACCAAGGCGATGATACGTAGCCGACCTGAGAGGGTGATCGGCCACACTGGGACTGAGACACGGCCCAGACTCCTACGGGAGGCAGCAGTAGGGAATCTTCCGCAATGGACGAAAGTCTGACGGAGCAATGCCGCGTGAGTGAAGAAGGTTTTCGGATCGTAAAACTCTGTTGTTAGAGAAGAACAAGGATGAGAGTAACTGCTCATCCCCTGACGGTATCTAACCAGAAAGCCACGGCTAACTACGTGCCAGCAGCCGCGGTAATACGTAGGTGGCAAGCGTTGTCCGGATTTATTGGGCGTAAAGCGAGCGCAGGCGGTTCTTTAAGTCTGATGTGAAAGCCCCCGGCTCAACCGGGGAGGGTCATTGGAAACTGGAGAACTTGAGTGCAGAAGAGGAGAGTGGAATTCCACGTGTAGCGGTGAAATGCGTAGATATGTGGAGGAACACCAGTGGCGAAGGCGACTCTCTGGTCTGTAACTGACGCTGAGGCTCGAAAGCGTGGGGAGCAAACAGGATTAGATACCCTGGTAGTCCACGCCGTAAACGATGAGTGCTAAGTGTTGGAGGGTTTCCGCCCTTCAGTGCTGCAGCTAACGCATTAAGCACTCCGCCTGGGGAGTACGACCGCAAGGTTGAAACTCAAAGGAATTGACGGGGACCCGCACAAGCGGTGGAGCATGTGGTTTAATTCGAAGCAACGCGAAGAACCTTACCAGGTCTTGACATCCTTTGACCACTCTAGAGATAGAGCTTTCCCTTCGGGGACAAAGTGACAGGTGGTGCATGGTTGTCGTCAGCTCGTGTCGTGAGATGTTGGGTTAAGTCCCGCAACGAGCGCAACCCCTATTATTAGTTGCCAGCATTCAGTTGGGCACTCTAGTGAGACTGCCGGTGATAAACCGGAGGAAGGTGGGGATGACGTCAAATCATCATGCCCCTTATGACCTGGGCTACACACGTGCTACAATGGATGGTACAACGAGTCGCAAGGTCGCGAGGCCAAGCTAATCTCTTAAAGCCATTCTCAGTTCGGATTGCAGGCTGCAACTCGCCTGCATGAAGCCGGAATCGCTAGTAATCGCGGATCAGCACGCCGCGGTGAATACGTTCCCGGGTCTTGTACACACCGCCCGTCACACCACGAGAGTTTGTAACACCCGAAGTCGGTGAGGTAACCCTTTTGGGAGCCAGCCGCCTAAGGTGGGACAGATAATTGGGGTGAAGTCGTAACAAGGTAGCCGTATCGGAAGGTGCGGCTGGATCACCTCCTTTCTAAGGAATATAACGGAAACCCACACATTCGTACTTACTTTGTTTAGTTTTGAGAGGTCAAAAATCTTTCATAATTAATTTAAATATGCTCTTGGGGCCTTAGCTCAGCTGGGAGAGCGCCTGCCTTGCACGCAGGAGGTCAGCGGTTCGATCCCGCTAGGCTCCATTGCAACTAATGTTGCAAAAAAAGTTGTTCTTTGAAAACTGGATAAAGTTAAAAATTGTAATTCAAGTAAGAAACCAGAAACACACCGAAAAGTTTTAAAAATGAGTTTTTTAAGGTTCTCATCGTAAGATGAGTATTGAACATTAACGATTAACCATAGGTTAAGTTAATAAGGGCGCACGGTGAATGCCTTGGCACTAGGAGCCGATGAAGGACGGGACTAACGCCGATATGCTTTGGGGAGCTGTAAGTAAGCTTTGATCCAAAGATTTCCGAATGGGGGAACCCAGCATCTTTGATAGGATGTTACTGCTAACTGAATACATAGGTTAGTAGAGGTAGACGCAGAGAACTGAAACATCTAAGTACCTGCAGGAAGAGAAAGAAAAATCGATTCCCTGAGTAGCGGCGAGCGAAACGGGAATAGCCCAAACCAGAAAGCTTGCTTTCTGGGGTTGTAGGACTGAACACATAGAGTCATAAATGGATTTGGTAGGAGAAGCGACCTGGAAAGGTCTGCCGAAGAAGGTAAAAGCCCTGTATCCGAAACCACATCCACTCTGATCAGTATCCTGAGTACGGCGGAACACGAGAAATTCCGTCGGAATCCGGGAGGACCATCTCCCAAGGCTAAATACTCCCTAGTGACCGATAGTGAACCAGTACCGTGAGGGAAAGGTGAAAAGAACCTCGGAAGAGGAGTGAAATAGCCCCTGAAACCGTGTGCCTACAAATAGTTAAAGCCCGTTAATGGGTGATAGCGTGCCTTTTGTAGAATGAACCGGCGAGTTACGATCCCATGCGAGGTTAAGTTGATGAGACGGAGCCGTAGCGAAAGCGAGTCTGAATAGGGCGAATGAGTATGTGGTCGTAGACCCGAAACCAAGTGATCTACCCATGTCCAGGTTGAAGGTGCGGTAATACGCACTGGAGGACCGAACCCACGTATGTTGAAAAATGCGGGGATGAGGTGTGGGTAGCGGAGAAATTCCAATCGAACTTGGAGATAGCTGGTTCTCTCCGAAATAGCTTTAGGGCTAGCCTCGGAATTAGAATCATGGAGGTAGAGCAACTGTTTGGACTAGGGGCCCTTCTCGGGTTACCGAATTCAGATAAACTCCGAATGCCATTGATTTATATCCGGGAGTCAGACTGCGAGTGATAAGATCCGTAGTCGAAAGGGAAACAGCCCAGACCACCAGCTAAGGTCCCAAAGTTTATGTTAAGTGGAAAAGGATGTGGAGTTGCTTAGACAACTAGGATGTTGGCTCAGAAGCAGCCATCATTTAAAGAGTGCGTAATAGCTCACTAGTCGAGTGACCCTGCGCCGAAAATTTACCGGGGCTAAACATAACACCGAAGCTGTGGATAGAACCATTGGTTCTATGGTAGGAGAGCGTTCTAAGGGCGTTGAAGCTAGATCGTGAGGACTAGTGGAGCGCTTAGAAGTGAGAATGCCGGTATGAGTAGCGAAAGACGGGTGAGAATCCCGTCCACCGAATGACTAAGGTTTCCTGGGGAAGGCTCGTCCTCCCAGGGTTAGTCGGGACCTAAGTCGAGGCCGAATGGCGTAGACGATGGACAACAGGTTGAGATTCCTGTACCAGTTTGTTTTGTTTGAACAATGGAGGGACACAGTAGGCTAAGGAATACGCGCTGTTGGATATGCGCGTCCAAGCAACAAGTTTTGAAGTGAGTCAAATGCTTGCTTCTTTAAGAACAAGTTGTGATGGGGAGGGAAATTAAGTACCGAAGTTCCCGATGTCACACTGTCAAGAAAAGCTTCTAGTTAGAAACAAACTGCCCGTACCGCAAACCGACACAGGTAGTCGAGGAGAGAATCCTAAGGTGTGCGAGAGAACTCTCGTTAAGGAACTCGGCAAAATGACCCCGTAACTTCGGGAGAAGGGGTGCTGACCAATTGGTCAGCCGCAGTGAATAGGCCCAGGCGACTGTTTATCAAAAACACAGGTCTCTGCAAAATCGTAAGATGACGTATAGGGGCTGACGCCTGCCCGGTGCTGGAAGGTTAAGAGGATGGGTTAGCTCTCGGGCGAAGCTCAGAATTGAAGCCCCAGTAAACGGCGGCCGTAACTATAACGGTCCTAAGGTAGCGAAATTCCTTGTCGGGTAAGTTCCGACCCGCACGAAAGGCGTAACGATCTGGGCACTGTCTCAACGAGAGACTCGGTGAAATTATAGTACCTGTGAAGATGCAGGTTACCCGCGACAGGACGGAAAGACCCCATGGAGCTTTACTGCAGTTTGATATTGAGTGTTTGTACAGCTTGTACAGGATAGGTAGGAGCCATTGAAGCCAGGACGCCAGTCTTGGTGGAGGCGTTGGTGGGATACTACCCTTGCTGTATGACCACTCTAACCCACAGCCCTTATCGGGCTGGGAGACAGTGTCTGACGGGCAGTTTGACTGGGGCGGTCGCCTCCTAAAGTGTAACGGAGGCGCCCAAAGGTTCCCTCAGAATGGTTGGAAATCATTCGCAGAGTGTAAAGGCATAAGGGAGCTTGACTGCGAGACCTACAAGTCGAGCAGGGACGAAAGTCGGGCTTAGTGATCCGGTGGTTCCGCATGGAAGGGCCATCGCTCAACGGATAAAAGCTACCCTGGGGATAACAGGCTTATCTCCCCCAAGAGTCCACATCGACGGGGAGGTTTGGCACCTCGATGTCGGCTCATCGCATCCTGGGGCTGTAGTCGGTCCCAAGGGTTGGGCTGTTCGCCCATTAAAGCGGTACGCGAGCTGGGTTCAGAACGTCGTGAGACAGTTCGGTCCCTATCCGTCGCGGGCGTAGGAAATTTGAGAGGAGCTGTCCTTAGTACGAGAGGACCGGGATGGACACACCTCTGGTGTACCAGTTGTTCTGCCAAGGGCATTGCTGGGTAGCTATGTGTGGACGGGATAAACGCTGAAAGCATCTAAGCGTGAAGCCCCCCTCAAGATGAGATTTCCCATCACGTAAGTGAGTAAGACCCCTGAGAGATGATCAGGTTGATAGGTTGGAAGTGGAAGTCTAGCGATAGATGGAGCGGACCAATACTAATCGGTCGAGGACTTAACCAAAGAATAAACGGTGTACGACGGTTTCTAAACGAAGAACAAACTTTTAACTTATCCAGTTTTGAGAGAACAACGTTCTCTAGATTGAAATTTGTGTGGTGGCGATGGCAAGAAGGTCACACCTGTTCCCATGCCGAACACAGCAGTTAAGCTTCTTAGCGCCGATGGTAGTGAAGGGTTTCCCTTTGTGAGAGTAGGACGCTGCCACGCAGATTCAATTAATTATTCCGCAATAGCTCAGTTGGTAGTAGCGCATGACTGTTAATCATGATGTCGTAGGTTCGAGTCCTACTTGCGGAGTTCTTTTTTTTTGCAAATAAATAGTATTGATTTAGTAGTGCCGCTTTAGCTCAGTCGGTAGAGCGCTTCCATGGTAAGGAAGAGGTCGCCGGTTCGAATCCGGCAAGTGGCTTACGAATAATACGATAGAAGAGACCTTGATCTTAGGGGTCTCTTTTTCGTTTGAATAAATTTTATTAGAGCTCTCTCTTTGTGTCTGACTTGAAGTACTGATATACTTAAAGGTAGAAAAGTAAGACGAAGAGAGGAAGATGAATTTGAAAGCTTTAGTACATGAAAAGATTGAAGGAATACAAGGACTTAGCCTTAAAGATATTAAAACTAACAATTTGGGCAAGAATGATGTACGTATTAAAATTAAAACTATAGGTTTAAATCACCGAGATTTAGCAACCATTGAAAGCCACAAAAATATAAGCGAGCCTTTAATAACTGGATCGGATGGAGCAGGAATTATCAGTGAAATAGGCTCAGAGGTATCTTTATTTAAAGTAGGAGATGAAGTAATAATAAATCCTAGTATTGGGTGGACAACTAAAAGTGAAGCCCCTCCAGAAAAATTTCAAATATTAGGAAATCCATTACAAGGTACATTCTCAGAAGAATTTGTTAGTAATGAACAATTTATAGCCTTAAAACCAAAATATTTAACGTGGGAGGAAGCTGGAGTTCTTTCTTTGAGTGCATTGACTGCGTACAGAGCCCTTTTTACAAAAGGAGAAGTCTCCAGTCTGCAAACTATTCTTATCCCAGGAATTGGTGGCGGCGTGGCTACTTATATGCTTCAATTTGCTAAGGCAGTTGGTGCGAAAGTTTATGTGACCTCGCGTTCAAAAGAAAAATTAGAAGAAGCTCTAAATTTAGGAGCAGATAAAATTATAGACAGTCATAAGGATTGGGAAACAGAATTAGATGGAGAAAAAGTAGATATTGTAATAGAGTCAGTAGGAGCCGCAACTTTTAATCAATCATTAAAACAATTAAAAAAAGGAGGAATAATGGTTTTATTTGGGTCTTCCACAGGTGATAAAGTTGAATTTAATCTAAGAGAATTCTTTTATGGACAATATACATTAAAAGGAACAACTATGGGAAGTAAAGATGAGTATGAGGAAATGCTGCGTTTTATCGAAACTCATTCCATAAAACCTATTATTGATAGTGTGTATGATATTGAAAATTATGAAATGGCGTTTAATCGATTAAATAATGCTGAACAAATGGGGAAAATTGTGCTTCGCTTTAAGTAAGTAATAATGTACTATGGTTTTTGTAAGGCTTTTCTTGGTATCTAATTCAAGAAGTGTTAAACTTAAAGAAGTAAATTAAAAAGGAAGTGTTAACATGGAATTTGAAAAAAATGGAAATAGTTTCTTTAAAAATGATGAATCAGGAAAGTTAATTGCAGAAGTAACTTATGTCCCTTCTGGTGAAGATAAGGTGATTTTAGATCACACATTTGTAGATCCTTCATTAAGAGGTCAAGGAATTGCAGCACAACTTGTTGATAAAGTAGTAGAAGAAATGGAAAAAGAAGGTAAGAAAATTGTTCCTCTTTGTCCATATGCAAAAGCTTTATTTGATCGGAAACCGGAAAAGTATAAAAGTATAGAAGCTGAATAGTGAACAGGTATTGAATTAACTGATTTTTTTTGGTAAGGTGGCTATGGATTAGTAATTGTTCATAGTCCCTTTTTTATTTCACATCTAAATAATAGTTTTAAGATTATAAAATGATTAAAAATACAAAAAAATGAAAGAATAGTCTTTACATTTACGTGAATTATTTATATAATATATCTTGTGCTTGAATAGTTCTAGCAATTTTGGCCCGTTGGTCAAGCGGTTAAGACACCGCCCTTTCACGGCGGTATCACGGGTTCGATTCCCGTACGGGTCATATTCTTTATTATTAAATATTTGCCGGCTTAGCTCAGTTGGTAGAGCATCTGAATCGTAATCAGAGGGTCGAGGGTTCAACTCCTTTAGCCGGCATACGTTTAGTTGGTCATTTGATATTAAAGATAATTTAATTATGGAGGGGTAGCGAAGTGGCTAAACGCGGCGGACTGTAAATCCGCTCCTTCGGGTTCGGCAGTTCGAATCTGCCCCCCTCCACCATTTATGGGCTATAGCCAAGCGGTAAGGCAAGGGACTTTGACTCCCTCACGCGTTGGTTCGAATCCAGCTAGCCCAGTTGCATTAATATGCAAGAAAGATACAAAATGAAAATTGTGTGGTGATGATGGCAAGAAGGTCACACCTGTTCCCATGCCGAACACAGTAGTTAAGCTTCTAAGCGCCGATGGTAGTGAAGGGTTTCCCTTTGTGAGAGTAGGACGTTGCCATGCAAATTCATTTTAAATGAGTCATTAGCTCAGTTGGTAGAGCATCTGACTTTTAATCAGAGGGTCGCAGGTTCGAATCCTGCATGACTCATAACAGCAGCTTGTAACGGATAAACGTTACAAGCTTTTTTTGTATTTAAAAATAATAATTCGATTAATTTTTAGAATAATTAACGGGTATTAAATAGATAGATTAGTGTTATTCGTAAGAAATAATATGGTATAATACACAATGGGTGACAATCAGAAACATTATCGGAGGTGCGCATATGTCTATAGATTGGTCACAAGTAGTAACGTGGCGCAATTTTCTAAATGTAGTAGATATATTAGTGGTGACATTTTTTATCTATCAACTTATTAAAATTTTGCGTGGTACAAGAGCTGTACAATTATTAAAAGGAATTGCCGTTATCATAATCATAAAGATAGTTAGTTTCTTCTTGGAATTGCAGACAGTTGATTGGATCGTAGATTTAGTTATTCAATGGAGTGTCTTAGCAATGATTATTATTTTCCAACCTGAAATGCGGAGAGGACTAGAACATCTTGGACGCGGATCATTTTTTAATCGAACAAAAAGAAAAGTTAATCCTGGAGAAAACTTAGTTCAGCATTTGGTAAAGGCTGTTCAATATATGGCAAAAAGAAGAATTGGTGCTTTGATTTCTATCCAAATGGATACAGAACTAGATGAGTTTATTGGAACGGGTATCCCATTAGATGCAGATATCTCTAGTGAGTTATTGATTAATATTTTTATACCCAATACACCATTACATGATGGAGCAGTTATTATTAGAGATTATAAAATTGCGTCTGCGGCTAGTTATTTGCCACTGTCAGAAAGTACGCTTATCTCTAAAGAACTTGGGACAAGGCATCGTGCTGCAATTGGTTTAAGTGAAGTAACGGATGCTATAACGATTATTGTTTCTGAAGAAACTGGTGGAGTAAGTGTTTCGTATAAAGGTGAATTGTTAAGAGAATTATCTAAAGAAGATTTTGAAAAATTCTTAAGTAAAAACTTGATTATTGTTGAAGAAGAAGAAAAGAAAAATTCTTTTCAAGAAATGGTGGATAGTTTTAAAAAGGGGGCTTCTAAATAATGGAGAAAATTTACAATAATCCATGGTTTATGAAGATCATTGCACTCGCATTTGCTATTCTTCTTTTTACGTATGTAAACAGCAGTAATAATAGGGTACAGACTAGCGGAATCGATGGATTGAGTGCTTCTACAACCGACACGATATTTGAAGTGCCAATAGTTGTTGAAATTGACCAAGGTAATTACTATGTAACAGGTTTTCCAGAAACTGTTTCAGTAGAAATATCGGGGCCTTCAAGTATTGTATTAAATACGAAAACAACTAAAAATTTTGATGTTGTAGCAGCTGATTTAGATAATTTAGGTGTAGGGACTCATACTATTGAATTAGTTGCGGAAGGACTGTCACCTCAATTAGACTACAAGATTATGCCAGAAGAAGTAACGATAACAATCGAAGAAAAAAAAGTTGAAACGTTTAGTGTGGATGTTGAATTTGATAACTCACTCATAAATGAAAAATTTAAAGCAGGTTCGCCTTCTTTAAATTACGAAACTGTTGAATTAACAGGGACTGCTTCTACTATTGACCAGGTTGATATAGTTAAGGTTGTGGTCAACAAAGAAGAAGATATTACAGAGGATATCGTTCAAACTTTGCCGATTGTAGTTATGGATGCTGAGGGAAATAAATTAGATGTTGAGCTTAACCCTAAGGAAGTAACGGTAACCATACCAGTTACACCAGTACTTAAAGAAGTACCTATTGTATTGAATCAAGCGGGTACTGGCGATGAGAATTTGAATTATGAATTAGGCATCAGCAATCAATCCGCTACGACAGTTGCTATACAAGCTGAAGCTGGTCTATTAGATAGCTTAAGCAGTTATCCAGTTGATATCGATGTAACGGATATCACTAAAACAACTAAACAAACAATTGAATTACCTGTACTTGAAGGTGTAACAGCTATAGAACCAGAAAAAATTGAGGTTACGGTGACAGTTACTGAAAAAAAGTCACAAGAGAATAATCAAAACACAACAGAATCGAATCAGAGTAGTTCAAGTTCTAGTTCAAATTCAAGCGAGTCTAATTCATCTAATGGATCAACACAAGAAGAAATCGAAGACTCAGTAAGTGAATCTTCCTCAACATCATCGAGTGAAGGCTCTGTTGACTCATCTAGTGAATCCAATGAAGAAGAAAATGAATAAGAAAAAGTAAACCTAGATAGATAAGGTTTAAACTTTGAAAAGGGGAATATTAGAATGGGAAAATATTTTGGAACAGATGGAGTAAGAGGAGTTGCTAACTCTGAGTTAACTCCAGAATTAGCTTTTAAATTGGGACGATATGGCGGGTATGTTTTAACACAACACGCTGAAGGAGAAGAACATCCACGTGTTTTAGTTGGAAGAGATACACGTATCTCTGGTGAAATGTTAGAATCAGCTTTGATTGCTGGTCTTTTATCAGTTGGAATTGAAGTAATGAAATTAGGTGTTATTTCAACTCCGGGAGTAGCTTACTTAACACGTATTCAAGGGGCTGCAGCTGGTGTCATGATTTCAGCTTCACACAACCCAGCGCCGGATAATGGGATTAAATTCTTTGGATCAGATGGGTTTAAATTATTTGACGATACTGAATTAGAAATTGAAGCGTTATTAGATGAAGATCAAGATAACTTACCTCGCCCGAGTGCAAATGGATTAGGTACGGTAGATGAATACCCTGAAGGAGCATTAAAATACACTCAATTTTTACAACAAACCATTCCAAATGATTTAGATGGAATACAAGTGTGTTTAGATGGCGCCAATGGAGCAACAAGTCCGCTTCTTAATCGGTTATTCGCAGATCTAGAAACAGAATTTGATGTTATGGCTTCTGCGCCTAATGGCTTAAATATCAACGATGGTGTTGGTTCAACACATCCTGAAAAATTAGCTGAATTTGTAATTGAAAAAGGAGCAGATGTCGGTTTAGCATTTGATGGAGATGGAGATAGAGTTATCGCTGTTGATGAGTTAGGAAATATCATTGATGGAGATAAAATTATGTTTATTTGTGGGAAATACTTGCAAGAAAAAGGCCGTTTGAAAAAAGATACGATTGTTTCTACGGTTATGAGTAATCTAGGTTTCCATAAAGCAATTGAAGCAAATAATATGATCGCTCTTCAAACTCAAGTTGGAGACCGTTATGTTGTAGAAGAAATGCGTAAAAATGGCTATAATTTTGGTGGAGAACAGTCAGGACATATGGTGTTTTTAGATTACAATACAACTGGTGATGGAATGTTATCAGGAATCCAATTGCTGAATGTAATGAAAGAAACAGGTAAAAAACTTTCAGAACTAGCTGCTGAAGTTCAAACTTATCCGCAAAAACTAGTTAATATTCGTGTTAGCGATAAAAATGGAGCAATGAATGTTCCAGCTATTAAATCGATAATCGATGAAGTTGAAAGTGAAATGAATGGAGATGGACGTATCTTAGTTCGTCCAAGCGGAACAGAACCATTGTTGCGTGTCATGGCAGAAGCTCCAACACAAGAAAAAGTAAATCTATATGTTGATCGTATTGCTTCTGTAGTGAAAGAAGAAATCGGATTAGCTGAATAAATTAAAGAAACTCTACACCCTATTTTCAGATAGGAGGTAGAGCTTTTTTTATGCTGTTTGTCCAGATGAAATGATAGTTTTGGTGGTTTAGAGGTGAATGGGAAATTATTTTTTGTTGCATAATCAATATCAGTATAGTATATTTAAACACGTAATTTAATAGAAAGATAGAGGTGCAGTTTTTAAGAGTACAGTTGTTATGAAGGCACAAGCTGATAACTGGAAAGGAAAAATTGCCGAAGTGTAAAGTATTGCCAAGTACTTTATGCTGGGGTTAAGTAAAATATGCTTAACACTGTCGTAAATTTCATTTTGAAATTTTCGGAGGGCTATCAACAAAAGGGTTAAAGGGACATTACTGTATATGTAACTAAGCTAACACCTTGAGTTGTATAGAACTCAAGGTGTTTTTTTGTGCGCTCAAATAGAAAGGGAGTTTAGAATGAAGAAGAAAGTGATTATTGGTTTATTTATTATTGCGTTTATTTTATTTTCAATTAATGGAGAGTTCAGGGATGCTGCTGGATCTACCGTAAACTTCGGCTGGTTTTCTTTAGTACCACCGGTTGTATCTATTATTTTAGCGTTTATTTCAAAAGACGTTATTATTTCATTGTTCTTTGGTATTTTTGCAGGAGGTTTTGTCTTACATTTAGCGGAGGGCTCCATTTTTTATGCATTTATTCAATCATTTTTGAGTATAGTTGATTACACGTTAAACTCATTAGCTGATCCATGGAATGCAGGAATTATTTTACAAGTTCTAACGATTGGCGGCTTGATTGCATTAATGACAAAAATGGGAGGAGCAAAAGCTGTCGCAAATGCATTATCTAAAAAAGCAAAAGGTCCTATTAGTGCTCAAGTCATTACGTGGATTTTAGGTGTACTGCTTTTCTTTGATGATTATGCAAACTCATTAATAGTTGGTCCAGTTATGCGACCAGTAACAGATGAAAAGAAAGTTTCGCGTGAGAAGCTGTCCTTTATCGTAGATGCTACAGCTGCTCCAATTGCTGGGATTGCGTTGATCTCTACTTGGGTCGGTTACGAAGTAGGATTAATCAAAGATGGATACGAAGCGATTGGACAAGAGGTTAATGCTTATAGTATTTTTGTTGAAACCATCCCTTACCGATTCTATAATATTTTAATGTTGTTATTTGTATTATGTACAGCCGTATTTTTAAGAGAATTTGGTCCTATGTTAAAAGCAGAAAGAAGAGCGAGAAAATACGATCAAGCAAATGTAGAAGATATCAATCCTAGCGCTTCAAATGAAATTGATGAAATGGAGCCTGCAGAAGGGGTCCATTTAAGTATTTGGAATGCCATTATTCCGATTGGCACCTTAATCATTGTTGCTGTTGTCGGTTTTTATACTAATGGATATAATGCCATTTTAGATGGAGAGAATACTACATTAATCAACTTGTTAAAAGAAAGTCCTTATTCATTTACTGCAATTCAAGAAGCTTTTGGAGCATCTGATGCGAGTATTGTATTGTTCCAAGCGGCATTGTTAGCAAGTCTTGTTGCTATGGCTATGGGAGTGTCGCAAAAGACTTTCACATGGGGCCAAGCAGTTGAAACTTGGATAAACGGGATGAAATCACTTATTATCACTGGAGCTATTTTATTATTAGCATGGTCATTAAGTGAAGTTATAACTGATTTAGGAACAGCTCAATTTTTGGTTTCGTTATTGTCCGATTCAATGCCGGCATTCTTATTGCCTTCTGTTATTTTTATTTTAGGCTCTATCATTTCTTTTGCCACTGGAACTTCTTATGGAACAATGGGGATTTTAATGCCATTATCTATACCGCTAGCAGCAGCATTGTCGCCAGATCCAGAATTTATTATTATGTCTGCAGGTGCTGTCTTAACAGGGGCAATTTTTGGAGATCATTGTTCACCAATTTCAGATACGACTATTCTATCTTCCATGGGTGCTGGTGTGAATCATATGGAGCATGTTAAAACACAAATGCCTTATGCCATTGTAGTAGGAATCATTACTGTTCTATTTGGATTCCTTCCTGTTGGTTTAGGAATGCCGATATGGATTGTTCTACCCGCTGCAATGATCATTATCGTTTTAGTAACGTATTTCTTTGGTAAACCTGTTGAAGAGAAAGCTTAAGAAGTTAAACAAAAAAAGAGAATCCATTTGGGTTCTCTTTTTTTGAATGTTTATTTAATTGTTTCTTCTGCCGCCAAATAGTAAAACCAATCTTAAAACTTGCAAAAACGAAGCAATTGCTGCAGCAACATACGTAAGAGCTGCTGCATTTAAGACTTTTCTAGCTTGTGGGACTTCAGTAGAAGTTAAGATATGTTGATCTCTTAAAATCGCAATCGCTCGATTGGAAGCATTAAATTCAACAGGCAAAGTAACTAATTGGAAAAGTAAGGCTACTGAAAAGAAAATAATTCCTAAATTGATCAAGGTTTGGTTGTAACCGAAAATAACACCTAATAAAATCATAGGAAAAGAAATTTTTTGCCCGAAATTGGTTGCTGGAACTAAAGCACTTCTTAATTTTAATGGAATATACTGTTTTTGATCTTGAATAGCATGTCCTACTTCATGAGCAGCAACTCCAATAGCGGCTACAGATCTCGAGTTACGTGTTGCGTCTGAAAGACGCAGAATGTCTGTACTTGAATCGTAATGATCGGTTAGATCTCCTCTAACAGCCTCGATCTTAACATGTTGCAGCCCCGCACTGTCTAGGATAAGACGTGAAACTTCAGTAGCCGTGTAGCCATTTGAATTAGGTACATTACTGTATTTTTGATAGGTACTTTTAACGAATGAACTAGCAATCCCGGAAAGTATAACACCAATAATGATTAAAAAGTATGTTTGATCAAAGAAAAACATATGGGTTTCCACCTTTCTACTTCCTTTTGATAAGTATAACATAAGCGACTAATGGCATATATGAAGATTATCATAATTTTATTAAGAAAATATTTACTAAAGGAAAAATACTCAAAGGCACCATATATTTTGCTTTAAGAATCACCTAAAGATATAATCAAATTAAGAAATGAGAATAGGATTAAAGCGTTTTATTTTTTTTAAAGAACAGGTACTAAAAGAAATGGTTTTCATACTTAATAGTTGAAACAAGTTAGAGAGGGTGGATGAATGATGGAGAGAAAGCAGCAACTGAAAGAAGCTTTTTTTGCTCAAGATGAAGAAACGGTTTTAAAAAAGATGGAAGCCAATAAAAAAGGACTGACATCGAGTGAAGCAGAAAAACGAATCGCGGAATTTGGACCAAATGAACTAGATCAAGGAAAATCCAAAAGTATATTTGTTAAATTTTTAGAACAATTTAAAGATTTTATGATTTTAGTCTTATTGGCAGCTGCTCTTATTTCAGCTATTTTCGGAGATGTTACAGATGCTATTATTATTTTAGTCGTGGTGGTTTTAAATGCTATATTGGGAGTTTACCAAGAAGCCAAAGCAGAAGAAGCAATTGATGCTTTGAAAAAAATGTCTTCTCCGGAAGCCAGAGTTAAACGCGATGGAAATGTTGTTTCTTTAAAAAGTGATCAGTTAGTTCCAGGAGACGTTCTGCTATTAGAAGCTGGAGATGTGGTAGCTGCAGATTTGCGCTTGTTTGAAGTGGCTTCTCTTAAAATAGAAGAATCGGCTTTAACGGGAGAGTCTGAAGCCGTATCAAAAGACATTACAATGATCGAAGATGAAAAAGTAGGGATTGGCGATCGGCTCAATATGGCTTTTATGAACAGCAATGTTACTTATGGACGTGGAGAAGGAATTGTTGTTGGAACGGGTATGAATACAGAAGTAGGTAAAATTGCAGATATGTTAGCTACTTCTGAAGAAACAATGACGCCTTTACAAGAAAACTTAAATCGTTTAGGAAAGTATTTAACGATTGCGATTTTGATCGTCGCTGTCGTGATGTTTGGCGTAGGGATGTTCAATGGTCGTGAATGGTTAGACATGCTGTTGACGTCAATTTCTTTAGCAGTTGCGGCTATACCTGAAGGACTGCCTGCGATCGTAACGATTATTTTAGCGTTAGGTACACAAAAGATGGCAAAACGAAAAGCATTGATCCGAAATTTGCCAGCTGTTGAAACGTTGGGTAGTACTGATATCATTTGTTCTGATAAAACAGGAACATTGACGATGAATAAAATGACGATTGAAAAGGTCTATCTAAATGGAGCAATACAAAGTAATGAAGACGATATTGATTTGCAGGCTCCCGTTGTTCGAGTAATGACCTATAGTAATGATACTCAAATTGCAAATGATGGAACACTGATCGGCGATCCAACAGAAACAGCAATGGTAAAATTTGCTTTAGATAAAGGAATGAATGTGAAAGAAGAATTAGCCAAAGAGCCGCGTGTTGCGGAAGTACCTTTTGAGTCGGATCGTAAATTGATGTCTACGATTCATCAGCTGCCGGATGGGAAATTTTTCGTTGGGACAAAAGGAGCACCAGATGAGCTGTTAAAAAGATGTACACAAATAGATAACAAAGGCGAGATTCAACCTTTAGATGAAAAAATGAAAGAAACCATTTTAGATATGAACCATGATTTGGCAACACAAGCTTTAAGAGTATTAGCAATGGCTTATAAAATCGTTGATCAACTGCCAACCGATGTAACCACGGAAGGTGTTGAACAAGACCTGGTTTTTGCAGGTCTAACTGGAATGATCGATCCAGAACGTGAAGAGGCGAAAGATGCTGTTAGAGTGGCAAGAGAAGCTGGTATTCGTCCTGTAATGATCACAGGAGACCATCGAGACACAGCGGAAGCTATTGCACGACGTTTAGGTATTTTAGAAGAAAAACAACAAGGTGGAGTTTTAACAGGGGCAAAATTAGATAAAATCAGTGATCATGATTTTGCAACTAAAGTGAAAGATTATTCTGTATATGCTAGGGTATCTCCTGAACATAAAGTTCGAATTGTTAAAGCTTGGCAAAAGGCTGGGAAAATCGTAGCTATGACGGGTGATGGAGTCAACGATGCACCAGCGCTTAAAACAGCTGATATCGGAATTGGAATGGGAATTACAGGTACAGAAGTTTCCAAAGGTGCCAGTGATATGGTTTTAGCAGATGACAACTTTTCAACGATCGTCGTTTCAGTCGAAGAAGGACGGAAAGTTTTTTCAAATATTCAAAAAGCTATTCAATTTCTATTATCAGCTAACCTAGGTGAAGTGCTTACCTTATTTATTGCTACTTTACTAGGGTGGAATATTTTAGCACCGGTCCATATTTTATGGATCAATCTTGTGACCGATACCTTCCCAGCAATTGCTTTAGGATTGGAACCAGCTGAAGCGGACGCAATGAAAAAGCCACCAAGAGGAAGAAAAGCGACCTTCTTTTCAAATGGCGTTCTTCCCAGTTTGATCTATCAAGGGATTTTTGAAGGAGGAATTACATTATTTGTGTATTGGTGGGCAACTCACTATCCAGCACATCCAAATGATTTACATCTAGTTCATGAAGATGCCTTAACAATGGCGTTTGCTACACTAGGTTTACTACAATTATTCCATGCATTTAATGTCAAATCGATTAAAAAATCGCTATTTACTGTCGGTTTTTTCAAAAATAAAACCTTCAACTTAGCTATTTTACTATCGGCAGCATTATTAAGTGCCGTTATATTAATACCTGGTTTAAACGATGCGTTTAGTGTGTCATCATTAAATATTAATCAATGGCTGTTAGTATTAGGAGCTTCCATTTCTATTGTTCCTTTAGTAGAAATAGTGAAATTCTTTATGCGAAGGTTCTCTAAGAATAAAAATTGATGAAAGAGAATAAACTAAATAGAAAAAAGCATTCCTGATTTTAGGGATGCTTTTTTTAGAAAGATGACATACTATTTAAAAAATAAATTGTGCTTGCAAAAAATGCGTGTTATTATTTTTGAATAGCAAGTACTCGCTTTTTTTAAATGAATTTTAAGATCTAATCGGATTATTAAAGAAAAGAGGTTGATGCTTATGGAAAAACTATGGTTTCCACCTTTACAGGAAGAAGATCCATTGATAACAGAAAAAATAAAATATAGTATTGCTTTTCTATTCTCTCTTATGCTAGTTGGACTAGCTCTTCACTTCAATACACTTGAAGAAATTTGGCAGGGAAGTCTTAAAATTCTTATTTCTCCGGCTAATCTAGTAACGGATTATTTCAAACTAGCAAATGTTGGCGCGGCATTTATTAATGCGGCTTTGATGATCATAAAAAGTCTGTTCATTATCCGGTCAACGAAAGTATCGTTATCGGGTCCCTTGTTTGCTGCTATCTTCACGATAGCAGGATTCTCTTTATTTGGTAAAAATTTGTTTAATTCTATTCCAATTATTGTTGGAGTATTATTGTATGCTAAATTGACTCGTACACCATTTAAAAATTATTTATTATCTGCTTTATACGGTACTGCTTTAGGGCCATTAGTGAGTGAAGTAGCATTCAATAGTGGATTTTCGTTTTTCACAGGGATTTTTTTAGGATGTACAGCAGGCGTTATTGTGGGACTGATTTTGCCACCATTATCACGTCATTTTGCTAGTTTTCATAAAGGGTTTAGTCTTTATAATATTGGATTTACTGCTGGAATTATTGGTATGGCTTTTATTGCATTTTTTAGAGCCTATGGTATAGAAGTAGATACGGTTTATTTAGTATCACATGGTTATAATCAACCTTTATCCATTTATCTTTATAGTTTGTTTATTTTATTATTTAGTGGCGGAATTTATCTTAATGGCGGTTCGTTTTCGGGGTACTCTAATTTTTTGAATGAAGATGGAAGAGGCGGACCTGATTTTATGGAACGCCATGGATTAGGACTAACCTTGTTAAATATGGCTTTGTTAGGTGTGCTAACCACTACCTTTGTGTTAATAGTAAGAGGAGAATTAAATGGACCAGTTATTGGAGGAATATTTACAGTAGTTGGTTTTGGAGCTTTTGGAAAACACGTGAAAAACGTTTTTCCTATTCTTTTAGGAGTATTGCTTGTAGGCTGGTTAACATCCACTGAATTATCGAGTACTAGTTTTTTACTTACTGCATTATTTGGAACAACTTTAGCCCCTATTAGCGGACATTATGGAGTGATTGCTGGAATTTTAGCAGGCAGTTTGCATATGGTTATCGTAACGAATATAAGTTATTTGCATGCAGGTATGAATCTTTATAACAATGGTTTTTCAGGAGGGTTTACAGCAGCTATAATCGTTCCTTTATTAGAAGTCGTTTTCTTCCATAAAAATAACCGGAAAAATAAAGAACTGATAAAGCCTATAATCAATACTGAACCTGTTGAAGACCTGGAAAAGACAAAAAATAGTCCGGAATAGTACAATGAAAATAATAATTTTTTGTTTATCATTTTTCAAGATAAGGCATTATATCAAAAGGTTTTTCCTATATGAAGAGGTAAGTTTTCAATGTAATTGGCTGGATGTTATTTTTTCGCTTGATTTCCTTACAAAAGTAAAGTAATATTTATTAGTCACTAAAAATCTGAGGAAAATCCTCAATTTTAGGGTAGTCACTTTGGAATGGGCTACTTGAGACCTTTAATCTTATGATGGATCTGCTTTCTTATTAAGAGAGCAAAAAAAGGGAGGATTATTATGACAAATCTTTATATTGGTATTGTATTAGTATTATTCGTTGCAATACTAGTGGGATTCTGGCAATTACAAAAGAGACACATGAAATTTTCAACACGTGTTTTTATTGCTTTAGGATCAGGTGTTTTATTCGGAGCTGTTTTACAATTGATATTCGGTTCAAGCAGTGAAGTAACAACAAAATCTATTGAGTGGATCAGTATAGTCGGTACAGGCTATGTTAAATTTTTACAAATGCTGATCATGCCGTTGATTTTTGTATCCATTGTAGGAGCTTTTACAAAAATTGAAGGGTCTAAAGACCTTGGTAAAATTAGTTTTAACGTACTAGCAACCTTGCTTGCTACCACAGCGATAGCTGCCTTAATAGGGATAGCTAGTGTGATGGTGTTTAACCTAGACGGAGCAGAATTTAGTCAAGGTGCTGTTGAAACTGCACGTATTGCAGAATTAAGTGAAAGAGAAGCACAAGTAGCGGATCTAAGTATCCCAGAACAAATTTTAGAATTTATTCCAGTTAATTTCTTTGCTGATTTATCGAATGCTCGTTCTACAAGTACAATTGCTGTGGTTATTTTCTCTGCTTTTGTGGGAGTAGCTTATTTAGGAGTTCATCGTAAAGATAAAGAAGCCGGCGAATTTTTTGCTAAGATCATTCATAGTTTATATGCTATTGTGATGCGTATTGTTACGTTGGTATTGCGTTTAACACCTTATGGGATCTTCGCATTAATGACTAAAGCATTAGCAACAAGTGATTTTAATGCATTAGTTAATCTAGGTGTTTTTGTCATTGCTTCATACGCAGCAATTATTGTGATGTTTTTAATTCATATGCTCATTTTACTTGGGTTAAAAGTTAGCCCAATCCAATATTTGAAAAAATCTTTTACAGTATTGAGTTTTGCATTTACTGCACGTTCTAGTGCGGGTGCATTACCATTGAATATCGAAACACAAACAAAAGCTTTAGGTGTAGATGAAGCTTCTGCAAACTTCTCTGGAACATTTGGTTTATCTATCGGACAAAACGGATGTGCTGGAATTTATCCAGCAATGTTGGCTGCTATCGTAGCTCCAGCTGCAGGAATAGATATTTTTAGCCCAGCTTATATTCTTACAATCATGGCTGTTGTTACGATCAGTTCATTTGGTGTTGCAGGTGTAGGTGGCGGAGCAACATTTGCTGCTTTAATTGTCTTAGGATCATTAAACTTACCTGTAGCAATTGTTGGATTAGTTATTTCTGTTGAACCAATTATTGATATGGCTCGTACATTGTTGAATGTAAATGACAGTATGATTGCTGGTATCGTATCATCTAAACGATTAAAAACATTCAATGAAGAAATTTTCAATGATGACTCTGCAGTTGTAAAGTCTGATATCTAAACTAAAAAATGAAGTAAAAAAAGACTGAGACAGCAGTTTCAGCAATTCAAAAAAACGTTCATTGCATTTTTTGCAGTGAACGTTTTTTTGTTTATTTAAAGGTATAAAGCTGATTTTCTGGACTAAACATCCTTGATAAAAAGAAGAATGCGAATTAACTTCAAGGTTAAAAAACAATATTTTATCTAATTTGTCGACCAACTGGTATACTAATGAAAAGACCCAAAGAGGTGTTTGAAGATGAAAAAGGAATTATTTGCATTAGGAGATGTACATGGGCAAATTTCTTTATTTAAAAAGATGCTGACCAATTGGAATGAAGATACACAACAGCTGCTTTTAATTGGAGATCTAGGAGATCGTGGCGAAAATCCAAAAGAATGTCTGCTGTTGGCGAAAATATTGGTAGAAGAAAAGGGAGCCATTTATTTAAAAGGCAATCATGAAGAGATGTTGCTTAATTTTATGAATGACCCTGAAAGAAATTATGAACTTTACTGTTTAAATGGCGGGATGAAGACACTTGAAACTTTTTTGCATCCAGGTTTAGATGCTGAATATTCTCCGACAGAGATCGGAATGTTTCTGGCTAGTCGCTACCCCGCATTAAAACCATTTCTTGAAACACTGCCCCTTTATTATGAATGGGGAGATTTTTTGTTTGTGCATGCTGGCGTCGATTTGTCTAAGCGTGACTGGCGTCAAACATCTGATGAGGATTATGTCTGGATTCGAGACTCTTTTCATAAAGAGAAAAATAATACTGGGAAGATAATTGTATTTGGACACACGATCACGCCAGCTTTATACGGTGATAATCATACAACTGATCTGTGGATAAAAGATAATAAAATCGGCATAGATGGAGGAGCTGTATATGGAGGCGCGCTTCATGGAGTTTTATTCAATGAGACAAATTTAGTGAAAGATATTAAAATAGATAATATTGGATATGTTTGGGATGGAAGAGTATAAGTCAAAAATAATCAGTTAATCAAAGGAGAGATAAAATGATTCTGTTTGAAAATGTTTCTAAAGAATATGAAAAAGGAAAAGCGGTTGTTTCAGAACTGGATTTGGAAATAAAGGATGGCGAGTTTTTTGTGCTGATTGGACCAAGCGGCAGCGGAAAGACAACCACACTAAAAATGATCAATCGATTGATTCCATTGACTGAAGGGTTTATTCGAATAAACGACAAACCAATTAGCGATTACAATTTGCAAGAGTTACGATGGAATATTGGGTATGTGCTCCAACAAATTGCTTTATTTCCTAATATGACAGTTGAAGAAAATATTACGGTCGTACCGGAAATGAAGAAGTGGTCTAAAGCTGAAATGCAACAAAGAGTCACAGAGTTGCTTGCCAGTGTCGGTTTAGATCCAGATACTTATCGCAACCGTAAAACAGCTGAATTATCAGGTGGAGAGCAACAAAGAGTCGGAGTAGTACGGGCGTTAGCAGCCAACCCTGACATTATTTTAATGGATGAGCCTTTTAGTGCGTTGGATCCGATCAGTAAAAGTAATTTACAGCGAGATGTGGCCAAATTACAAAAAAAATTAAATAAGACGATTGTTTTTGTCACACATGATATGCAAGAAGCTTTAGCTTTGGGAGACCGTATCTGCTTGATGAACAAAGGGAAAATCGAACAAATAGGAACTCCGGATGAAATCCGAAGCCATCCTAAAAATGATTTTGTTCGCAACTTTTTACAAACAGGTACGATCGCTCTTAAAGAAGACCAAACAATCCAACAGGTGATAGCAGCTGGACTATTCGAACCGCTTGAAGTAACTGATGAAATTGGATTTTACTTAGTTCCTGAAGATACTATTGATGCCTTGATCGTTGCTTTAGCTGAAAAAGAATTTGTCATCATCAAAGGAAATGAAGAAAATGTGATCGGTAGAATTACGAAGCAACAGTTACTGACCTATTTGGCTCAAGAAATTTCTGTCGAACAAGAAAGTGTGGTGAAATAGAATGAGTGCATTTATTGCCACTTTACAAGAACGTAAAGGTGAATTATTAACGGCCTTGATCGAACACATGCAATTATCGTTTATTTCATTGTTTATAGCGGTTATTATAGCGATTCCATTAGCAATTTACTTAACCAGACATAAAAAACTGGCAGCCGTCATGATCCAAATCACCTCAATATTTCAAACTATCCCATCTCTTGCTCTTTTAGGATTGATGATTCCATTAGTAGGAATAGGTTCTGTGCCGGCCGTTATAGCATTAGTGATTTATGCCTTACTGCCTATTCTAAGAAATGCCTACACAGGATTAAATGAAATTGACCCTTCACTAAACGAAGCGGCGGATGCAATGGGGATGAGTCGTTGGAGGAAACTAATCAAAGTTCAGATTCCAATCGCTATGCCAATCATTATGGCTGGGATTCGCAATGCCATGGTGTTGATCATTGGAACCGGAACGATTGCGGCTCTAATTGGTGCGGGTGGTTTAGGAAGTCTTATTTTATTAGGGATCGATCGTGGAAACAATCATTTGATTTTATTAGGTGCTATTCCAGCGGCCTTATTAGCTATTTTATTTGATTATCTTCTAAGCTTATTTGAAAAAATCTCGTTTAAGAAAACGGTTATCACATTAGGGATTCTTAGTGTACTTATTTTAGGTTTGTTGATTGCTCCATTATTGACAAAAGACAAAGAAGAACTGATTATAGCTGGTAAATTAGGCGCAGAACCTGAAATTATTATGAATATGTACAAATATTTGATTGAAGACCAAACGGATGTAGAGGTTACTCTAGAACCTAATATGGGGAAAACAACATTTGTATTTAACGCATTAGAATCAGGCGATATCGATGTTTATACAGAGTATACCGGAACGATCTTAGCTACTTTTTTAAATGAAGAAATTACATCTTCAGATGAACAAGAAGTTTTCCAACAAGCAAAAGAAGGGTTAGCTGAACAATATGATATGTCTTTATTAGAACCTATGGCATTCAATAATACGTATACGCTTGCGGTCACGAAAGAACTAGCAGAAGAGTATCAACTTGAAACCATATCTGATTTAATTCCTATTGCGGATGAGATCAAAGCTGGTTTTACATTAGAATTTTCTGATCGTCAAGATGGTTACTTAGGGATTCAAGATTTATACGGCCTAACTTTTGGGGAAGTCCAAACAATGGAACCTAAACTCCGTTATACAGCGATTGAAACAGGAGACATCAATTTAGTAGATGCGTATTCAACCGATAGTGAACTTGCTCAGTATGACTTGGTTGTTTTGGAAGACGATCGCGGTTTGTTTCCACCTTACCAAGGAGCTCCATTGATGTTGAACGAGACAATAGAGGATTTTCCAGAAGTTGAAAACAGTTTAAATCAGCTATCTGGTAAAATTACAGATGCTGAAATGCGAGAAATGAATTTTGCAGTTAATGTGACGGGGAAAAGTGCAAGTGAAGTGGCACAGCAATTCTTAACTGAAAATGGTTTGCTAGCCGAATAAAAATAGGAGTGAACGAATCATTTAAACAAGATGCAATAAAGGAGAATAGTATGAAAATTGGGGTGCTATCAGATTTACACATTGATACCAATAGAAAGAAACTAAAAGAAAATGAAACCTATGCAGAAATACTCATAAAGCAGATCAAGCATCAAAAAATTGACGTGTTATTGCTAGCCGGGGATATCAGTAGTGATTACTTAGAATCGCAAAAGTTCTTAGATGAGGTAACGCAAAAAAGCGGTATTCCTATTCTATTTGTTCCAGGCAATCATGATTTCTGGTCAATAAAAAATGGTGAGACTGACACTAAAAAAATCTATCAATTCTTTAAAAATCAGCCAAACAATTTAGTGGATCAACCCTATATTCTAAATGATGACTGGGCCATTGTAGGAAATCCCGGATGGTATGATTATGGGTATGGAGACCAAAGCAAATATACTGAAGAAGAGTTTAATGAAATGAAATTAAGATTTGGCATGTGGCAAGATAAGCGCTATGTTCATTGGGGAAAAGAAAATAAACAGGTGGCTCAGTGGATGCTGGGTCAGTTAGAGTCAGACCTTCAGTCCGTTGGAGAGAGAAAAATTATCTTGATGACGCATGTGGTCACCCATCCTAGATTTGTGGTTCCGTTGCCGCATAAAATTTATGATTATTTTAATGCTTTTCTAGGAAGCTCTTCTTATGAAAAGCTCTACCAAAAATACCCGATAGCTTACAGCGTTATGGGACATGTTCATTTCAGAAAAACGTTAGTCGATAACCAAATCAATTACATTTGTGCTTGCTTAGGAGGATCAAAACATTGGTTGACCAAAGATCCAGAAGCAGAAATCGTAAATGCACTTCTTACGTTTCATTTGCCAGAATAAAAAAGATAGGCGAAAAGGATAAAAACCTTTTGCCTATCTTTTTTTATTGTACATGCTCTTACCTATATTTAAGAGTGAGTTGGTTAGCCTCTTATGTTTATGGTAAAATAACTAAGTAAAGTGGAACGAGAGAGGAAGAAATAAATGACTGAAACAAATGAAACGATTGTCTTAGACTTATTAAAAAACGAATTGAAAAGTTACTCTAAAAAGCAATTAACAACTGTGTTAGATTTATTAGCTGAAGGGAATACAGTCCCTTTTATAGCTCGTTACCGAAAAGAAATGACGGGGACGTTGGATGAAGTTCAAATACGCGAAATAGAAGAGCGTCATAGTTATTTGACTAATCTAGAAAAACGTAAAAATGACGTGTTAAGAAGCATTGAAGACCAAGGGAAGTTAACACCTGAACTTGAAGGGAAAATCAAAAAAGCAGCAAAAATGCAATTAGTGGAAGATCTGTATCGTCCATTTAAACAAAAACGTCGTACAAAAGCAACGATAGCAAAAGAAAGCGGCTTGGAACCCTTAGCGCAATGGTTGCTGACTTTTCCAACAGAAGACATACTTGCTGAAGCAGAGAAGTATGTGAGTGACGAAAATCAAGTTGCAACAAGTGCAGATGCATTAGCTGGAGCTCATGAAATTCTTGCTGAACTTATCGGAGACGAACCAAAATACCGTACGTGGATCCGCGACTACAGTTCTAAAAACGGAGCGATTACAGCTAAAGTCAAAAATGCTGATAAAGATGAAAAAGGGACTTTTGAGATGTATTACGACTATAGTGAACCCTTGTCAAAAGTTGCCTCACACCGTATTTTGGCTATGAATCGCGGCGAAAAAGAAGATATTTTGAAAGTTTCTTTTGATCTGGATGAAAGAAGGATCCATGATTATTTAGAAAAGCAATTGATTGAACAACCGCAATCAACAGCAGCTCCTTTTATAACAGCAGCATATGAAGACAGCTACAAACGGTTTATCGGACCATCGATCGAACGTGAGATCCGTGCCGAATTAACGGAAACAGCTGGAGAACAAGCCATTCATATTTTTGGTGAAAATTTACGTAATTTATTATTGCAAGCTCCTTTAAAAGGTAAAATTGTTTTAGGCCTAGATCCAGCTTATCGTACAGGTTGTAAGTTAGCGGTCATTGACCCTACAGGGAAAGTATTAGCTATTGATGTGATCTATCCGCATAAACCAGCAGGTGCAGCTGCACGTGCTGAAGCAGCTGATAAATTCAAACAGTTGGTTGAGTCTTATGAAGTTGAAATGATCGCGATAGGAAATGGAACAGCTAGTCGTGAATCTGAAACATTCGTTGCTGAAAACTTAAAAGAACTAGATCGACAAGTCTTTTATGTCATTGTCAATGAAGCAGGGGCATCCGTTTATTCAGCAAGTAAAACGGCTAGAGAAGAATTTCCGGATTTACAGGTTGAACAAAGAAGTGCTGTTAGTATCGCTCGACGTTTGCAAGATCCATTAGCCGAACTTGTAAAAATCGATCCTAAATCAGTTGGTGTAGGTCAATATCAACACGATGTCTCTCAAAAACGCTTAGAAGAACGCCTTGATTTTGTAGTAGAAACGGCGGTTAACCAAGTGGGTGTCAATGTGAACACTGCAAGTGCACCTTTATTGCAACATGTTGCCGGTCTAAATAAAACAACAGCAACGAATGTCGTAGCTTACCGTGAAGAAAATGGCCGATTTGCAAGTCGTGCTCAATTGAAAAAAGTTTCTCGTTTAGGCCCTAAAGCGTATGAACAAGCGGTTGGATTCTTACGGATCATCGATGGGAAAAATGTATTGGACAATACAGGTATTCATCCTGAAACGTATAAAGAAGCTAAAGAAATTCTTGAATTAGCTGAACTTTCATTGGCGAAAGTTGGCAGTATGGAAGCCAAGAAGGCGTTAGAAAAATTAGATTTAGCGCTGCTGGCAGAACAAGTTGGCTTAGGAAAAGAAACCGTAAAAGATATGGTGCAAGCTTTATCACAACCTGGTCGCGATTTGCGAGATGAATTGTCTGCTCCATTGTTACGCACAGATGTCTTAAGTATGGAAGACTTAGTGCCAGGTATGGAATTAGAAGGAACCGTTAGAAACGTAGTCGATTTTGGTGCATTTGTGGATATAGGGGTCAAACAAGATGGAATGGTCCATATCTCTAAATTAAGCAAAGGTTATATCCAACATCCGACAAATGTCGTTTCAGTTGGAGATGTCGTGACCGTTTGGGTCGATGATGTAGATTTGAAAAAAGGGCGCATTGCGTTAACGATGTTAAAACCAAAAGAATAAAAAAATACGAAAAAAGTGAAGAATTCGGGACATTTTCCCAAACTCTTCGCTTTTTGTTTAATGTCTTTTAGTTGTCGAATAGTTTGTAAACTTGTAAAATAAGCTATAAGTTAATCTAAGGAAAAGTAAAAAGGAAACGGACTTACTAAAAAAGGAAGAACAAAAATGAATCAAGCAGAATTACAGCAATTGGTGCAAGAAACGTCATTAGCGTATTTTGGATTACCCTTCAAACACCAAGCCGTATTTAATCGTCGTTTGCGGACTACTGGAGGGCGTTATCATTTAACGTCCCATAATTTAGATTTTAATCCACTCATTCTAGAGACTTTTGGATCAGAAGAATTTTTAGGCGTTATCAAACATGAGCTTTGTCACTATCATTTGCATTTAACGAACCAAGGGTTTCAGCACAAAGATAAGGAATTTAAACAATTATTAAAAGAAGTTGGCGGATCAAGATTTGTAAAGTCGTTAAGTAAATCTAAACCAGCTAAGAGCTTAGTGCTTTACCAATGCCAAGGATGTTCTCAGTTGATTTATCGGCAGCGCAGAGTCAATACCGAAAAGTATGTGTGTGGTCAGTGTAAAGGAAAGTTGATGTACATTGGGATAAGGAACGAAACAGTGAACCTTAAGGGGTGAAAATAATGAATCAAGAACAAATGATCCGGCAAAAAATAGCATTTATCTTTCCATCTTATGCTAGTCCAATAAAAAAACAAAATGCTATTGATGAAACAGAAAAAATATTTCGAACGTTAGCTGGCAAATTAGCCGAACAAAAAAAAGGCTGGTTGACAGTAAATGGATTTAGCAATAGGAAAACCGATTTTACAACGGAACCGCCTGTTTTAGTCAGTAAAGAAGGGGAAATTTTTCCACTTTGGAAAATGGTATTGGACGTTGAAATGGATTGGCTGAAAAAGAACATAAAAACGGTATCTGTGCTTGATTATGGTGCACTGGGAGATGGAAGAACAGATTGCACCTTAGCATTTAAAAAAGCTGTTTCTTCAGGTTACAGACGTGTGATTGTGCCCCCAGGTAACTATGTGGTAAAAGGAATCAGACTCCCTTCTCATACCGAACTGATCGGCAGCGGGCCGAATCAAACCGTTCTGACCTTGCATAAAAAAGCGCCTAAAAAAACACGATTGATCACCAACCAACACCATGTAAAAGGTAACCACCATATTCGAATTGAAGGAATGACTCTGGACTGGAATAGTGCTAGGCTGACCAGCACAGAAAAAACAGCGAGCGGCGGAACTTATTCCAGCGGCATTACTTTAGCCCAAGTTAAATATGGCATAGTTCGAAACGTGAACGTCATTGATCCTGGATTGCACGGAATCGATGTCACATCTCCTATGTACAATTATTTTGGCGATGGTCTTAGAGCAAAAGGCGGCAGTCAATTTGTCTGGCTAGATGGCATTGAGACGAGCGGATTTGGCGACGATGGCATAACGACGCATCACAGCGATCATATCTTTATCTCTAATTCTTATGCGCATCATCCCAGCGGCCGTGCTCACAAAAAAGGTTATTCAAATTCTAATGGCATCGAAATAGATGATGGTTCACAACATGTTACTCTGGCAAATAACTTCACTGCTTTTTGCTTTGGCGGAATAGAAATAAAAGCGCATCAAACCAGTTCGGCAGCATCAGACGTACAAATCATTGGTCATTATTCCAGACAAGATAATCGTTCCTATAACTTTAGGCACATTGGTCATCATCAAGGAGAAGATGAGTATTCTGTTTCGGCATTTGGCATCCGAGCAACATTTCTTGCAGCAGACTGCCCTCAAAAAACGGATCTCTATGCAGCTTCAACGCCAAGAGCACTCGTTGTATCTGCTTATCAAAAAGTAGCCATCAATCATTTTTTTGCTTTAACAAAGATAGATGAATCTTCAGATAAAATTGCATTATCTATTCAATACCGAGCGGGGGAAGTAGCTGTAAGACATATTGAACTGAAAAATTATGAGCGTTCAATCAAGCCGATTCGCATAGGAAAAGAAACTGGACGAGTCCAAATAGATCAATTGGAATAATCGGCTAAGCACACCGATGAAACTACCCTATTTTTCATGGTTTTATGTTATGATTAACGGGAATAAATAAGAGATAGGGGAAGAGTAATGAATACTATTTATCCAGATGACAGTTGGGCATTACACACTGATCTATACCAAATCAATATGATGAAAACGTATTGGGAGTTAGGAAAAGCAGACACTCATGCGGTTTTTGAATCGTATTACAGAAGTAATCCCTTTGACAGCGGCTATGCTATTTTCGCTGGTTTAGAGCGTGTTGTGCACTACATTCAAAGTTTGAAGTTTACAAAAAGCGATATCGATTATTTGAGAAGTTTAGATACTTACCCGGAGGCATTTTTAGAATATCTGAAGAATTTTAAATTTAGAGGAACGATTCGTTCGATGGTAGAAGGGGAAGTGGTATTTGCTGGAGAACCCTTACTACAAGTTGAAGGGCCTTTAGCCGATTGTCAATTAGTTGAGACAGCAATCTTGAACATACTTAATTACCAAACGCTTATCGCTACTAAGGCATCTGCAATCAAGGCAATCGTAAAAGATGAACCTGTCTTAGAGTTTGGAACAAGGAGAGCTCAAGAGATGGATGCAGCTATTTGGGGAACAAGAGCAGCTTATATTGGCGGATGTGATGCAACCAGTAATACGCGTGCGGGCAAAATCTTTGGCATTCCGGTCAGCGGAACACATGCTCATTCATTAGTCCAAGTCTACCGAAATGATTACGATGCTTTCATGGCTTATGGAACAACGCATAAAGACTGTGTCTTTTTAGTAGATACTTATGACACATTAAAATCTGGTGTGCCTAATGCTATTCGAGTAGCAAAAGAACTTGGCAATAAGATTAACTTCCAAGGCGTTCGTATCGACAGCGGCGATATGGCTTACATTTCAAAACGTGTACGTCAACAGCTTGATGATGCAGGTTTCACTGAAGCCAAAATATATGCATCTAATGATTTAGATGATAAAACGATTTTAAACTTGAAAATGCAAGGTGCTAGAATCGATGTATGGGGCGTGGGAACAAAATTAATCACAGCTTACGACCAACCGGCTCTTGGAGCAGTGTATAAATTAGTTTCCATTGAAGATGAACAAGGAAACATGGTAGACACATTGAAGCTTTCCAGCAATGCTGAAAAAGTTTCAACACCAGGTAAAAAACAAGTTTGGCGCATCACCAAAAATGATGATGGGAAATCTGAAGGAGATTACATTACGCTCTGGGAAGAAAGACCCGATCAAAAAGAAGAATTGTTTATGTTTCATCCTGTGCACACGTATATCAATAAAACGGTCAAGAATTTTAGTGCTAGACCGCTCTTAAAAGAAATTTTTGTTGACGGTACTTTGGTTTATGATTTGCCAAAATTACCAGAGATCAAAGCTTATGCAGAAATCAGTTTAGGTATGCTTTGGGAAGAATATAAGCGCAGTTTAAATCCTGAGGCTTATCCCGTCGATTTATCGCAAGCGGCTTATGACCATAAGATCAAATCGATTGAAAAAGTACGCGATGAAGTAAATAGTTTGGCTAAATAAGTAATCAAAAAAAGAATCGAAGTTGGATTCTTTTTTTTGAAAACAGAATTATTAGAGCCCTAAAAAAAACTATGCTATACTACATTTAACCACTAAATGAAGAAAAGAGGATAAGAAATATGACTGAATTAAGAAACCAAATCATAAAAGCAATGCAAGTCAAACCATCTATTGATCCAAAAGAAGAAATACGTAAAAGTGTCGATTTTTTAAAAGCGTATTTAAAAAAACATTCCTTTTTAAAAACGCTGGTATTAGGGATCAGTGGAGGCCAAGATTCTACCTTAGTCGGTAAATTAGGCCAAATAGCTGTGAATGAATTGCGTGAAGAAACAGGAGATATTTCTTATCAGTTTATTGCAATACGTCTTCCTTATGGAGAACAAGCAGATGAAAAAGATGCTATGGATGCCATTGAGTTTATTGGTGCAGACAAGGTAGTGAAAGTAAATGTAAAACCTGGAGTGGATGCAACAGTACAAACACTGGAAGAATCAGGTACTCCAATCAAAGATTTTGTTAAAGGAAATATTAAAGCTCGTCAACGCATGATCATCCAATATGCAATAGCTGGAAGCAACAATGGAGCAGTATTAGGAACCGATCATTCTGCAGAATCAATTACTGGATTTTACACAAAATTCGGAGACGGCGGAACGGATATCAATCCTATATTTAGATTAAACAAACGTCAAGGAAAAGCCTTATTAAAAGAATTAGGAGCTCCTAAACATTTGTATGAAAAAGTTCCAACGGCTGATCTAGAAGAAGACAAACCTTCTTTACCAGATGAAATGGCGTTAGGTGTAACGTATGATCAAATTGATGATTACCTAGAAGGAAAAGAAATTGCTGAAGCAGCAGCTCAAACTATTGAGAGTTGGTATGTGAAAACAGAACATAAACGCCATTTGCCGATTACGATTTTTGATGATTTTTGGAAATAACAGTACTTGTAATAAAAGGAAATAAAACACTAAAAGGCTGGAAAATTTATTCCAGCTTTTTTCTGTTACTAGGTAGCATTAGATTTAAGTGATTGTACATTTAGAATGAGAGGTGAAAACAGTGGAAATGGAAAAATTGTCACTTGTCATTCCTTGTTATAACGAGGAACAGACGATTCCCCTTTTTTTTGATGCAGTTGAAAAGATACAGTCACTATTAGAGAATACAACTATTGAATATATCTTTGTCAATGATGGTTCAAAGGATCATACGTTGACTATTTTACGCGAAATGGTTCAACAACATCCAACGACCATTAGATATCTGTCTTTTTCGCGAAACTTTGGCAAAGAAGCTGCTTTATATGCTGGCTTAGAACATGCTACAGGAGATTATGTAGCAGTGATGGATGTTGACTTACAAGATCCACCTGAATTGCTGCCTCAAATGCTTCGTCTGATACGTGAAGAAGCATACGATTGTGTAGGGACAAGGAGAGTGAGCCGAAAAGGCGAACCGCCGCTCCGTTCTTTTTTAGCAAAAGAGTTTTATCGAATCATGAATCGCATTTCTGCAGTTGAATTTGTAGACGGTGCGCGAGATTATCGGTTAATGACTCGTCAAATGGTTGAGGCTATTCTTTCTATGACTGAGGTAAATCGTTTTTCGAAAGGGATTTTTAGTTGGGTAGGCTTTGACACCAAATATTTAGAGTTTGAAAATAAAGAACGATCCGCAGGTAAATCTACGTGGTCTATTTGGACATTATTTAAATATTCATTAGATGCCATTGTGGATTTTTCAGATATTCCGTTGGCAATAGCTTCTTTTGTAGGACTTTTTTCGTTTGTTGCAGCTGTTTTCTTTATGATCGTGATTGTTATCCGAACGGTTTTATTTGATGATCCTACAGCAGGTTGGCCATCATTAGTAACCATAATATTAGCTATTGGAGGGTTGCAGCTATTTTGTTTAGGGATCGTTGGGAAATATTTAGGAAAAACATATTTAGAAACGAAGAAAAGACCTATTTATATTTTAAAAGAAACAGATAACAATCAAAAAAACGAAAAGAAACAAAAGAAAGTTCTTTAATAAAGGTGAATGAAAATGAGAAAAATAAAGAAGAAAAAAAAATGGGCATTTTCATATAAGGCTCAAACGATTTTAACAGGTTGCTTGAAAACGATTCTGGTTGGGCTGATAATGTCAATCGCAGGGAATTTTTTACTGCAATTTTTTCAAAACCAATACAGCTTTTCCTTAGCAATGAATTTTGCTTTCAATTGGCATACAGAATTATTTTTATTCGGAGCGTTTTTACTATTTGTTTTGTACATATGGATGACGTCTCTTTTCGGATCTCGCTGGTTGAGTGCTCTTATCTTGCTTTTAGGTGTACTAGTGATTGGCGTTACAACACAACAGAAAATGGCGTTACGTGGAGAACCATTGTACCCTTCTGATTTTTCGATGATTCGAGAATTGCCTTTTTTGATTCGTATGATTGATAGCAAACTTATTTTAGCAATGGGTATTTTTTTACTTTGTGTAGTAAGTATAGCTGTCTTTATTTTAGTTAGAAAAAAAAGAAAGTACCAATGGGAAAGACCAGTACAAACTAAAGCAAGTTGGCTAATAAGAGGAAGTACATTTCTAGTAGCTAGTTTCATTCTTTTTTACAGTTCTTGTTTTAATCAAACAGGGAATGTATTTAAGGCTGCTTATGATCGGTATGCTTACTGGATTCCTTATAGTCAGCAAATGAATTATTACAACAATGGATTTATCGGAGGGTTTCTATACAATCTTGGTATAAACGCTATGACAAAACCAATAAATTATTCAAAACAACAAGTGGCGGATATTGTTCACAAATATGAAGAAAAAGCTGCAGAGATAAATGAAAGTAGGAAGGCTGCATTAAATGATGTAAATATTATTTATGTGATGAATGAAAGTTTTTCAGATCCTTTAGATCTTGAAGGAATAACCCTCTCAAAAGACCCTATTCCCAAGATCCGCGAGTTAGAAAAAACAACTTTAAGCGGAAAAATTCTATCACAAGGGTATGGAGGCGGAACAGCCAATATTGAATTTGAAGCATTAACTGGATTATCAATGGAACCAATGGCAGCTAGTTTAACAACACCTTATACACAATTGGTTTCTAGAATGAGTAAATTGCCTTCTATTGTGTCTTATTTGAACCAACAAAATTATGCTACGACTGCTATCCATCCGTACAATACAACCATGTACAAACGCAATGAAGTGTATCAAAAGCTTGGATTTAAAACATTTCTAAATGAAACAAATATGGAGTTTGTCGAAAAAAATGATCGAAATCCGTATATTTCAGACCAGTCTGCCTATCATGAAGTTTTAAAACAAATGAAACACACAAAAGAATCTGATTTTATCCACTTGGTAAGTATGCAAAATCATATGAGTTATAGTGGTAAATACCCAAATACAGATTTTTCAGCGCAAGGAACAGGGAACGCTAAAGAAGCTGCTAATTATCTACAAGACTTAGAATATAGTGATGATGCATTAGATGATTTTTTAACAACTATCGAACAATTACCGGAAAAAACGATCGTGGTTTTTTGGGGAGATCATTTGCCTAGTTTTTACAGTGAGAGCATTGTAGAAACCAATGGAAGTTTAAAGATGCATCAGACTCCGCTGATTATCTATTCTAATTTTTCGGTAAACGATGATACATTAGGAACAATCAGTCCTATTTATTTCATGAATCATATTTTAACTATTGCAAATGCACAGGTTACTCCTTTTTACGCATTTTTAATGGAATTAGAAGAAGGGTTACCGGCTTTTGAAAAAGGACTATATCTTGAAAATAATACAGAAACAATCATTACTGAACGGAAAGATCTTTCAAAAGAAACTCAAGATTTACTAAATGTATACGATATGATTCAATACGATGTAACAGCAGGAGAAAATTATAGCCAAGTACTTAATTTTTTTGAAAATTGAGTGCTTGTTTTTTACTTGCATTTTTGGTCTATACCATTTATAATGGAATAAAAGAGCAAAGGAGACAAAAAAATGGCTAATGTACTAACAAATGTGACGGTTTATACTGGAGAAGAAAAAATAGAAGAAGCATTTATTCGCTTTTCTGAAGAAGTTCTTGCTGTAGGCAAAATGAGTGACTATAAAAAAGAAACATCTGATCAAGAACAAGACGCTTCTGGGAAAATTGTTTTACCTGGGTTTATTGATGTTCACAGTCATGGTGGATACAGCTATGATAATATGGATGCTAATTCAGAAGAAATCAATCAAATGATCCAAAAAATGCATAAAGAAGGAATCACTTCTTACTTTGCTACAACGATGACGCAATCTTACGATGCTATTGATAAAGCTCTTATTGCTATAAACGAAGCTGCAATGAAAAATCCAGTGATTCAAGGTATTCATTTAGAAGGACCTTTTGTATCTGTGGATTTTAAAGGAGCACAACCTGAGGAGTATATCCGTGTACCAGACGCAAAACAAATGGAGAAATGGAACAAGTTAAGTGGAAACCGTATTCGCTTAGTAACATATGCTTCAGAAACAAGTGATGCTTCAGAATTTGAAGAGTATTGTGTAAATCATAATATTGTACTTTCGATCGGTCATAGTAATGCTACTAGAGCACAGTTGATGGATTCTAAAGCATCACATATTACACATTTGTATAATGCACAACGAGGCTTACACCATCGTGAGCCAGGAGTAACTGGACATGCCTTTTTAGAAGATTCTATTTACACAGAAATGATTGTGGACGGCTATCACATCCATCCTGACATGGTCAACCTTGCATATAAAGTAAAAGGACCCGACAGAATTGAAGTTATTACTGATTCAATGCGTGCAAAAGGACTTCCTGATGGAGAAAGCGAGTTAGGCGGACAAAAAGTACTTGTAAAAAATAATCAAGCAAGATTAGTAGATGGTACTTTAGCAGGTAGTGTGTTGACGTTTAATGATGCATTTAAAAATATTATGGCCTTTACAGGATGCAGTGTTGAAGATGCAGTTAAAATGACTTCTGTTAACCAAGCAAGAGAATTTAGTTTGGTTAAAAAAGGAAGTCTTACAGCTGGTAAAGATGCTGATATAGTAGTAATGAACGCTGATTTTGATGTAGAACATACATTTAGTTATGGAAAAATGGTTTATTAATAAGAACTTGAAAAGGAAAAGGGGAAATTAAAATGGAAATTATTGTTGTAAAAGATAACGTTGAAGGTGGAAAAAAAGCATTTGAACTAATTAAAGAGGGTATGGACCAAGGAGCTAAAGTCTTAGGTTTAGCTACAGGAAGTACACCCATTTCTTTGTATCATGAAATGATTAAAAGCGACATAGATTTTTCGGACATGACAGCTATTAATTTAGATGAATACGTTGGGTTGGCTCCTACAGATTCTCAAAGTTACCATTATTTTATGGATCAAGAACTTTTTTCTAAAAAGCCATTCAAAGAAACGTTTGTTCCAAATGGTCTAGCAGAAGATGCAGAACAAGAGGGCAAACGCTATGATCAAATTATTGAAAATCACCCAATTGATATTCAAGTTTTAGGAATTGGAAGCAATGGACACATTGGATTTAATGAACCTGGTACTCCTTTTGATTTAACAACACATAAAGTAGAGTTGCTTCCTTCTACAATTGAAGCCAATAAACGCTTTTTTGACAATGTTGAAGATGTTCCACGCTTAGCTTACTCAATGGGAATCAAATCAATCATGAAGTCTAAAAAAATTATTTTGATGGCGTATGGTGAAACAAAAGCAGAAGCGATAAAAAATTCAATTGAAGGCCCTGTAACAGAAGAAGTTCCTGGAAGTATCTTGCAAAATCATGACAATGTCATTATGATTGTAGATGAGGAAGCAGCGAAATTAATCCAACGATAGGAGCGAAATCATGGCTAAGGCGACACCAGTTTACATTCAAATTCATAATCAAATAAGAAAAATGATAGAAAAAGAAGTTTGGAAAATAGGAGAGCGGATTCCTTCTGAAAGAGATTTAGCTATCCAATTTAATGTCAGCCGAATGACCTTGAGACAAGCCGTACAAACTCTTGTAGATGAAGGAATCTTAGAGAGAAAAGTAGGCTCTGGCACCTATGTATCCAATAAAAAAGTCCAAGAAAAAATGGCGGGTATTCAAAGTTTTACGGATATTATGGTTTCGCAAGGTCGAAAGCCAACAAGCAAAACGATTTCGTATCATGTTAAACCTGCTAGTGTAAGCGAAGCAGAAAATTTAAAATTGGAACCTGAAGAAATGGTTTTAAGAATGGAACGAATACGTTATGCTGACGATATTCCCATTTGTTTTGAAGTAGCAACGATTCCATACTCTCTAGTAGAATCATTAGGGAAACAAGAAATTACTAAATCACTTTATAAAGCACTAGAATCTGAGCAAGGCATTACTGTTCAACGAGCTGAACAAACCGTTTCTGCTATGCGTGCTTCTGAAAAAATTGCTGAATATTTGTCGATTAAACGTGGAGAATCTATTCTTCAATTAAAACAAATTAGTTATTCAAAAGATGATTTGCCTTTTGAATATGTTCGTACTCAATATGTAGGGGAACGATTTGAGTTTTACTTGGAAAAAGACTTACGCTAAAGTTATTTTAGCGCAAGTCTTTTTTTTGATGATGACCATAACCAAAGGATTTGAAATGAAATTGCAATTGTCTTTTAGTCATGAAGTTTGTATAATGAGAGAAAGAGTGGCACTGAAAGTAGGTTTATTTTTTATGTATGATATGTTTCAAGTGTTGGTTTTCTGTATTTTTACAGTTGTTATCAGCTTTATATTGACACCATTAGTAAAAAAATTAGCACTAAAAGTAAATGCTATAGACAAACCTGGTGAAAGACGAGTGAATGTAAAAGCTATGCCAACACTAGGAGGATTAGCAATCTATTTATCTTTTTATATTTCTTTGTTTTTTTTACAACCGATACCGATTAAGCAAATTTTTCCTTTATTTATAGCTTCGACCATTATTATTATTACTGGGGTAATCGATGATTTGATTGAAATCTCTCCAAGATTAAAAATGTTAGGGATTGTTATTGGTGCCTTGATTATCTATTATGCAGCCGATATTCGAATGGATCTCGTGACATTTCCTTTAATTGGAGAAGTGCATTTAGGGATTTTTAGTTTACCTATAACGTTAATATGGATTTTGGCGATTACGAATGCTGTTAATTTAATTGACGGCTTAGATGGATTAGCAACCGGAGTTTCAATTATTGCTTTAACAACTATGGGAATTATTGGATTTTTCTTTTTAACCATATCTGATGTTGCAGTACCTATAATGATTTTTACACTTGTGGCTGCAGCTATTGGTTTTTTACCTTATAATTTTTTTCCAGCTCGTATTTTTCTAGGAGACACAGGTGCTTTATTCCTTGGCTTCATGATATCTATCATGTCATTGCAAGGATTAAAAAACGCAACTTTGATTACATTAATTATACCAGTTGTTATACTAGGCATACCGATCACTGACACGATTGCTGCTATTTTGAGAAGACGATTAAATCAAAGGCCAATTTCTAGTGCAGACAAAATGCATTTGCACCATCGCTTGATGACATTGGGATTGACCCATAGACAGACAGTACTGGCTATTTATTGTATTGCTGCCATGTTTTCGTTGATTGCGTTAATGTATCCAATATCTACATTTATTGGGTCCATAATGTTGACTATCGGCCTGCTATTGGGACTAGAGTTATTTATTGAATTAATTGGATTAGTTAGTGAAGAAAGAAGACCTTTACTGACAAGGCTAAAACGATTTGCAAAAAAAGTAAATCGAAAGAGATAATAAAATGGGGCTGGAATAAAATGCCTCTAATAAAAATACACTTCCAAAACTAATGGATTGTTTACTCATTAGTTTTGGAAGTGTATTTTTATATTTAACTATAAAGCTGTGGGACGCTTTTTGAAAAAAAGCATCCTTTTGACACAACCTATTTTCTGGTTATTGCATTTGTTAATAAGCGTAATTTGTTATACCGTTGGTTTCAAATTCGTATCCTTCAGCATCTCGTTCATCGATAGAATCTAAGCCTAAAGCTACTCTTAAACGATGACTGACAAAATCAACACTGTCAGGATAAAGTTCAACCATACTTGCACCATTCAACATAAAATCTGTCCATTCAAATGTATAAGAGTTAAATGCATATGAGCCTTCTAAACCTGTTTGAGCTATTCCAAGCATTTCATTAAAAGTTAAGTCAGTACGCATGTTTGATCCGACAGCTTCAATAACATCTGTATACTTTGTAATTGACCCAACGCTAAGTGCTTTTTTCACAATAGCTTCTATCAGCAATTGTTGTCTCTCTCCACGTTTAACGTCATTATCAATTTTTCTTGTACGAGCCAATGCTAAAGCTTCTTCACCATTTAATGTTTGATAACCTTCTTCTAACGTAATTTGATTCATCTCGCCATCAGAATTTTGCTCTGAGAAAGTTATTGGAACATCCATTTCTATTCCGCCTAAAGCATCTATGATTTTCAAAAAGGCATCAAAATTAAAGGTTACATAATAATGGACTGGGACATCTAATAATTCTTCAACAGTTTCAATCGTTGCTTGTTCTTCACCTTTGCTGTAGGCTGCATTAATTTTATCCTCATTATAATATTGTCCTTGATACATGATTGGAGTATAAGTATCTCTAGGAATACTAACCATATTGACTTCATGGTTGTTAGGGTCTATCGTCAAGTAAATGAGTGAATCGGTTCTTGAACTGCCAAGATTTCTGTCTTCGGTGTCATCGATTCCCATAATTAAAATAGAGGTCGTTTCTTTTATCGGGTCTACTTCTACCTCTTTGGTACGATCTAGTTCATGATAAGAGTCATCAATCGTTTTTTGAGCAGTTGCATACAACTTAGCCGCGTATACCGCTATACCTAAAATAATAATCATAATAGGAATCATTATACTTAAGATAATCGTGTTTCTTCTTTTTTTTCTTTTATTAGTGTATGATGCGCTTCGACTAGTATTAGAATGTTTCTTCACACTCATTCTCCTTCAGAAAATCATTTTGTTGTTAGGGATTCAATCAGGTGCTAGTTAAAAAACATAAACAGCCTAAAATATCCTGTTTATTCTATCACGAATAAAAACAAGTAGAAAGTTTATTTAATAAAAAGTAATGTATTCTTAATATTTAAAGTGAGATTTTTTTGTCACAATAAACTTGCGGTCCCTTTTCAAAGGTGACTTGTCCATTGAGCCATTCAATGACTTTAGCTTGAAAAAAAGTTAGTTGCTCTTGATCAATTAAACAAGAGAACGAAACAATATCTGAATAAAAGATATCTTTTATTCTATAGTTTGCTTCACGAAGTAAGTTTTCTAATTTTCCAGAGGCTGGATAAGAGACATGAATTGTCATTTGAGTGTGTAATTTTCTTTCGACCACTCCAATTTCGTTCAGTCCTTGACTGACGGCCTTTCCATAAGCACGTATTAATCCACCTGCTCCCAGTTTTGTGCCGCCAAAATAACGTGTAACAACTGCCACAACGTTTTTTAATTGTCTTTTTTTTAGAACTTCCAGCATTGGAACACCAGCTGTACCAGAAGGTTCTCCATCATCATAAGCACGCTGTATCTCATCGTGTTCACCAATCAAATAAGCCACGCAATTATGATTAGCTTTTCCGTGTTCTTTTTTGATCGATTGAATGAAATCTTGAGCTTCAATCTCATTTTTAACCTGTTTTAAATGGCAAATAAAGCGAGATTTTTTTATTTCTAATTCAAAGTTGCCATCTTTCTCAATAGTATAATAATGATTTAGCATAATGAGTCCTTTCATAAATTTAATGCTGACTTTATTTCAATAGTGTACCGTTAGTCTCAGTATTGAACAAGACTAATCTAGAAAATATAAGAAGTGAGAGGGAGGTTGAACCTAAAAAAAAGTATGCTATAATTTCATTTTGAGCACTAAATTGTAGAAACAAAAACATAATAGTGAGGTGATAATGTGAGAATCGCAGTGGTAACAGACAGTACTGCTTACTTAACAGACGAACAATGCGAGAAGTATTCAATTTATAGGCTGCCTTTATCCATTGCAATGGGAAACGAAACGATAGAGGAAACTAAAATGGATAGTACTAGCTTTTTTGAAAAAGTCAAAACAATGGATGGTTTGCCAACTAGTTCTCAACCAGCGATAGGACAAGCATCGTTGTTATTTAGTGAGCTTTCAAAAAAGTACGATGCAGTTATTAGTATCCATTTATCAAGTGAACTTAGTGGGACATTTAATACGATTGCAAGTTTAAGTAAGATTTATGAAGGACTAGCCATTTATCCTTATGATTCTGGAATAAGCTGTTCAGCACAAGGCTATTTTGTCCTAGAGGCAGCCAGAATGGCGAGAGAAGATGCTTCTGTAGAAGAGATCTTCCAAAAATTTGAAAAAATGCAACAAACATTGCGTGCATATTTTGTTGTAGATGACTTAAATCATTTGGTTCGTGGAGGGCGACTTTCAAATGGATCAGCAATCATTGGTTCTTTATTAAAAATAAAACCAATTCTGCACTTTGAAGATAAAAAAATCACCGTATTTGAAAAAATAAGAACAAAGAAAAAAGCATTAAAACGAATCGAGCAATTATTAAGTGAAGACGTTGAAAAAGGGTATCCGATTGTAGCTACCATTATCCATGCAAATGTTGAACAAGAAGCTATTGAATGGATGAAAACACTAAAGAAACATCATCCAGCTATTCGTTATGAACTGAGCTATTTTGGTCCTGTTATTGGCACTCACTTAGGTGAGGGTGCTCTTGGACTAACTTGGATGGAAGATCAAACTAAAATTTAAGGCCATTATATTAAAGTTATTATAAAATACATCAATATCTAAAATAATCTATTAAAAAAGGTTTGGGAAAATAGCCCAAATCTTTTTTTGCGTACACTAATGTTAAAGAGGTGAGCGAGAATGGACACGAATATGATGGGAAGAGAGTTGTTAATTCAAGAATTAGACGAAGAATTACCTAGAAATTGGAATGGCATTATTTCAAATGGCTTTGCTGTGATAGAAAAACAGATGACTTGCAAGCGTTGCGGGTCCAATCAATTTCAAGATAGACAATTTGCTCCTTGTAATTGTGGTGAAAATTGTTTTTACTGTATTCGATGCCTTCAAATGGGGAAAATCAAAAAATGCAGTCTTCTTTACCATTTACCAGAAGAAAATCAGTTTAGTCCTATACCAGAGCCTATATTAACTTGGCAAGGCCAATTATCAAAACAACAAATGCAGGCTTCTGATGAGATCGTTCAAGCTATAAAATTAAAACAAACAAGATTAATTTGGGCTGTAGCGGGTGCAGGAAAAACGGAAATGTTGTTTAAGGGAATCGAGCTGGCGCTAAGGGAAGGCAAAAGGATTTGTATTGCTTCCCCTCGGACAGATGTGTGTTTAGAATTAGCACCTCGTCTTAAAAGTGCTTTTCAACCTGTTGAACAACTGACCCTTTACGGAGATATGGAAGAATCTTATCGCTATACGCAACTCCTTATTGCCACTACCCATCAACTCTTACGTTTTAAAGAGGCTTTTGATGTATTGATCATTGATGAAATTGATGCTTTCCCATTTAATAAAGATACAACATTGCAATTTGCAGCCCAAAAAGCAAAAAAGAATAGCGGAACGATTATTTACTTATCCGCTACTCCAGATAAACAAATGAGAAGAGACATCACACAAAAAAAATTAGCAGCTTCTATCTTACCAGCACGCTACCATGGATTTCCCTTACCTGAGCCAAAAGCAATATGGGCAGGAGATTGGCGCACAGCAATTAGTAAACGGCAGAAAAAAGCAGTTGTCATCAAAGAAATCAAACGTTTACTGGATGCAAAACGTCGCTTTCTTTTGTTTGTGCCCAACATTGAGTTGATGCTTGAATTTTCAAACTATCTTGAGGAAGTTTTTCCTGAAAGTCTGTTTACGAGCGTGTCTTCTGAAGATGAAAACCGTAAAGAGAAAGTTCAAAATATGCGGAAGGAATGTTACCAATTTATGTTGACCACCACTATCTTAGAGCGTGGAGTTACATTTCGAGATATCGATGTACTTGTTTTAGGTGCTGAAGATCGGACATTTACAGAAGCGGCATTGATTCAAATCGCCGGTCGAGTAGGCAGACACCGTGATTTTCCAACGGGGAAAGTCATCTTTCTCCACTATGGTCAAACTAAAGCTTTAAAAAGTGCTATTACTCAGATAAAAAAGATGAACCGTTTAGCACGTGAAAGGGGATTGTTGATCCAGTCATGATTTGTTTATGGTGTGGGAAAGCACAAAAAGAAGTGATTCAATTAGCAGAGTTGTTGTCTTTTACTAAAATTAATCCGTCTATTAAATGTGACTCTTGTTCGAATAAACTTGTTTCTTTATGTAATGGCCCTACTTGCAAAGGGTGTAGTCGCTACTGGTCAGAAAAAGGTCTCTGTCCAGATTGTCAGAAATGGAAAATAGAGTACCCGGACTATCCTTTCAAGCACACAGCTCTTTATCAATACAATGAGTTTATAAAAGAATGGATAGAAGCATACAAATACACTGGCGATTATCGACTGGGTGAACTATTTACAAAGGAGATACACTACTTTTTTTATAAGCAAAAGAAGGTTGTAATTCCCATACCAATAAGTGATAAAAGCAAGCAATTAAGAGGTTTCAATCAAGTAGAAGGAATGTTAACGTTTTCTGGAGTGAAGTATATACCAGTTTTAACTCATTGTGGAACAGGTGAAAAACAGTCAAGTAAGAACCGGAAAATGAGGATGCTTTCTCCGCAGCCTTTTCGAATCGATAAAGGTTGTGAAGCAAAAATAAAAGAAAAGGAGATTATTCTAGTGGATGATATTTATACCACGGGACGAACATTTTTTCATGCAGCTGAGTGTTTACTTGAAAACGGAGCAAAAACAGTCGAGACGTTTTCGATTTCCCGTTAAAGTTCCCCAATTGTAATCGATTTTATTTGCATTCCTTGGGTGATAATATATAATTAGTTTAAGCATATCATCACTTGAGTGGTCCATTTGATGATGCTGATTCTGAGATACAATCAGATGAAAGGGGAGAGTGTTTATGTTTAAATATAATGTCCGTGGCGAAAATATTGAGGTAACTGCAGCTATTCGTAGTTATGTTGAGAAAAAAGTGGGGAAAGTTGAGAAATACTTTAATGATGTACCTGAAGCAACAGCCCACGTTAATTTGAAAACGTATTCCGATAAAACTGCTAAAGTTGAGGTAACCATTCCTTTGCCTTACTTGGTTTTACGTGCGGAAGAAACCTCGCCTGATTTATATGGAAGCATTGATCTGGTAACAGATAAACTTGAAAGACAAATGCGCAAGTATAAAACTAAAATCAACCGCAGAACTCGCGGTTCTAATGTTGTTGTCCCACCTGTTATGCCGGGAGAAGATCAAGATCTAATGGAAGATGAAGTGAATATTGTCCGTACAAAACGACTATCATTGAAACCAATGGACAGTGAAGAAGCTGTTTTACAAATGGATATGTTGGGACATAATTTCTTTATCTTTGAAGATGCTGATACTAATGGCACAAGCATCGTTTATCGTCGTAAAGATGGAAAATATGGGTTGATTGAAACAGAATAAACAAATGTACTGAAAAATTGAAAAACTTCAAGGCAAGTAAATACTCTTGCCTTGAAGTTTTTTCGTTTTTTGACTAAAGTGCATCGCAATAGGTGTGTTTAATGTCGATAAAAAGGTTTCAATTGTGAATCAGTAATGATAGAATTAATAAGAATATAGACTATTGCTATAAAAACAAAAGTGAAAATGTCGAGATAAAGTCTAACTGCCTAAATAAATGAAAATTTACTAAATAGAAAATAGAGATAAAGACATAGAGGAGAAAGATGAATGGCTAATTTTTTACGCAACTTAATTGAAAACGATAAAAAAGAATTGAAAAGCTTAAGTAAAGTCGCCCAGCAAGTTGAAGAATTTGCTGAAGCAATGGCTAACATGTCTGATGACGAATTAAAAGCAAAAACTCCTGAGTTTAAGAAACGGTATCAAGATGGCGCAACATTAGACGATTTGCTACCTGAAGCTTTTGCTGTTGTACGAGAAGCTGCTAAACGAGTTTTGGGATTGTATCCATATCATGTCCAACTAATGGGTGGGGTCACATTACATCGCGGGAATATCCCTGAAATGAAAACAGGTGAAGGGAAAACGCTGACTGCTACAATGCCGGTTTATCTAAATGCATTGACAGGAGAAGGTGTACACGTTGTAACCGTAAATGAATATTTATCTAGCCGTGACGCTACTGAAATGGGAGAGTTGTATGAATGGTTAGGCTTAACAGTAGGCTTAAACCTAAATTCAAAATCTTCTGAAGAAAAACGTGAAGCTTATTTGGCGGATGTTATGTACAGTACAAACAATGAATTAGGATTCGATTACCTTAGAGATAACATGGTAGTTTATAAAGAACAAATGGTACAAAGACCATTGAATTATGCGATTGTAGATGAAGTCGATTCTATTTTGATTGATGAAGCTAGAACACCATTAATTATTTCTGGTCAAGCAGCAAAATCTACAGCTTTGTATAGTCGCACGGACTTCTTTGTTAAAGGATTGAAAGAAGAGGAAGATTACACAATCGATATTCCTTCTAAAACGATTGCTTTGACGGAACCAGGGATTGAAAAAGCTGAAAAAACATTCAGAATAGACAATTTATATGATGTAGAAAACCAAGCGTTAACGCACCATATTGATCAAGCTTTAAGAGCTAATTACATTATGCATCATGATGTAGATTATGTGATCCAAGAGGGCAAAGTAATGATCGTTGATCAATTTACTGGTCGTATCATGGAAGGTCGTCGTTATTCAGATGGCTTGCATCAAGCTATTGAAGCAAAAGAAAACGTAGAAATCCAAAATGAATCAAAAACAATGGCGAATATCACTTTCCAAAACTATTTCCGTATGTATAAAAAGCTAGCAGGTATGACAGGTACAGCGAAAACAGAAGAAGAAGAATTCCGTGAGATCTACAACATTCATGTTGTATCCATACCAACGAATAAACCACTTATTCGTGATGACAGACCTGATTTGCTCTATCCAACATTGGACAGCAAATATCGTGCTGTTGTTGAAGAAATCGAAGAAAGACATGCGAATGGTCAACCAGTATTGGTCGGTACAGTAGCTGTTGAAACATCAGAGTTAATATCCGGTCTATTAAGAAAAAGTAAAATACCTCATCAAGTATTAAATGCAAAAAATCATTTTAAAGAGGCTGAAATTATTACAAGTGCGGGTCAAAAAGGTGCAGTAACAATTGCAACCAATATGGCTGGTCGTGGAACAGATATCAAATTAGGTGCAGGAGTTCGTGAAGTAGGCGGACTATGTGTTATTGGTACAGAACGACACGAATCACGTCGTATCGATAATCAATTACGTGGACGTTCTGGTCGTCAAGGCGATCCAGGTGTGACACAGTTTTATCTTTCTTTAGAAGATGATTTAATGAAGAGATTTGGTTCAGAACGTATCCAAGCTGTTTTAGAACGCCTAAAAGTCAGCGAAGAAGACGCAGTTATTCAAAGTAAAATGATTTCGCGTCAAGTTGAATCAGCTCAAAAACGTGTTGAAGGGAACAACTATGATACACGTAAAAATGTCTTACAGTATGATGATGTTATGCGTGAACAACGCGAGATCATGTATAAACAAAGATTAGAAGTTATTATGGCTGAAGACTCATTAAAAAATGTGACTGTTCCAATGATCGAGCGGACGATCTCACGTATTGTTCAAATTAATACTCAAGGAACAAAAGAAGAATGGAAACTGCAAACCATACTTGACTTTGCACAAGCTTCATTAGTTCATCCTGATGATATTGCAATGAGTGATTTAGAAGGCAAAACGATTGAAGAAATTGAAACAGTGCTTTTAGACGCTGCGAAATCCATTTATGAAGAAAAAGAAAAACAATTAAATGGTAAAGAACAAGTATTGGAATTTGAAAAAGTGGTCATCTTACGTGTTGTAGACAGTAAGTGGACAGAACACATCGATACAATGGAGCAGTTGCGTCAAGGAATTGGCCTTCGTGCATATGGACAAAGTAACCCATTAGTAGAATATCAAGCAGAAGGATTTAAATTATTCGAAGAAATGATTGCCTCTATGGATTATGAAGTTACACGTTTATTGATGAAATCACAAATTCGTCAAAACTTGAAAAGAGAACAAGTTGCAAAAGGAACAACTGCGCGTTCAACTGGTGATGGACAAGTGGTTAAAGAAGCAAGAAAAAAACCAATCAAAATAGATAGCTCAAAAATAGGCCGTAATGATCCTTGTCCATGTGGAAGTGGAAAGAAATATAAAAACTGCCATGGAAAATTAGATTAAGATACACTTCTTCCAGAAGTGTGATAAATAAAATAATTATAAGAAAGAACACGATTGGTTAATGAGTCGTGTTCTTTCTGAATTGGAGTGAAGAATAATGGAATTAAGCGATATTAGAAATTATCTAGAAACGGCAAGTAAAAAAATAAACGGTTTTGGGAGGTCTCTTTGACTTAGAGACTTTGGAAAGAGACATCGCTGAATACAATGATAGAATGACAGAACCAACTTTTTGGGAGGATGCCCAAAAGGCTCAAACAGTTATTAATGAAGCAAATGAGTTGAAAGAAAAATACAATCAATACAACGGCCTTGTAACTGAAAAAGAGGATTTAGATCTATTACTTGAAATGGTCAAAGAAGAAAGTGATGAAGAATTAGCAAAAGAGTTGAATAGCAAAATTATTCCTTTCTTGGATAAGTTAGATCAGTATGAACTAGATCTATTGTTGAGTGACCCGTATGATAAAAATAATGCCATTATTGAGCTTCATCCTGGAGCAGGCGGAACCGAATCGCAAGATTGGGGAAGCATGTTGCTTCGAATGTACACTCGATGGGCTGAAAAAAGAGGATTTAAAATTGAAACGTTAAATTATCAAGCTGGAGATGAAGCTGGAATCAAAAGTGTGACTTTGCTTATTAAAGGTTTGAATGTATACGGCTATTTAAAAGCTGAAAAAGGGGTTCATCGCTTAGTGCGGATCTCGCCTTTTGATTCTGCTGGAAGAAGACACACGTCGTTTGTTTCTATCGATGTGGTTCCAGAACTAGACGACAGTGTAGACATTAAAATTAATTCAGATGATTTAAAAGTAGATACCTATCGAGCAACTGGAGCAGGCGGACAACACATCAACACAACAGATTCTGCTGTTCGAATCACACACATCCCGACCGGTGTGGTTGTTGCAAGTCAAGCCCAAAGATCACAATTAAAAAATAGAGAACAAGCTATGAGTATGCTGAAAGCAAAACTTTACCAGCTTGAAGTCGAAGAACAAGAAAAAGAAATGGCTGCTATAAGAGGCGAACAATTAGAAATCGGTTGGGGTTCTCAAATCAGATCTTATGTGTTCCATCCTTACTCAATGGTAAAAGATCATCGAACAAATTATGAAACTGGAAATGTCAACCAAGTAATGGATGGCGGATTAGATCCATTTATACAGGCATATTTAAGAAGCAAAATTTCTACAATTGAAGAATAAAATAGCAAAAAGTCAAACTTCCGACAAATTTAGAACCATTTATGGAAGTTTGACTTTTTATATTTGTAACAAAAGAAATCTAGTCAAACCCAAAAAAACATTGAATTTAATCTTTTAGTGGGGAATGACATGCGTTCTCAATCTTTTTTTGATGTTTTAAGTAGGTGAAACTAGTAAAATGATTAAAAATGTAAAAATAAAACAATCACGTTACAGGAATGATACAAAATGAAATGAATTTGTAAAGAAAATACAACTGACATAATTTTTTATAATGCTATAATGATTAAGCGTTGAGGAAAAATGCCTCAAAGGTATAAGAAACACCTGGATTAAGTTCTAGAAACTATAAAAGTTAGGTGATAAAAAATGATTGAAATGCTAAATGTCTATAAGAAATATCCTAACGGCATTACAGCAATTAATGGTTTATCTGTTCGTATTGAACCAGGTGAATTTGTATATGTTGTCGGACCTAGTGGTGCTGGTAAATCAACTTTTATTAAGATGATCTATCGTGAAGAAAAAGCTACTAAAGGAACGATCAAAGTAGGCGATTTTGATTTAATGACAATCAAAGAAAAAAATATTCCCTATTTAAGACGTTACGTAGGAGTCGTTTTCCAAGACTTCAAATTGCTTCCTAAATTGACTGTTTATGAAAACATTGCTTATGCAATGGAAGTTGTTGAAAAAAATCCTAAAGCTATTCAAAAAAGAGTATTAGAAGTTCTTGAATTAGTAGGATTAAAACACAAAGTTCGTATGTTTCCTAATGAATTATCAGGTGGAGAGCAGCAACGTATTGCAATAGCCAGAGCCATTGCAAACACTCCACATATTCTAATAGCAGATGAGCCAACTGGTAACCTTGACCCAGATACTTCATGGGAAATCATGAATATATTGGAAGAAATCAGTAATCAAGGAACTACGGTTATTATGGCCACTCACAATAGCCAAATCGTTAATGTCGTTAAACACCGTGTTCTTGCGGTTGAGAATGGACGCATCGTCCGAGATCAATTGGAAGGAGATTACGGGTATGAAGCTTAGAACAGCAAAAAGACACGTTATAGATAGTTTTAAAAGTTTGAAAAGAAATGGTTGGATGTCTATTGCTGCTGTAAGTGCTGTAACAGTAACGCTACTATTAGTAGGGTCATTTATTGCCATGTTAATGAATGTTAATAAACTGGCTACAGATATTGAAAATGATGTAAGTGTCAGAGTTTACATTGATTTAGCTGCAAATGAAGAACAACAAAAACAACTCCAATCGGAATTAGAATCATTTGAACATGTTGATTCAGTTGAATTTTCAAGTCGTGAAAATGAATTGGAGCAAGTAGTTGGTAGTTATGGTGATGAGTTTAATTTGTTTGATGGAGACGACAATCCTTTATATGATGTCTTCATTGTAAATACAGATATTCCAGAAAACACAGCGCCCGTAGCAAAAGAAATTGAAGCATTAGAATATGTCACTCAAGTAAACTATGGTGGAGCTACGGCAGATAACTTATTTAGAACAGTAAATACTGTTCGTAATGTCGGTGCTGTTGTCATCATTGCGTTGATTTTAACAGCGGTATTCTTAATTTCAAATACGATTCGAATCACTATTTTCTCACGACGTACTGAAATTGAAATCATGAAATTAGTAGGTGCAACAAACTGGTACATTAGATGGCCATTCTTAATTGAAGGAGCATTAATCGGACTTATTGGTGCGATTATACCTGTTGCTATTCTAAGTTTTGTTTATGTAGCTGCATTTAATGTAGGAACAGATTTCTTAGATGGAACCTATTTTGCATTGTTAACACCAAATCCATTTTTATTCCAAGTTGGAGGATTAATGTTGGCAATCGGTATTGTTATTGGTGCAATCGGATCATTCATGTCCATTAGAAAATTCTTAAAAGTATAATAAATGTAATGAAAGATAAAAATTAAATCATTGGGGAAAACGGGGGAAAACAACATTGAATAAGAAATTTATTAATTTAGCTTTAGTAGCAGCATTAGGGTTCTCAACTTACATTGCTCCTATTACAGCATTTGCAAGTACAGACGAGGACATTAAAGCATCTACAGAAAAATTGGTGGATCTAGAAAATAAAGAAGCAACAGCAGAATCTCAATTATCAACTATCACTGCAACTATTGCAGACAATGAAAAGAAAGCTGAATCATTGGTAGCAGATATGCAAGAAACACAAACGAGTATGAAAGTTCTAGAAGAACAAATTACTAACTTGAAATCAGCGATTGAAAAACGCGAAGCTAAGTTGGAAGAACAAGCACGTTCTGTACAAGTAGACGGGGATAGCCGCAACTTTGTTGATTTTCTTTTAAACGCTGAATCTATTTCTGACGTTCTTGGACGTGTGGGTGTTGTTTCTCAAATCGTATCTGCAAATCAAAGTTTAGTTGAAGCACAAGCAGCTGATCAAGATGCTGTAGTTGCAAAACAAAATGAAACTGAAGAAAAAGTAGAAGAACAAACACTATTAGCTGCAAAATTAGAAGCATCTAAAACAGATTTAGAACAACAAAAATTAGAAAAAGAAGCAGTTGTTGCATCAATTGCAGCTGAAAAATCTGTAGTAGAAAATGAAAAAGAAAAATTCTTGGCTGTTAAAGCAGCAGCTGAAAAAGGAGCAGAAGAGTTAGCACTTATAAAAACAACTGCAACTAGTAACTCTTCAGCATCAGTTGAAACAGTTTCTACAAAAACAACAGTTGCTTCAGAAGTAACGGCTAAACCAGCAGCAACTGAAAAAGCTGTTGAAACAAAAAAAGCAACAACTTCAAATGGTTCATGGACAACAATTAAAAATGCTGCTTATGGAGTTATAGGAACACCTTATTTATACGGCGGAACAAGTACTAGTGGTTTTGACTGTTCTGGTTTTACTATGTATGCATTTTCTGCTGCTGGAATCAATCTTCCACGTACAGCTGGTGCTCAGTATGCGGCTTCAACTAAGGTTTCACAATCTGAAGCGCAACCTGGCGATTTAGTATTCTTCAATCAAACAGGAAGTATTGACCATGTTGGTATCTATCTTGGAAACAATCAGTTTATCGGTTCTCAATCTTCATCAGGTGTAGCTGTTACAACAATCAGCCAAGCTTACTGGGCTCAATACTTAGTTGGATTTGGACGTATCAACTAAATTAGTCATTAAACTAAATTAATGTAAATATATTCTACCGTTTCCCCAAAACGATTTTAAACCAATCGCTAACTTCCTGTTAGTGATTGGTTTTTTTTAGTTACATAGTAATTATAGTGCTGATAGGATAAGAATTGCATGTAGTTTAAAGTTTTAAAACTACTTATTATACTGCTCTTTTTTTTTGGAGTAAAAATAAAAAATCAATATAAACTGCTATTCAATGTAAAAATCATGTAAACTATATTTAGAAACGGATAAATTCGTGATTATGTTGAAGTAGTTTGATAAAATAGAAAAAGAAGTAGAAAAGGGGTAGAGACAAATGGTGGCAAATTTTTTTATTATGCTAGCGCTATTTTTTATTCAACCTACGTTTATCGTTGGATTGGTAGTTGCAATTTGGACAAGTTATCGTAGGATCAATCATGAAAGAAGCAATCATCGCGTAGCAATCTATAATACATTATACGAGATCAAAAACTATTTATTAGTTGGACTTCTTTTTGGAGTGATTGGATCGGTTCTTTTAACGCTTATTGGAGTTCCAGTTACGATGGACTGGATTATTTTGTATCAAATCGTAACAATTATAAGTTTGTTTTTTGGCTATCGTTTTGTTCATCCTTTATTTACGTTTTCAATTAGTTCGTTACTTCTTATAGGATTACCATTTTTTTTAGAGAGTAGTGATTTCTCTTTTTTACCAACAAATTGGTACCATCCGTTAAGTCAAATCGAATTCAGTGGAACACAATTATTTACTAACTTGTTTATTATCCTCTTGTTTTTATTAGCGACATCTATTTTTACGATCAAGAGAAAATCTGGAAATCATTTATCAGCACGTTTTTTGAATACGAAGCGAGGTAAGCGAATTGCGAAATACCCTATAAAACCTTTTTGGGTCTTGCCACTGTTATTGGTCGTTCCAGGAAATGGATTTCAAGCATTTTTTAGTTGGTGGCCAGTCTTTTCAATTGGAAATGAAAACTACTCTTTCTTTTGGCTGCCCGTTTTGATAGGTTTTCAATTTACGGTGCAGTCACAAATACCCAAAGTTGCTATTTCAAAATTGGTCAAGGATTTAATGTTATTGACCGGAGTGGCTTTAATTATTGCTATTAGTTCCATTTGGATTCCTTATGCTTCCATTGCTGGATTTATCTTTTTAATTATTGGAGGACTAAGCGTGTTATATCGGCACCGTATACGTGAAAAACATTGGAGTTTTCTTTATGGTCCCGCTGATAAAGGAATAAAGGTCATTGGGATTCGTCCAAGTACACCAGCAGAAAAAATGAATTTAGTTGTTGGAGATACCATTATTGAGTGCAATAATGATCCTATCGAAAATGAGAATGATTTTTATCAAGCTTTATCAAAAAATAGTGTTTATTGCCATTTAAAAGTTAAAGGTGTAGATGGCGAACTTCGTTTAACTGAAACGGCTATTTATGCAGATTCTCCACATGAGATTGGAGTAGTTATTTTAGGGAAGTAGCTCAATATGAAAGAAGTAGACTTAAACTAAAAATTCTGTATAGGCGGGATAAAAAATGAAAAAAGTGTTAATTGTCGATGATGAACAATCTATTTTGACGCTGCTAGCTTTTAATTTAGAAAAAGAGGGTTACCAAGTAGATACAGCTTTAGATGGATTGGAAGGGTATGAGATGGCTATAGCCCATCCATATGATTTTATTATTTTAGATTTAATGCTTCCGTCAATGGGAGGCATGGATATTTGTAAAAAACTTAGGCAAGAAAAAGTTGAAGCTCCAATCATGATGTTGACAGCTAAAGATGATGAATTAGAAAAAATTATCGGTCTTGAATTAGGCGCTGATGATTATATGACAAAGCCTTTTAGCCCTCGTGAAGTACTTGCGAGAATGAAAGCTATTATGAGACGTATGACCAGTAAAAGTAAAGCAGAAGAAGCTTTAAGCAATGTTGAAGATAGAGATAAGCAAGATGAATTGATCAATGTAGGCGATATCCAAATAGATCCTAGCCAATATGAAGTAGTGGTCAGGGGAGAAAAAATCGATGTTACTCCAAAAGAATTTGAATTATTGATTTATATGATCAAGCGAATCAATCGTATTTTAAGCCGTGAACAATTGTTGGATGCTATTTGGAATTTTGATTATGCTGGAGAAACACGGATTGTGGATGTGCATATCAGTCACTTAAGAGAGAAAATAGAAGTAGACACAAAAAATCCTAGTTATATCCGAACAGTTAGAGGTTTCGGTTATAAATTTGAGGCTCCAAAAAAATGAAGAAACTTCAGTTTCGAATATTAACTGTTTTTATTGTCTTATTCACTTTATTTAGTATTTCTATTGGTGTTTTCTCAACTAATTTATTACAGGATTATGCTCAAAAAAGTCAAGAAGAAGCCTTGATCAAACAAACCAAAACAATAGCTGATCTGCTCTATGTAAATGGAGAAAATTCAATAGATCTTGAATCTGCTATAAGTCAGTTAACAAAACTTGAAATACTAGATGAAGAAAGATTAACTGTTATCGATTTGTCAGGTGTTGTGGTTTATGATTCAGCTGCTAATAAAGCAGCATTGGAAAATCATAGTGATCGTGAAGAATTTCAAGCGGTATTAAATGGAGAAAAAACTGGGATATCTATTCGCGAAAGTGAAAGTACGAACGAAAATTTGTATTATGTGGCTGTCCCATTGATGGGGTCTCAAGATGAGTTGATAGGTGTGCTGCGCTTATCTAGACCAGTTGCGGACATTAACCAAATCAATGAACAGATAAAACAGTCTCTTTTGATCTTTAGTTTACTTGCCTTTATTTTGACTACACTGGTTACTTTTATTATTACTAAACGCATAGCTAAACCGATCAATGATATTATGGATGTAGCTAAAAATCTTTCGGATAAACGATATGATGTTCGCTATACCGGAACGGCTTATGGAGAAGTTGCAGATTTAGGAGATACGGTCAATGAATTAGCTACAAATTTAGAAGAACAAACGCAAGAAATTGTTCAAAATGACAAACGTCTATATGAATTAGTTAATCATCTGGTTATTGGTGTGATGTTGATCGATGATCATCGAACGATAAAAATGGTAAATCCGGCTATGAGTACTATTTTAGGCGAAGACATTACCCATCTTATTGGAAATTCTTATGTAGAAGCAACAAAAAGTTATGGATTAAGCCATATGATTGAAATGGCTTATCAAAAAAATGAAAAACAAAATGATGAGATTTATTTTTATTACCCGCAAGATAAAATTGTAGACGCGAATATTGTTCCGATAGACGGTAAAGAACCAGGAGAACAAAATTTGATTGTACTATTGTATGACATTACTGAAATTAGGAGGCTTGAAAAAGTCCGTACTGATTTTGTAACGAATGCTTCACACGAATTAAAGACTCCAATTACTGCGCTTAAAGGTTTTTCCGAAACGTTATTAGATGGAGCGATGGAGGATAAGGAAGTATTGAAACAATTTTTGGAAATTATGTTAGCTGAAAGCAGTCGATTAGACTTTTTAGTGAATGATATCCTTGAATTGTCAAAATTGGAACAAAAACAAGTTCCAATGAATATACAAGAGATCAATCTTACAGAAACAGTCCTATCAACTATTCAACTGGTTAAACAAACAGCCGATAATAAACAAATGAAACTTAATGTCATTGAAGAAGATAACTTGCTTATTACTGGTGACAGCAGTCGTTTGAAACAAATACTCGCTAATCTAATCAACAATGCAGTAGTCTATACACAAGAAAAAGGGAAAGTAACGGTTACAATAAAAAAAGAAAATGATTATGCAGTTATTAGGGTATCAGATAATGGAATAGGAATACCTGAAGATGAGCAAGATCGAATTTTTGAACGTTTTTATAGAGTAGATAAAGCTCGCAGCCGGAATTCCGGTGGAACAGGTTTAGGTTTATCCATTGTTAAATACCTAATTGAAAACTTAAATGGATCTATATCTGTTGAAAGCAAACTTGGTTTAGGAACGACATTTATCGTCAAACTACCGATTCATCCCAATGAGTAGAGTTCGTTAATGCATAGATGAAGTAAATAATCTGATTTTTAAAGAGTCTTGAGATTTTCTCAAGGCTCTTTTTTTAGTGTGCATAAACAGATAAACAACCTTTACAAAATCTTTATATTCTTTACAAATATCAACAGAAACATTACATAAAGGGGAGAGTAAAATTAATATTCATTCGTTAAGATAACTTATGTGGACGAGGATGGAAATGTCCAACACTATTATTATAAAGGATGGGAAAAATGACAATTACAAAACTATCAAAATTAACTTTAACATTAGGAGCAGGTTTAGCATTAGCAGCATGCGGAGCAGATTCTAGTTCATCAGGCTCTTCAGAAAATGCAGAAGGGTTTGATACTTCACAAACGATTAATGTAATTTCAAGAGAAGATGGGTCTGGTACTCGTGGAGCTTTCACAGAAATTACAGGAGTACTTGTTTCTGAAGGAGATACTGAAACAGACAACACTTATTCTGGAGCAACCATTCAAAATAGTACAAGCGGCGTTATGACAACAGTTGCTGGAGATCCTGCATCCATTGGGTACATCTCATTAGGGTCATTAGATGACAGCATTAAAGCTGTTACCATTGAAGGAGTAGAAGCAACTGCCGAGACAGTACAAGATAGTTCATATGCAATCGCTCGACCATTCAATATTGCTCATAATGGTGAATTAAGCGAAGTAGCAGAAGATTTCTGGAGTTATATCATGAGTGCTGAAGGACAAGAAATCGTTGTAGGCGAAGGTTATGTAGAAGCAGTAACAGATGCACCTGCATATGAAGCAACAGAAGGGATGTCAGGCAATATCAGTGTTGTGGGATCAACCTCTGTGACACCGGTAATGGAAGTTTTAGTTGAAGAATATACAGCTCTTAATCCAGAAGTGACGATCGATATCACATCAAACGGTTCTTCTGCTGGTATGACTGCTGCAATGGACGGCTCAGCTGATATCGGGATGGCTTCTCGTGAACTTAAAGATGAAGAATTAGACGTATTGACTGCTGAACCACTAGCAATTGACGGTATTGCTGTAGTTGTAAATCCTGAAAATACAATCGAAGATTTGACAATGGAACAAGTTAAACAAATCTTTACAGGTGAAGTGACAACTTGGGATGAAGTTTCTAAATAATCATTAGGTAAAATAAAAAGAACCAGAACTCTTCTGGTTTTTTTATGAAAATGAGTTTCAGTCAATTGGGAAATTGACAAATGAATCCAACCTATCAACTGATATAAATCAAGATAGGTTGGTTTTTCATGTATGGGGATAAAAGTAGGTAAAAAATTTACAATTATCCATAAATACAATTGAAAAGGACTGTATTTATGAATGATTTATTCTGTTTTATGTTAAAGGAGAACAATATGAAGACGAAAAAATTAGATGGGTTTATGAAAGGTGTTTTTTTTGTATCTGCATTGACATCAGTCTTAGCTATCGTTTTAATCTGCATCTTTATTTTTGCAGGCGGCGTTCCTTTTATGGTGGAATATGGAGTGCTAGACTTTTTATTTGGTCAAAAATGGGCACCTTCTAATACACCTGCATCGTTTGGCATCTTACCAATGATCATGGGATCCTTAGCAGTGACTTTAGGTGCAATTATTGTTGGTGTGCCTATCGGTATCTTGACATCTATTTTTATGGCAGAGTTTTGTCCAGTGTGGCTGCATAAAATTTTGAAACCGGCTGTTAACTTGATGGCTGCTATTCCATCTATTGTCTATGGATTCTTTGCTTTACAAGCAATCGTTCCTATCATGCGTCATTTAGTTGGCGGAACAGGTATGAACATGCTGACGGCTATCCTGTTATTAGGAATCATGATTCTTCCTACGATAATTGGATTATCCGAATCTTCTATTCGAGCAGTTCCCAGAAGTTACTATACTGGGAGTATGGCATTAGGTGCTACCCATGAACGGTCTGTCATGAAAGTAGTCGTTCCAGCTGCTAAATCAGGTATCATTTCGTCTGTTATTCTAGGAATTGGGCGTGCTATTGGCGAAACAATGGCTGTCGTGTTAATTGCTGGAAATCAGCCTATCATGCCGGAGAGTTTAACGTTAGGTGTGAGAACTTTAACAACAAATATCGTATTAGAAATGGCTTATGCAAGTGGTTCACATAGAGAAGCCCTTATTGCAACTGCAGTTGTACTGTTTGTATTCATCTTGATTATTAATGGTACTTTCTTGATTATTAAGAAAAAGGGGGCTAGATAATCATGGCTAGTAAATTAATGAGAGGTCTAATTTATACAGCAGCAGCCTTAACTTTTGGATCTTTATTTTACATTGTATTATTTATCTTAATTAAAGGGATTCCATTTCTTACTCCTGAAATGTTTGCATGGAAGTACACAACTGACAATGTATCATTAATGCCATCATTGATTACAACACTTATTGTAGTAGGTATGACATTACTGATAGCAACTCCTATTGGTGTATTTACAGGGTTCTATCTAGTTGAATACGCTAAAAAAGGAAACAAAGCTGTTGGTCTGATCCGTATTGCGACAGATACTTTAGCGGCTGTACCTTCGATCGTCTACGGGTTGTTTGGGATGTTGTTTTTCGTTACTTTCCTAAACTTTCAGTATTCTGTTTTAGCTGGAGTATTAACGTCAACCATTATGGTTTTACCGTTGATCATTCGTTCAACGGAAGAGGCATTATTATCAGTAAATGATTCATTGAGGGAAGCAAGTTTTGCTCTAGGAGCAGGGAAATTGAGAACGATTTTCAAAGTTATTCTGCCAGTTGCTATGCCAGGTATCTTATCTGGAGTTATTCTAGCAAGTGGAAGAGTAGTTGGAGAAACCGCGGCGCTATTGTATACATTAGGAAGTTCAACAAATTTGCCAAGCGGTCTATTCTCTTCAGGAAGAACTTTGGCTCTGCACATGTATGTTCTATCCAGTGAAGGCATGCATGTAAACGAATCATACGCGACTGGGGTCGTTCTGATTTTATTTGTTTTAATCATTAATGGGTTGTCAACATTCTTGAGCAATAGACTGACAAAGGGGACAAAATAATGAGTAAACTAAGTATAAAAAATATGAATCTATTTTATGATGATTTTCAAGCGTTGCACAATGTGAATTTAGAAATCCCTAAAAATCAAATTACAGCCTTTATTGGACCATCTGGTTGTGGAAAATCAACGCTGATCAAAAGTTTGAATCGAATGAATGATTTAATTGAAGGATGTAAGATTAAAGGAGATATCCTTTTAGATGAAGAAGATATCTACAAGAAAGACTTTGATGTTAATGTATTGCGAAAAAAAGTTGGTATGGTTTTTCAACAACCTAATCCATTTCCAATGAGCATCTATGATAATATTGCTTATGGACCGAGAACACATGGCATCAAAGATAAAAAGACGCTAGATGCGTTAGTTGAAAAAAGCCTCAGAGGAGCTGCCATTTGGGAAGAAGTAAAAAATGATTTGAAAAAAAATGCGTTGTCTTTATCCGGTGGCCAACAACAACGGATCTGCATCGCACGTGCACTAGCGGTTGAACCTGAAATCTTATTGATGGATGAACCCACAAGTGCATTAGATCCGATTTCGACTGCTAAAATTGAAGAACTAGTGACAGTTTTAAAAGAAAATTATACAATCGTAATGGTGACGCATAACATGCAGCAAGCTTCTCGTGTTTCAGATAAAACAGCCTTTTTCTTAAATGGGAAAATCGTCGAGACCGGAGAAACGAGAAAGATTTTCACAAATCCGCAACAAAAAGAAACAGAAGATTATATTTCTGGTCGTTTTGGATAATCATTAAACTAGAAAATGGAGGAAATAAATTGAGGAAAATATATGAAGAAGAACTTGCCAATTTACATGTTCATTTTTCAGAAATGGGTATGATGGTGAATGAAGCCATCTATAAATCAGTTAAAGCATTTACTAACCACGATAAAGAATTAGCCCAACAAGTTATCGAAAACGATGTAGTGATCAATGCACGAGAAACTGAGTTAGAGAAAAAATGCTTTGAACTGATTGCATTGCAACAACCTGTTACAAGTGATTTAAGAAAAATAGTGACAGTAATGAAAGCAAGTGCTGATTTAGAAAGAATGGGAGATCATGCAGTAAGTGTGGCAAAATCTACTATTCGAGTTAAAGGGACAAAACGAGTACCACAAGTCGAAGCGGATATCGCTCAACTCTCAGAAAAAGTAAAAGTAATGGTTGAAGGTGTGTTAGAAGCCTATATTAAAGAAGATGCCAATAAGGCTAAAGAGTTAGCAACGGCTATTAACGATATAGACAATGAATTTTATGCGATTTACCAACAATGCATTGATGAAATGAAAGTAGATTCTGAATTAGTTTTAGGTGCTACAGATTATATGTTAGTAGCAAGGTATTTAAAACGTATCGGTGATTACGTGACTAATATTTGCGAATGGATCGTCTATTTAAAAACAGGTAAAGTAGTTGAATTGAATACAAGTAAAAAGTGAGTTTTAGATAAAAGCTTTTGTTGAAAAATCAATGAGGAGTTTAATAAAAATTAAGTGCAAATAAAATTGGGAGAAAGTAAAAAAATTCTCATTTTAGCTTTTTAATGATTGGGTAAGCAGAGAAGATGTAAAGCGTCAGAATACAGAGAAAACTCTGTTTTGGCGCTTTTTTCTTTGCTCTTTTATTTTAAAAAAGTTAGAATAATAATAAGGTGTAATATGCCTTTACACAAACTTTACAATTACCCTATTTAACTTTTTTGAGATTACGTTATTATTAAGAAGTATGTAATTTAGGTAAATGCCTAGGAGGTATAAAATGAAACTAAAAAATAGTCGGCTTATGTTAACCCTTGCGTTTGGATTTATTCTAACGGCATGTGGACCTGTAGTAGAAGAAGAATCCATTACTGCAGTCGGATCCTCTGCTTTGCAACCACTTGTGGAAGCTGCCGGTGAACAATACAGTTCTGAAAATATTGGGAAGTTTATTAATGTACAAGGCGGAGGTAGTGGAACAGGTCTGAGCCAAATCGCTGCAGATGCTGTAGAAATAGGAAATTCAGATATTTTTGCTGAAGAAAAAGACGGCATAGATGCTTCTAAATTAGTGGATCATCGTGTAGCTGTTGTAGGAATCACACCGATCGTTACACCCGGCACTGGAGTTACAGATATCAGTATAGAAGAGTTAAATAAAATATTTACAGGGAAAATAACGAATTGGTCAGAACTAGGCGGAAATGATCTGCCGATAACGGTATTAAATCGTGCATCTGGTAGTGGAACACGTGCAACATTTGAACAATGGGTTTTAGAAGAAGGTCAAAATAGTATTATTACACAAGAACAAGAATCTAGTGGGACAGTGCGCCAAATTGTTGCCAATACTCCTGGTACAATCAGTTACGTTGCTTTCTCATATGTAAATGATGATGTTGTTGCTTTATCGATAGATGGAGTAGAACCAAAAGATGAAAATGTAAAAACAAATGATTGGCCAATTTGGTCTTATGAACATATGTATACGAATGGGGAACCAACTGGTTTAACAAAGGATTTTCTTGACTATATTTTATCTGAAGAGATCCAATCAACACTGATTGAAGCATTAGGATACATTCCGACTAGCCAAATGGAAATTCAACGAGATGTTGAGGGAAATACAATCCCCGTAGAGTAAACGAATGAATAATGGCCATCAACAACAGAAGTGATGCCATACCAGTAAAGACGACTGTTCGATATGAAAAGCCGTCTTTCAATTTGTTAGATTTGAAAAAAGAGGAGGGTTTCTTTTGGAAGAGATTCAAGAAAGATTACTTGGAAACTCAAAAAAAGGCAGACTGGAAAAAATAGGAAAAAGTATTAGTTTTATTTGTATCGCTATCATAGTATGTGTAGTCGCATCCATTTTATATTTTGTTACAAGTAAAGGCCTCTCTACGTTTTTTGTAGATGATGTTTCTTTTTGGAACTTTTTAACAAGTTCAGTATGGAGTCCAGGTAATGTAGGGGAAGACGGTCAACCGCTTGTAGGAGCACTTCCAATGATTACCGGATCATTTTTAGTAACATTGTTATCAGCTGTATTAGCAACACCTTTTGCAATTGGAGCTGCTATTTTTATGACAGAAATTTCGCCTTCAACAGGTAAAAGAGTCTTACAACCAGTAGTTGAATTATTGGTGGGAATCCCATCAGTTGTTTATGGATTTATTGGATTAACGGTTATTGTTCCGTTTGTACGTTCTATTTTTGGAGGTACTGGATTTGGTATTTTATCTTCTACTTTTGTATTATTTGTTATGATTTTGCCAACTGTAACAAGTATGGCAGTCGATGCATTGAACTCCGTACCCAGACATTATCGTGAAGCCTCATTAGCTATGGGTGCAACCAGATGGCAAACAATCTATAAAGTTGTATTAAGAAGTGCAATGCCTGGCTTACTAACAGCAGTTGTTTTTGGGATGGCTCGTGCGTTTGGAGAAGCTTTAGCTGTTCAAATGGTTATTGGTAATGCAGCTTTAATGCCAGGAAGCTTAGTTACACCAGCTTCAACGTTAACAAGTATTTTAACCATGAGTATGGGAAATACAGTTATGGGCACATTAGAAAATAATGTTCTTTGGTCTTTAGCTCTTATTCTAATGGTCATGGCGCTATTCTTTAATATCTTAACGCGTTGGATCGGTAAGAAAGGGGCTATGAAATAATGAATGCAAAAAAATGGGATAAATTCGCAGTCGGCGTATTATATGCATTGTCTATTATGATTGTTCTTATTTTGTTCAGTTTACTAGCCTTTATATTATGGCGTGGAGTACCACAGATTTCTTGGGAATTTTTAACCCAACCAGCAAAATCTTTTCAAGTTGGCGGTGGGATCGGAATTCAATTGTTCAATTCATTTTATTTATTGTTTTTAACAATGCTTATTAGTACACCATTAGCTTTGGGAGCGGCTATTTATTTATCAGAGTACGCAAAACAAAATTGGCTAACAGATATTATTAGAACAGCAATAGAAGTGTTGAGTTCTTTACCGTCTGTAGTTGTGGGACTATTTGGATTCTTGATTTTTGTTATCCAATTTGATTTTGGCTTTTCAATCCTTTCTGGAGCTTTGGCGTTAACAATCTTCAACTTACCTTTGTTAACAAGAACGATAGAAGATTCCTTACAGGCTATACCAGGCGTGCAAAGAGAAGCTGGATTAGCGTTAGGATTATCTCGTTGGGAAACCGTTACTCGCATCATTCTGCCTGCAGCATTACCTGGTATTTTAACTGGTATGATTTTAGCAGCAGGGCGTATTTTTGGTGAAGCAGCTGCTTTGATCTACACTGCTGGACAAAGTGCACCTGCATTAGATTTTACAAACTGGAATCCTCAATCAATCACTAGTCCATTAAATATCATGAGACCAGCTGAGACTTTAGCTGTTCATATCTGGAAAATCAATAGTGAAGGTGTTATGCCGGATGGAGAACAAGTTTCAGCAGGAGCTTCTGCGGTTCTAATTATTGCAGTATTGTTATTTAATTTAGTGGCTCGTTATTTAGGAAGAAAACTACAAAAGAAAGCTACTTCTGCTTAATAAACACAGTGTTTAATAAGGATTCAGTTAGACAAGGAGGATTTAAGGAATGCCCAATCAAGCTAACTTAGAGACAAATATTATAAAAATGAACGACAATAAAAGTGTTGATTTATCCACTGAAGATCTACATGTATGGTATGGAGAAAATGAAGCCATTAAAGGTGTTTCGCTGGAATTTGAAGAAAATAAGATTACCTCTCTCATTGGACCAAGCGGATGTGGGAAATCTACTTACTTGCGTTCTTTAAATCGTATGAATGATGAAATTGAGTCTGCAAAAGTAACCGGAAAAATTATGTATAAAGGCATTGATGTGAATGCTTCAAATGTCGATGTTTATGAAATGCGTAAAAATATTGGAATGGTATTTCAACGTCCCAATCCTTTTAGTAAATCAATTTATGACAATATTACTTTTGCTTTAAAAAGACACGGAATCAAAGATAAAAATACTTTAGATGAAGCAGTAGAAACAAGTTTAAAACAAGCAGCTTTATGGGATCAAGTAAAAGATCAATTAAATAAGAGTGCTTTAGCCTTATCTGGTGGACAACAACAACGTCTTTGTATTGCAAGAGCGATTGCTCTTAAACCAGATATTTTGTTGTTAGATGAACCAGCTAGTGCACTAGATCCAATTTCTACTAGTCAAGTAGAAGAAACATTGTTGCAATTAAAAGAAGAGTATTCAATCATTATTGTTACTCACAACATGCAACAAGCTTCAAGAATCAGTGACTATACAGCTTTCTTTTATGTTGGAAATGTTATTGAGTATGATGAAACGAGAAAAGTATTTACTCGTCCAAAAATTCAAGCAACAGAAGATTATGTATCCGGTCATTTTGGTTAGGAGGAAAAACCGTGAGCAGTGAAAAATTTATTATTGAATCTAAAGATGTTCATTTATATTATGGGAAAAATGAAGCATTAAAAGGCGTTTCGTTAGATTTTAAAGAAAAAGAGATAACAGCATTAATTGGACCTAGTGGTTGTGGGAAATCAACATTTTTAAGAACCATAAATCGTATGAATGATTTAATTCCAAATGTAACAATTACAGGAAATGTAAAGTTTGAAAATAAAGAAATCTACAGTCCTAAAATGGATACTGTTGAGTTAAGGAAAAAAGTTGGTATGGTATTTCAACAACCTAATCCATTTCCTTTTTCTGTATACGAAAATGTTGCTTATGGTTTGAAAATTGCAGGTATGAAAGACAAAGCAAAAATGGATGCAATTGTTGAAGATAGTCTGAAAAAAGCAGCTGTATGGGAAGATGTTAAAGATAAATTGCATAAAAGTGCACTCTCACTTTCAGGTGGACAACAACAACGGGTATGTATTGCACGAGTATTAGCAATTGAACCATCTGTTATTCTGCTTGATGAGCCTACAAGCGCACTAGACCCCATCTCAAGCGCTAAGATTGAAAATATGCTATTAGAACTAAAAAATGAGTACACAATGATTATTGTTACTCATAATATGCAACAAGCTTCAAGGATATCAGATAATACAGCCTTTTTCTTGAATGGTCATTTAATTGAGCATGGGGAGACAAGACAAATTTTCACCAGCCCTAGAGAAAAGGAAACAGAAGATTATATTTCTGGACGTTTTGGATAATTCGTTGCATAATTAAGAAAATGGTATAGGAGTGATGAAAAGTGAGACGCGTATTTGAAGAGGAACTAAATGATTTGCACGTTCATTTTTTCGAAATGGGTAAAATGGTTAATGAAGCTATTTATAAATCTGTAAAAGCTTTTGTAAATCATGATAAAGAACTTGCTCAAGAAGTAATCAATCAAGACGTGGAAATTAACAAACATGAAGTTGATTTAGAAAAACAATGTTTCGAGATGATTGCATTGCAACAACCTGTCACAACTGATTTAAGAAAAATCGTAACTGTGATGAAAGCTTGTGCGGATCTTGAACGAATGGGAGATCATGCCGTTAGTATCGCAAAGTCAACTATTCGAGTAAAAGGAAACAAACGGATTTATGAAGTAGAAGCAGAAATTGCTGAAATGTCTGAAAAAGTTAAGGTAATGGTTCAAGAGGTTTTAGATGCGTATGTAAACTTTGATGCTGAAAAAGCTAAAAAAGTAGCTTTAAGTGACCGAGCAGTAGATAAAGATGCGAAAAAAATCCATCATGACTGTATTGAACACATGAAAGTTGATTCAGAAATTGTACTAGGTGGTTCAGATTACATGCTTGTAGCTGGATACTTAGAGAGAATCGGCGACTATGTGACGAATATCTCTGAATGGATCGTTTATTTAAATTCTGGTAAAGTCGTTGAACTAAATACTCATAATAAAAATATTCCCTTAATATAAAACAGAAAAAGACTGGAGTCTATTCCAGTCTTTTTCTGTTTTATTGGATAGGACTTTAGAACTCAAGCTTCTTTTGCTTTCTTTTGTGTTCTGTGTTAGGATAATGAAAATTTACCATGTGGAAGGATGAAGTGAAATGGGAATGCATCAATACATTAAAAGTTTAAGTGATTTAGAAAATATCTTTCGCTGTCCTGGAAAGTTTAAATATGAGGATCATTCTGTGGCAGCACATTCTTTTAAAGTGACACAAATTGCTCAGTTCTTAGGAACCGTAGAGGAACAAGCAGGAAATGATGTGAATTGGCGCGCACTTTATGAAAAAGCACTCAATCATGACTACACAGAACTGTTTATAGGGGATATAAAAACGCCAGTTAAATATGCAACACCTGAATTAAGAGAAATGTTGGCAGATGTAGAAGATTCGATGACCGAAAATTTTATCAAAAAAGAAATTCCAGCAGAATTTCAAGCAGCTTATTTTGAACGTCTAAAAGAAGGGAAAGATGATACATTAGAAGGCCAAATTTTATCGGTCTCAGACAAGGTAGATTTACTTTATGAATCATTTGGTGAAATCCAAAAAGGAAATCCGGAACGTGTCTTTACTGAGATATATGAAGAGTCTTTAAAAACGATTTTAGAATTTAAACATCTAGCTAGTGCACATTATTTCTTAACAGAAGTATTGCCTGATCTATTAAGTGGAAACTTTACAAATCAAGATCAATTACAAAAAATAACACAAAGAATCGTTTCAGATGCTATAAATGATTAAATATGAACAAACGTTCGCTAAAAATAATGAATTATGATAAACTAATAGGATAATAATAGGGTGCATGTTGCTATCCTATTTTTTGTGTTTTCGTTAAACTAAACATATAGATAGATAAACGTTAAAAATAACTAAAAAGGAAGTAAGCAAATGGCGCATGATAAAATTACTGTTAAAGGTGCACGGTCACATAATCTGAAAAATATTGATGTTACAATACCCAGAGATAAGTTAGTTGTTGTGACAGGATTATCGGGATCAGGTAAAAGTTCCCTAGCTTTTGATACTTTGTATGCTGAAGGACAACGACGTTACGTCGAAAGCCTTTCAGCTTATGCTCGCCAGTTTCTGGGCCAAATGGATAAGCCAGATGTAGACAGCATAGACGGTTTAAGCCCAGCAATTTCAATTGACCAAAAAACAACTAGTAAGAATCCACGTTCTACTGTCGGTACAGTGACAGAGATCAATGATTACTTGAGACTGTTGTATGCTCGTATTGGCCATCCTATTTGTCCAAATGATGGAACTGAAATTTCTAGCCAATCTGTTGAACAAATGGTTGATCGAATATTAGAATACCCTGAAGGTACGAGAATTCAACTCTTAGCTCCAGTTATTGTTGGAAAAAGAGGGCAGCATAAAAAAGTCTTTGAAAAAATTAAATCAGAAGGCTATGTGCGTGTCCGTGTAGATAAAGAAATGTATGATGTTTCTGATGAAATCGAATTAGAAAAAAATAAAAAGCATGATATTGAAATCGTCATTGACCGGATCGTCATAAAAGAAGGGATCCGTTCGCGTTTATTTGATTCATTTGAGGCTGCTTTGCGTTTAGCAGATGGATACGCTATTGCAGATATCATGGGTCTAGAGGAAGTTCTTTTTAGTGAGCATTATGCTTGTCCGTATTGTGGATTTACCGTTGGAGAATTAGAACCTCGTTTATTTTCTTTTAACGCACCGTTTGGCTCATGTCCGGATTGTGATGGATTAGGTGTAAAATTAGAAGTGGATATTGATTTGGTTGTTCCAGATCGAAGCCTGTCATTAAAGGATGGTGCTATCTTACCTTGGAATCCTATCAGTTCGAATTATTACCCTCAAATGTTAGCACAAGCATGTAAACATTTTAAAATTGATCAAACGATTCCGTTTGAAGAATTATCGTTGGAAGATCAAGAAGTGATTTTAAATGGATCTAAAGGAGAATTGTTCCATTTTCATTATAAAAATGATTTTGGCGGTGTGCGTGATGTTGATATACCTTTTGAAGGTATTTTAACTAATATTGAAAGACGATACCGTGAAACAAGCAGTGATTTTACAAGAGATCAAATGCGGTTGTACATGACTGAACTGCCGTGTCAAACGTGTAAAGGGAAACGATTAAATCCAGAAGCTTTGTCTGTAAAAGTAGCTGGTAAAGATATTGGTGAAGTGTGTGACTATCCAATTGAAGAATCAATTAATTTTTTCACTGACTTATCTCTGACTGAGCAAGAAACGATGATTGCTAAGCCTATCTTGAAAGAAGTAAACGACCGCTTGAGTTTCTTGCGCAATGTTGGATTGAATTATTTAACATTAAGTCGAACGGCTGGAACGTTATCTGGTGGAGAAGCTCAGCGCATACGTTTAGCGACTCAGATTGGGTCTAATTTGTCAGGTGTTTTATATATATTAGATGAACCTTCAATCGGATTGCACCAACGAGACAATAATCGTTTGATTGAATCCTTGCAAAAGATGCGTGATTTAGGCAATACATTGATAGTTGTGGAACATGATGAAGATACTATGAGAGCGGCCGATTATTTGATTGATATAGGACCTGGAGCTGGTGAAAAAGGCGGAGAAATCATGGCCATAGGAACACCAGATGAAGTAGCAAATAATGAGAAATCATTAACTGGAGCCTATTTGTCCGGTAAACGATTCATACCTGTTCCTAAAGAACGTCGGACAGAAGATAAAGGTTCTATTCGCATTAAAGGTGCTGCTGAGAATAACTTGAAAAATGTTGACGTTGATATTCCTCTAGGACGTTTTGTAGCAGTTACAGGTGTTTCAGGATCGGGGAAAAGTTCTTTAATAAACTCTGTTTTGAAAAAAACATTGTCTCGTGACTTGAATCGGTCAAAACAAAAACCAGGGAAATATAAATCAATGGTAGGGCATGAAGGGTTGGAAAAAGTAGTAGATATTGACCAAAGCCCAATAGGACGTACTCCAAGAAGTAATCCAGCCACATATACGAGTGTATTTGATGATATCCGTGATTTGTTTGCTCAAACAAATGAAGCAAAAATAAGAGGATATAAAAAAGGCCGATTTAGTTTTAATGTAAAAGGTGGACGTTGTGAAGCATGTAGAGGAGATGGTATTTTAAAAATAGAAATGCATTTTCTTCCTGATGTCTATGTTCCTTGTGAAGTGTGTCATGGGACTCGCTACAACTCTGAAACCTTAGAAGTTAAGTATAAAGGTAAAAACATTTCTGATATTTTGAATATGACTGTTGAAGAAGCAGTTGTATTTTTCGAGAATGTGCCAAAAATCCGTAAAAAAATCCAAACGATTATTGATGTCGGTTTAGGTTATGTAACTCTTGGACAACCTGCTACGACACTATCTGGTGGGGAAGCTCAGCGGATGAAACTAGCAAGTGAATTACGAAAAAGTTCTAATGGAAGCAATTTTTATATCCTAGATGAACCGACAACAGGATTGCATACAGATGATATTGCCCGTTTATTAGTAGTATTGAATCGATTAGTAGAGGCTGGAAATACTGTATTAGTTATCGAACATAATCTTGATGTTATTAAAACAGCCGATTATATTATTGACCTGGGTCCAGAAGGCGGAGCTGGCGGCGGTACTATTATCGCTACGGGTACACCAGAAGAAGTTGCAAAAGTTAAGAAAAGTTTTACTGGTCAGTACCTGAATGACATTCTAAAAAGAGATAAAAAACGTGAAAAAATGTAACGGGATAGACTAACACCAAAAAAAGATACATCCGACTAGGTTATAATTGGATGTATCTTTTTTAGTTGTTTCTTTTTATAAAAAAATACTTTCATGTTAAACTGAATATGAAAGTATTGACCTCCCGCTTAGTGTTCAGACTATGTAACGACAGTAAAATCGTACTTAAGTCCTATGACAAATTTACTTGGATGACGCATAATAATAATATAAACAAGGCATAGTATAAAAAAAGCATGCAACCATTACTATTATAAGTCAATTACTATTAGATAAACTGGAAAATATTAAGGAGGAAATGAACATGAAACAAAGAGAAAGAATACTCGAATTAGTTAAACAAGGAATTATCTCTACTGAAGAAGCTTTAGTTCTGCTGGAAAATGCAGCAAAAAAAGAAGGCAAAGAAGCTATTAAAAAAGAACAAACACATGCTCAGAATGAAGAACACAAACCGACACCACCGATTCCACCTAAAAAACCTGAAGAAGCTCATCATGAAGAACCGTCACATGATCCAGAATTTCCAAACCCTGAAGAAGAGGATCAAGATGAAGTGCTCTCTAAGGAAGAACAAAAAGATCGTGAACAGCTTGAAAAAATTCTAGAGAGCTTATCAAATGAAGCCTCAACTTATTCCGTTAAAATAGATGAAAAAAATCTGGAAATTGCGACAATCAAAAGCAAACTTAGATTAGTACAAGAAAAACTGATGGTACTTGAAACGAAGGAAGATTTAGATGAGTTAGATTCTGAAAAAATGCCTGAAATGAATCGAATGAAAAATGAAATTGACGAATTAAAGGCTCAACTCGAAGATTTAGAAGAAGACAAAACTGAATTAGAGGACCATTTAAAAACGATAAAAAGAAAACAATGGGGAACTCAAAAGAAACAAATTTCAGAAAAATTCGAGATACCAGAAGACTGGAAAGAAACAGCAAATGAAACGTTGAATCAAGTTACTGGTAAAGTAGTCGATACAGGTAACCAATTCGGTAAATTTATGAAAGAAACTTTCTCTACAGTAATGGAAAACATGGATTGGAAAGATGTAAATGTTCGTGTTCCTGGTTTAGCTTCAACTAAATTTACCCATGAATTTCATTATCCTGAAAGTTCTGCATCCATTATTGATGTAAAAGTTGCAAACGGGAACGTATTATTTAAAAATTGGGATAGCCAAGATATCAAAATTGAAGCAGATATTAAGATTTATGGTAAATTAGATACAGTTACTCCTCTAGAAGCTTTCCAAAAACGGAGTACTGTTGAAGTAACAGATGAAAAAATGTTATTCCACGTACCAAATAAACGTATACGTTGTGATTTAGTTTTTTATCTTCCTGAAAGAATGTATGATTATACAGCTATCAATCTTTTAAATGGAAATGTGAAATTTGAAGAATTTGAAGGGAAAGATTTCTATGTTAAATGTACAAACGGAAATGTTTTCTTCCAAGATCTGACTGCTACCATGCTAGAAACTGATGGAGTCAATGGGACAGTCACTGTGTTAGATAGTACTGTGAGAGATTTAATGGTAAAAAGTGTAAATGGCGGAATTGTTACACGTGGAAATATTAAGAGCGGAAATCTTTCAACCGTTAATGGAACAGTAAAAGTGTCTTTAGAAGGTGACGATTTAACTCGTATGGACGCTTCTTCTGTAAATGGCAGTGTGAAAGTATCCTTCCCTAAAAACTACAGTGTAGAAGGCGAAGCGAAAAGTAATTTAGGAACGATTCAACACCGTATCGATCACCTTGAAACACTTAAAGAAAGAAAAGACCGTACAAGTCAATTGTTAGAATTTAGAAGAGTAGCAGATACGCAACTATTGGTATTAAAATTAGAAACAACAACTGGAAATATTTTATTAAAAGAAGCAGAATAATGTATAAAAAAGAAAGTTTACAACTAACCAAGAGAGGTGAATAGAGATGAAAAAATTAACAAAATCAAGAGACAATAAAATGGTGAGTGGTGTATTAGCTGGGGTTGCAGAATATTTTGGCTTTGATCCAACATTATTACGTATTATTTATGGAGCTGCTACATTGATCGGTGTTGGTTCACCGTTTTTCCTATACATTGTATTAGCGATTGTAATTCCTGAAGCACCTAGATCGAATCAACCAAAAAATCCAACTTCTTATGGATTTAACTCAGGAAAAAAACGGCCAGAACAACCAGCTGCTCGTAAAGAAGCTGAAAAAGTTAAAGAGGAAGACTGGAGTGACTTTTAGTGAGATTTTGGCAAAAAATTATCGTTAATGCATTGGTCTTTTTAGCCTTAGCAGGTTTTTTGCAAAATATGTTTTATGTGGAAAGTATATGGGTTGCTTTAGGAGCCAGTTTGGTTTTGTCAGTATTGAATTTAGCTGTTAAACCTATCTTGTTTATCTTATCGTTTCCTATTACTCTCCTAACAATGGGACTATTCACTATAGTAATTAACGCAAGTATGTTGAGCCTCACTTCTGCTATCATAGGGAGTGGATTTGAATTTTCATCGTTTGGAGCCGCTATGCTCATTGCTATGTTAATATCACTAGTTAATCTATTATTGAATACTCAAATAATAAAAGCAAAATAGCACATTTAAAGATTGAGACGATTGTCTCAATCTTTTTTTGCTTAAAATAGGCAATGCTAGAATAACAAAGATAGTTAGCTTTTTACTTTTTGAATAGGTTTTCTTTGGATTTCCTTTAAACACATAGATTAAAATGGTAAAATGAATGATGTAGACTATACTTTTTTAACTAATAAAAATTGATCTTAAGACAGAGGAGAATAAATTATGGGCAAAAGTGTAACTGTAAAACAATTAGTAGACTCTCTGGATTTAGAGGTACATAACGGAGAAGAATTTCTTGATCGTAAAATTTTAACAGATGATATTTCACGACCAGGGTTAGAACTTACTGGTTACTTTAATTATTATCCTCAAGAACGCATCCAGTTATTTGGAAGAACGGAAATTTCATTTTCTGAAAAAATGACTAGCGATGAAAGGTTAATTGTTATGCGTAGGATGTGTCAGTCAGATACGCCGGCTTTTCTCGTATCAAGAGGGCTATTACCACCAAAAGAATTGATACAAGCAACAACCGAAAAAGGCATTCCATTACTTTCTTCTCCACAATCGACAACCCGTTTATCTAGCAATGTAACAAACTTCCTAGAAGCGGAATTAGCAGAACGAATTTCAATGCATGGAGTGTTGGTAGATATTTATGGAATGGGTGTTATGATCACTGGAGATAGTGGTGTAGGGAAAAGTGAAACAGCACTAGAATTGATCAAAAGAGGACATAGACTTGTAGCTGATGATCGCATTGAATTGTATGTGATCGATGATAAAAAAGTTGTAGGGGAACCACCTGAGATTTTGAGTCATTTAATGGAGATTCGCGGAATCGGTATTATAGATGTAGTGAATCTGTTTGGTGTTGGATCGATTCGTTTAAGCAAAGTGGTTAATTTAGTCGTTAACTTAGAGCTATGGGATAAAGAAAAAACGTATGACCGACTTGGAAGCGGCGAGGAAAAACAACGTATTTTAGAAGTTGATGTTCCAAAAATCTCTATTCCTGTTAGGACAGGGCGGAATTTAGCCATCATTATTGAGAGTGCAGCAATGAATACCAGAGCGAAAATTATGGGATATAATGCTACTGAAACATTTGAGCGTAATTTAGAAAAACTGATCAAAAAAAATTCAACTGAACAGTAAGATTGGAGATTAATAAATGAATAATATTTTAGGGGCGATTGATCCAATTGCCTTTTCATTTGGATCGCTTGATGTATATTGGTACGGAATTATTATAGCTACAGGTATATTTGCAGCTATTTTTCTGAGTACACGTGAAGCTGAAAAAAGAGGTATAGAAGGAGACCATATTGTAGACATGGCTCTTTGGGCAATTCCTTTAGCTTTTATTGGAGCACGATTGTATTATGTATTGTTTGAATTAGGTTATTATCTGGAACATCCAAGTCAGATTATTGCCATTTGGAATGGCGGTATAGCTATTTATGGTGGACTGATCGCGGGTGGACTAACTGTCTACTGGTATACAAAAAAGAAAGGCATTCCCATTTGGTTAATGTTGGATATTTTAGCACCTAATGTATTGCTGGCTCAAGCTATGGGCCGTTGGGGAAACTTTATGAACCAAGAAGCACATGGTGGTGAAGTGACGCGAACATTTTTAGAAAACTTATTTTTGCCTGATTTTATTATCAATCAAATGGAAATCAATGGGGTCTATTACCATCCGACCTTTCTTTATGAATCTTTATGGAGTTTGCTAGGTTTTATTTTAATCGTTGTGTTACGGAATAAAAAACATTTATTGCGACAAGGCGAGGTTGCACTAAGTTATGTACTTTGGTACTCATTTGGACGTTTCTTCATTGAAGGTTTGAGGACAGATAGTTTATGGCTTTTTGATTTCATACGTATATCACAAGCTCTATCATTACTATTGTTTGTTGCTGCGCTTAGTGTATGGATTTATAGAAGAAGAGACTATCCGCCTGTTCCTTATTATTTAGATGGAATGAATCAACAAAAAAAGAATGTAAAAACAAAAAAGAAATGAACAAGCTGAAGGAGCATGAATAAGATGTCAAAGAAAGTAGCAGTTTTAGGAGCTGGTTCTTGGGGAACAGCTTTAGCAATGGTATTAGAAGAAAACGGCAACGATGTTTGCTTATGGAGCCATAAAGCAACACAAGCTGAAGAAATTAATCTTAAACATACCAATAAACTCTATTTACCCTCTGTTGTTTTAGCTGAGAAAATTAGAGCAACAAATGATATCAGAGAAGCAATAAAAGAAGCAGATGCGATTGTATTTGTGATTCCAACAAAAGCTATTAGAGAAGTAGCTAAACAAATTGCTCCTCTTCTAACAAAACCAACTATCATTGTTCATGCAAGTAAAGGTTTAGAGCAAATTAGTCACAAACGGATCTCTGAAATTTTAGAAGAAGAAATTCCTGGAAATAAAAGAGAAGCAGTAGTTGCTTTATCTGGTCCAAGCCATGCGGAAGAAGTAGCAGTTAAAGATTTAACAACGATCACTGCAGCTTCAACAAATGAAGAGGCCTCTAAACTGGTGCAAGACTTATTTATGAATGACTATTTTAGAGTGTACACAAATGAAGATATCATTGGTGTTGAATTAGGTGCAGCTTTAAAAAATATCATTGCAGTAGGGGCTGGAGCACTTCAAGGATTAGGTTATGGAGATAACGCAAAGGCGGCTTTAATGACTAGAGGATTAGCTGAGATAAGCCGCTTAGGTGTAGCTTTTGGAGCTGATCCCATTACGTTTCTTGGATTGAGTGGAGTCGGAGATTTAATTGTTACATGTACTAGTGTCCACTCTAGAAACTGGAGAGCCGGACATATGCTGGGTAAAGGCAATAGCTTGAAAGAAGTTCTTGAAAGCATGGGAATGGTTGTAGAAGGCATTGCAACAACTAAAGCAGCTTATGAATTAGCCAAACAAAAAGAAATTGAAATGCCAATCACTGCAGCAATCTACGAAGTGTTGTATAATGGAGCTAAAGTGGAAGATACAATTGCTTCTTTAATGCAACGAGACGGCAAAGCAGAAGCCTAATTCAAGAGAGGCGCACTATTATAATCATATTGGAGGAATTAAAACTATGCAAAAAGTACGTAAAGCAATTATCCCGGCAGCAGGTTTAGGAACACGATTTTTACCTGCAACAAAAGCAATGGCTAAAGAAATGCTGCCGATTGTAGATAAACCAACGATTCAATTCATCGTGGAAGAAGCCATCAATTCAGGAATTGAAGATATTTTGATTGTTACTGGGAAAAGCAAACGTCCGATCGAGGATCACTTTGACTCTAATCCAGAATTAGAAGCAAATCTAAAAGCTAAAGGTAAAATGGAATTATTAGAACTAGTTGAAGAAACAACTGGATTAAATCTATTCTTTGTTCGTCAATCTTATCCAAAAGGTTTAGGCGATGCGGTATTACAAGCTAAAGCATTTGTTGGAAATGAACCTTTTGTGGTCATGCTTGGAGATGACTTGATGGAAGATGAAGTTCCGTTAACTAAACAATTGATCAATGGATACGATAAAACACATGCATCTAACATCGCAGTTATGAAGGTACCGCATGAAGAAACTTCTAAATATGGAATTATCGACATCGAAGGACAAGTTGATGAGTCTACGTATAACGTTCGTCGCTTTGTTGAAAAGCCAAATCCAGAAGATGCACCAAGTGATTTAGCAATCATTGGTCGTTACTTATTAACTCCTGAGATTTTCGATATTTTAGAAACTCAAGAACCAGGGGCTGGAAATGAAATCCAATTGACAGATGCAATTGATACTTTGAACAAAACACAACGCGTGTTTGCTCACGAGTTTAAAGGTACTCGTTACGATGTCGGAGACAAATTCGGTTTCTTAAAAACAAGTATCCAATATGGATTAAAACATCCAGAAATCAAAGATTCATTAAATGAATACATTATTGAATTGGGCAAGAAATTAGAAAACGAATAAAATTAGATAGTCTAACAAAAAAAGATGAACGCATAGCGGTTCATCTTTTTTTTGCATTTACCCTAACGGACAAGACCTATTAAAAAAGCTCTCTATATGATATACTGATAAGCAAATGTTCACCAAGAGGAGGATTGCACATGTCTGAAATAGAAAATCAACAAGCAAGGATCATAGAAGTTATTCCAACAAGCGAGTTTTATTTTAAACGCGGAATAGCAGCATTTCAAAAGAATGAAATGGACCGTGCAAAAAAATACTTCTCGCGAGCAGTCACCTTGTCTAAGAATGAAGAAGAGACTATTTTTGCCTCTTGTCAGTTAGCTATTTGCTATCAACATACCGGTAATTACGATGAATCTATTGAAATCTTAGATGATTTGATTGAAAATAGCGGCGATATTTTTGCAGAGTCTTATTATTTTCAAGCAAACAACTATGCTTTTATAGAAGATTTAGAACAGTCATTGGTATTAGTAGAACAATACCTTGCACTTGACCCGGACGGTGATTTTTTTGAAGAAGCAACTGAACTGCAAGAGACACTAAAAATGGAATTAAATGAATTCTAATTGAATGATTAAATTACTTCTAATTTGTAAGCAAATGTGTAGTAATTTTAGTTAGAAAGATGTAAAGTAAGATGAAATGATTAAGGGAAATGAGGGGTTAATAAAATGGAAACAGAAGAAAAAATTTATGATGTTGTCGTTATTGGAAGCGGCCCAGCAGGCATGACAGCTGCTTTATACGCTTCAAGATCTAACTTGTCTACGCTTATGTTAGAACGTGGAGTACCCGGCGGACAAATGATCAATACTGCAGAAATCGAAAATTATCCTGGATTCAATAGTATCTTAGGACCAGAATTATCTGAAAAAATGTTTGAAGGTTCTAAACAATTTGGTGCTGAATATGCTTATGCTGATGTACAAGAAATTCAACAAGGGGTAGAATACAAAACTATTATTGCAGGAAAAAAAGTCTTTAAGACACGTTCGATCATTATTGCAACAGGTGCAGAACACCGTAAGTTAGATGTCAGCGGTGAAAATGAATACAACGGTCGTGGAGTATCTTACTGTGCTGTTTGTGATGGCGCATTTTTCCGTAATAAAGAGTTGGTTGTTGTTGGCGGAGGAGATTCTGCTGTTGAAGAAGGAACGTATTTAACTCAATTTGCCAAAAAAGTAACGATTATTCACCGTCGTGATGAATTAAGAGCCCAAAAAATTCTTCAAGAACGTGCTTTTAAAAATGAAAAAGTTGACTTTATTTGGGATTCTACAGTAGAAAACATTTACGGAGATAACAACAAAGTGCAAGGTGTTAAAATCAGAAATGTTCATACAAATGAAGTGAAAGAATTTGCAGCAGATGGTGCATTTATTTATGTAGGAATTTTACCAAATACAGACAAATTCAGAGATTTAGGTATCACAGATGAAGAAGGATGGATTTCAACAAATGAAACTATGGAAACTTCACAACCTGGGATCTTTGCAATAGGAGATGTTCGTTTAACGCCATTGCGTCAAGTAGCAACTGCTGTAGGAGATGGTAGTTTAGCAGGTAATGCCGTTTTCCATTATGTTGAAAAATTAAAAGAAAATTTAGCAACAAAAGTAGTGAACTAAAAGGAATCATCCAGTCCTGTAAGAATAGAAATAAATAGTCTCATTAAAAAAACGAGAGAAATCTCGTTTTTTTTTATGAACATAGAAGCAAATAGCTTAAGGGGAAATGTGTGTAAGGGACAGCAAGAAGTGGTATACTTAAAAGGGAAGCGTTAACTAACGACAAAAAAATACTTAAGTAAAGGGTGAATTAAAATGAGCTGGAGAGATACTTATCAACTTTGGGAAAATTTTAATGGTTTAGAAACTGAATTAAAAGAAGAATTAATATCTTTAAAAGAAAATCCAGATATGTTAGAAGATGCATTTTATGCACCTCTAGAATTTGGAACAGCCGGTATGCGGGGTATTATCGGTGCTGGTGTTAATCGGATGAATGCTTATACAGTTAGACAAGCTACAGAAGGATTAGCTCGTTTTATGGATAGCCGTGGAGATGAAACCAAAAAACGCGGAGTTGCTATTGCGTATGACTCAAGACACAAGTCGCCAGAATTTGCTATGGAAGCTGCAAGAACACTTGGAGCACATGGAATTCCTGCTTTTGTTTTTGAAAGTCTTCGTCCAACACCGGAGTTATCTTTTGCTGTTCGTCATTTAAATGCTTTTGCTGGCATTATGATTACGGCGAGCCATAACCCATCAGAATATAATGGGTACAAAGTATATGGTGAAGATGGTGGGCAAATGCCTCCTAAAGAAGCAGATGCGTTAACAGAATATGTACGCAGCGTAGAAAATATGCTTGAAATTGAAGTTTTAGCTCAAGAAGAGCTGGAATCTCAAGGTCTTCTTAAAATGATTGGAGAAGATGTAGATAGCGAGTACTTAAAAAATGTACAAAGCGTTACAGTTAACCCAGAGTTAGTTAAAGAAATGAGTAAAGAAATGAAATTAGTCTTTACCCCACTTCATGGAACTGGAAAAATGTTAGGCGAACGTGCATTGAAAAATGCTGGCTTTGAGTCGATTTATCTTGTTCCAGAACAAGCGGAAGCAGATCCTAATTTTTCTACTGTTGAATCTCCTAATCCAGAAGAACCAGGTGCATTTGAATATGCAATTAAATTGGGCAAAGAAATTGATGCGGATGTCTTAGTAGCAACAGATCCAGATGCTGACCGTTTGGGGATAGCTGTTAAGACTGCGGAAGGGCATTACGAAGTCTTAACTGGAAACCAAATTGCTAGTTTGATGCTTCATTATTTGTTGACTGCCCAAAAAAAAGCTGGGGCATTGCCGGCTAATGGAGCAGTACTCAAATCGATTGTTTCAAGTGAGTTGCCTACAAAAATTGCTGAAAGTTTTAATATCCAAATGGTAGACGTATTAACAGGATTCAAATTTATTGCTGAAAAAATCAAACAATATGAAACAGATGGCAGCCATACATTCTTATTCGGTTTTGAAGAAAGTTACGGTTATCTTGTTTCACCATTTGTCCGTGATAAAGATGCCATTCAAGCTTTGGTTCTAATTGCTGAAGTAGCTGCTTATTATAAACAAAAAGGTGACACGTTATATGATGGATTGAAACAAATTTTCCATAACTATGGCCACTTTAAAGAAAAAACAATTTCAATCAGTATGCAAGGAATTACAGGAGCTGAAAAAATTAAAGCTTTAATGGTAAAATTCCGCGAAGAAGCTCCTGAAGAATTTGCTGGTATTGCAGTACAGTATGTAGAAGACTTCTCATCCAGCAAGCGTACGTTACAAGATGGTACGGTAGAAACTATTGATATGCCAGCTGCAGACGTATTGAAATATAAGTTAGTGGATGAAAGTTGGATCGCTATTCGTCCTTCTGGAACGGAGCCGAAAATCAAATTTTATATTGGCGCCTGTGATGACTCAGGGGTTGAAATTGAAAATAAAGTAATTCTACTTGAAGAAAGTATTCGTTCAATCGTAAACGAATAGAAAAGGTTAATAAAAAAAGGTTGGGACAACAGTTCCCAACCTCTTTTTATATTCTGGGCCTTTTCTAACTACGCAATCAATGTGAAAAGAGCTTTTCATCAGGTTTATTGATCTAAGCGAGTGCAAAAGGCGTAAAGATTAATTAAGCTTTAACGAAAAGGCATAGATAACTATACACGACACACCCGGCATGCTATAATAGAATAGATGGAAATGAAAGAACCAAAAGAAAGAGGCGAATAAGATGGTCGATAGTCTACAATTAGTCATTCTTACTGGAATGAGTGGAGCAGGTAAAACTGTAGCAATGCAAAGTTTTGAAGATATGGGTTATTTTTGTGTGGACAATATGCCGCCAAGCTTATTGCCTAAATTTTGGGAATTAGTTAAAGAGTCTGGAAAATTAACAAAAATTGCTTTAGTAATCGATTTGCGTTCAAGAGCTTTTTTTGAAGAGATTGTTACAGCTTTAGAATCAATGGATAATACCTCATTTGTTACAACAAAAATAGTGTTTTTAGATGCAAGCGATGAAGAACTAGTTTCACGATACAAAGAAACACGCCGGACACATCCATTAGCAATGAATGGACGTCTTATAGTAGGGATAAAGAAAGAAAGAGAATTACTTGAAGACATAAAAGGTCGAGCACAAATCGTTATCGATACAACGAAGCTGACACCGCGACAATTAAGAGAAAAAATCAATAGTAATTTTAAAACGGTGGATACAGAATTGTTTAGAATTGAAATGGTATCATTCGGATTCAAATACGGTTTGCCAATTGATGCAGATGTCGTGATGGATGTTCGTTTTTTACCTAATCCTCATTACATTGATACTTTAAGACCGTTAACAGGACAGGATAAACCAGTTTATGATTATGTAATGAAACAACCAGAAACAGAAATATTTTATCGCAAATTTACAGATTTATTGGAATATATTTTACCAGGATATAAAAAAGAAGGTAAAAACAATGTGACTATCGCTATTGGTTGTACCGGCGGAAAGCATCGATCCGTAGCTTTAGTAGAACGTATTGCACAAAAAATCGAAATAGATGGGTATCCTGTCCACATTACGCATCGTGATAAAGGGAAGGTTAAAGAATCGGTGAATCGTTCATGATACAAGAAAGAAAAAAGAATAACCCTAAAATAGTGGTTATTGGTGGAGGTACGGGATTACCAGTAATTCTAAATGGACTAAAATCAAAAAATGCCGACGTAACAGCTATCGTAACTGTTGCTGATGATGGAGGAAGCAGTGGAACGTTAAGAAATTATGCTAACATTGTTCCTCCTGGAGATATTCGTAACGTATTAGTATCACTTTCGAATATTCCCTCTGCCCAAAAAGATATTTTTCAATATCGATTTGATACAAATGACCACTTTTTAGCTGGTCATTCAATAGGAAACCTGATCATTGCGGCCATGTCTGAAATGAGAAGCAGTATATTTGAAGCGATTCAATTGTTATCTAAAATGATGATGGTAGATGGACACGTATACCCAGCAGCAGAAGAGGCATTGATTTTGCATGCTATCTTTGAGGATGGTACTAAGATTTCTGGAGAATCAAAAATTGCTAAAGAAAGAAAAAAAATAGAGCGAGTCTATGTAACACCCACAGAAGATGATCATAAAGCTAAAGCTTCTAGAAAAGTATTGGCTGCTATTCATGATGCTGATATGGTCGTGTTGGGACCTGGAAGTTTATTTACTAGTATCTTGCCTAATTTGATGATCGATGATTTAGGACAAGCCGTTAAGGAAACAGAAGCAAAAGTAGTCTATATTTGTAATATTATGACTCAACTTGGCGAAACAGAGAACTTTACGGATGCAGATCATGTATGTGTATTGCATCAACATTTAGACAAAAAATTCATTGATACTGTACTGGTCAATATTGGGGAAGTTCCAGAAAATTACATGGATACAGAACGGTACAATGAATACTTAGTGCAAGTAGCGCATGACTTCAAAGGATTGGCTCAAGAAGTGCCCTCTGTTATCTCAGATGATTTTCTTGAATTAAGAGATCAAGGAGTTTTTCATAATGGAACAAAAGTGGTAGATGAACTGTTTAAGCTGGCTTTTGATAATAGACGCGTGGAAAAACGAAACAGTTTTTAATTATTAAGATAAAAAGAAAGGAGGACTCCTATATGTCTTATGCTTCGGAAGTGAAAAAAGAATTAACTCAATTAGAAGTGCATAGAGAACATGCTAAAGCTGAACTGGCTGCTTTGATTCGGATGAATGGAACAGTTAGTTTGGTCGAAAAAAAGTTTATTTTAAATGTACAAACTGAAAATGCAGCTATTGCACGTAGAATTTATGTGTTATTAAAAGATCATTTTGATGTTGAAAGTGAATTGCTTGTTCGTCGAAAAATGAAATTAAAGAAAAATAATGTTTATATTGTACGATTAAAGCATGGTACTAAAGAAGTGCTGTCAGATTTGTCTATTATGGACGGGATGTCATTGCATAGTCATGTTTCAAATGAAATAATGGAAAATACGCAAAAAGTTAAATCTTATTTGCGTGGAGCTTTTTTAGCAGGAGGTTCAGTTAATAACCCAGAAACGAGTCGTTACCACCTTGAGATTCATTCAAGTTATGAGGAACATAATGATGATATTTGTCAAATGATGAATCAATTCGATATGAATGCTCGTACGTTGGAAAGACGAAATGGGTATATCACTTATTTGAAAGAAGCAGAAAAAATTGCAGACTTTTTGGCTTTGATTGGAGCAACGAGTGGGATGCTCAAGTTTGAAGATGTTCGAATCATCAGAGATATGAGGAATTCAGTTAATCGTTTAGTCAACTGTGAGAATGCTAATTTAAATAAAACGATTGATGCTGCCAGTAAGCAAATTGAAAGTATCAAGTATATCGACGAAATGATTGGATTGGATAAAATCCCTACGAAACTAAGAGAAATTGCTCTTGTTCGTTTAGAATATCCAGAAGTAACATTAAAAGAATTAGGTGAAATGATTCCTAGTGGGACAATCAGCAAATCAGGAATCAATCATCGTTTACGTAAGTTAAATGAGATGGCAGATAAACTAAGAAGTACAGAAATAACAAGAGCAACAGTAATCACTTAAATATAAACTTATTAAATTGTAGGAATAAGTTTTTCAGTCTAGAACTTATTCTTGTTTTTTCATTATAACTGGGCTACACTGTAATAGTTGATGTTTTTGACTTTAGCAAGTATAAAGCTGAACGATTAACAAGTTATTAGTGTAGAGTCCCCTTAGTGTAATGGATATCACGTAAGATTCCGATTCTTAAAATGGGGGTTCGATTCCCTCAGGGGGCATGTAAGGATGCCAAGTAAAGTTATTACCTCACCCGTTTAATAGGAGAGTTGCATAATAACGAATAGAATAAGACAGCACTAGCTAGATCAAAAACTTTATTAGATCTGTGTTGTAATGCTGGAATGAAGAGCATAGACCCGATTTTCGTAAAAATGCTTACGACTTTCGGATCTTTTTTTATGTTGGTTCGTTCTACTGCCTGTTATTTCGAAAGATAAGATATGACAATAAAAGGTATAGTAACAAGATGATCTGAATTGGACTTATCCTACAAATGAATGTATAATTCCAAATGTTGAAAAATCGTTATTGAAATGTTAGATAGTTTGTGTATTTTACTTTGGGATGAAAGCATGATTTAATATCCCGTTATGGAAGGATCGATTATTAAAAATGAAAGAAAATTTTTGGCAAGATTTACCGCGTCCGTTTTTTATATTGGCACCAATGGAAGATGTGACGGATGTTGTTTTTCGTCATGTAGTGAGTGAAGCAGGCAAGCCGGATGTGTTTTTTACAGAATTTACGAATACCGTAAGTTACTGTCATCCAGAAGGACGGGATAGCGTACGGGGGCGTTTGACGTTTACAGAAGATGAACAACCAATGGTCGCTCATATATGGGGAGACGAGCCAGAGTACTTCCGTCAAATGAGTATTGGTATGGCAGAAGAAGGCTTTAAGGGTATTGATATCAATATGGGATGCCCAGTACCGAATGTAGCAGGAAAAGGAAAAGGCAGTGGACTAATCCGCCGTTTTCAAGTTGCTGCAGATTTAATTCAAGCAGCAAAAGCTGGAGGGTTACCAGTAAGTGTCAAGACCCGTCTTGGATATGCAAATATCGATGAATGGCGTGATTGGTTGACACATGTTTTTGAACAAGATATTGCCAATCTTTCTATCCATTTGCGCACAAGAAAAGAAATGAGTAAAGGCAATGCTCACTGGGAAATGATTTCAGAAGTCAAAAAATTGCGTGATGAGATTGCTCCACAAACACTTTTAACCATTAATGGAGACATTCCGGACCGTGAAACAGGGTTGAAACTTGTTGAGGAATACGGTGTAGATGGCATTATGATTGGGCGAGGTGTATTTCATAACCCTTATGCCTTTGAAAAAGAGCCGAAAGAACATAGCAGCAAAGAATTATTGGAGCTTTTCAGATTGCATTTAGATCTTTTTGATCAGTATACTGTTGATGAACCACGTTCATTTAAACCTCTTCGTCGCTTTTTCAAAATATATGTTCGCGGCATTCGCGGAGCGAGTGATTTAAGAGTACAGTTAATGGAAACCGAAACAACAAATGGAGCACGGGCATTACTAGATGAATTTGAAGAAAAGAATCGAGATATTTTAGGAGAATAGAAGAGAGACAGCCTTTGTTTAAAGATGAAAGATTGAGCAGTTGAAGAATAGAGAGAGAATTCCTACGCATTTGATTTAGAAGTTCTTTTTAAATCTACTCTGTTTTGTTTTTCTCTTATCATCAGACCAATCATACTATGGATAAAGGTTTGTACTTTTCATTTAAAAGCTTTAAAATTTTCGAATTATTTTTTTATGTTATAATTATTTTGTTGACCTATTAGTCAAATTCTATAATAAATAAACCGTTAAAAACAAATTGATTATCGCATAAAGGTAGCATAATTGATTTGTTTTTTAATCGTATGAAACCTATTTTAGTAGAATAAATGCAAGCGTAAGAATTTAATTGAGAGTCATCTAATTGTGTCAGTGTCTTCAAGGATAACTTTTGTGTTAAGAGTAGTAATTTAATTATTTTTCCAAAAAAATAACAAGCAAAAAAAATTGACCTTTATTGACCAAAAGAGTAAAATACAATTAGTAACTTGTTGAGTAAGTCTTTTAGTTACACAATAAAGGAATGTACATTTAAGGAGGAAGCAAATTATGAACTTAGTCCCTACAGTAATCGAGCAGTCATCCAGAGGTGAACGTGCTTATGATATTTATTCTCGTCTTTTAAAAGACCGCATTATTATGTTAAGTGGTCCAGTTGACGATGATCTTGCAAATGCTGTAATCGCTCAACTGCTATTTTTAGATGCACAAGATTCTGAAAAAGATATTTATATTTACATCAATTCTCCAGGTGGAAGCGTAACTGCCGGATTAGCAATTTTTGATACAATGAACTTTATTAAAGCTGATGTACAAACGATTGCAATGGGAATGGCTGCATCAATGGGAAGTTTCTTATTAACAGCCGGTACAAAAGGAAAACGTTACGCATTACCAAATGCTGAAATCATGATTCACCAACCATCAGGCGGATCACAAGGACAAGCTACAGAAATCGAAATTGCTGCTCGTCACATTTTAAAAACGCGTGAACGTTTAAACAAAATTTTATCTGAACGTACTGGTCAACCTATTGAAGTTATTCAACGTGATACAGACCGTGACAACTATATGTCTGCAGAAGATGCAAAAGCATATGGTTTGATTGATGAAATTATGGAAAACAGTTCATCATTAAGTTAAATAAAATAAACAATTCATGTATTTAAAACAAAGAGGTTGGGGCAAAAGTCCTAACCTCTTTGTTGTTTTCAAATGATTGTTCTAAAACGTGTAAAAAAAGACCCGGCCTTAAACGATTGTGGTTCCATTCCCATTTCCGATGTAACGAAAATAAGACAAATCCATTTAATTGATTGTTGCTTATCTGTATAATGAAGTTAATAAGCAATCGAAGGAGGATGTTTTGTGGATATTAGTACTATTAAAGCAGACAAAGTAAATACAACAGATGGAATAAAAATTGGAAATGAAGATGCACCTATTAAAATTATTGAATTTATTAACTTAAAATGCCCTTATTGTAAAATGTGGTATGAAGATTCAAAAGACCTACTAACAGAATACGTAGAAGGTGGAAAAGTCCAACGCATCATTAAACATTTTGATAAAGAGAAACCAAGTTTAAAAAAAGGTAATATTGTTCATCAGTATTTAGATTATTCAAATCCAACAAAAGCTCTTGAAGAAATAGATTATTTTTTTGCACATCAAGACGAGTGGGGCAGCTTAGAAGAGTTGTCTGAGATTGAAACTTATGTTGAAGAGAAAAGGCAATTGGAGAAACAAACAAATGAGTTAGAGGCTCAAGAAATTATCAAAGAAGCTAATAATGCAAATGTTGTGTTTGTTCCTACGGTTTTTATTGAAGAACAAATTTTTGATGAACATATTACACAACACGAACTAAAAGAAATGATTGATTCACGTCTTTAGGAATCTGAGTGAAAAGCATAAAATTAACTATGAAAAAGACTTATCTTATTCACAATTAGTTATGAAGAATTTAATGAAAAACTTAGAAACTTAATAGTTGAAAGATAGTAGGATTACTGTTACAATTACTGGTGTGAGAGATGGTAATAGTGTCCTTTTGGATGCTATTGAGAATGATGAAAAAACAGAAACAGGAAACTGATAGTTTGATTTTCATTTTTGATTCTCTTGTTTTTTTAAGTAACAAGGGTCGCCGAACGACTAACGCGGTCACAAAGCGACCAACGTAGAAAGAGGTCGCTCATGCAAAATGTATTATCCGTTATCGAAGAAGTTATTCCAGATATCATGTATACACTTCAGAATCGTTACCACATTTTGCGCAATGTTTTTTTATTGGGTCCAGTGGGCAGAAGAGTCTTAGCTGATCGTATGGGAATCACTGAACGTGTTTTACGTACAGAGTCAGAAGGATTAAAGAAGCAAGGGCTTATAAAAACTTCAAAAATGGGAATGGAATTAACTGAAAAGGGTGAAACCATTTACCACCAATTAGACCAGTTAATGGGTCAGTTATTGGGAATGAAAGAGAAAGAAAAACAACTTGCCTCTTATTTGGAGATCGAACACTGTGTAATCATTTCAGGTGACGTAGATGATCAACTGAAGTTACGTGAGGAAATAGGCCATGCTACATTGGAAGCTCTAGATTTTTTATTGCCGGAAGGCAATAATATTATTGCAGTAATGGGCGGTACGACTATGGCTGAAGTAGCAAGTCAAATGAATGAAACTCTTTCAAGAAAAAGAGAGTTGATTTTTGTCCCGGCTAGAGGTGGACTAGGAGAATCGGTTGATATTCAAGCGAATTCTATTAGTGCTTTAATGGCCCAAAAAACTGGCGGTGAAAACCGTGTTCTTTATGTACCAGAACAAGTAAGCGAAGAAACATACAAACCACTCTTACAAGAACCTGGGATAAAAAGGACTCTTAAGATGGTTGATGATGCTAATTGTGTTTTATATGGCATCGGAGACGCCATGCATATGGCTGAACGCAGAGGAATGAACGAAGAAGTTCTAGCTCTGATTAAAAAGAAAGCTGCAGTTGGAGAAGCTTTTGGAGAATTTTATAATCAGTCTGGTGAAGTGGTTTATAAAATACCACGCATTGGGATGCAATCGAAAAACTTAGCAAATATTGCTAATGTGATTGCAGTAGCTGGCGGTAAATCCAAAGCTAAAGCAATTGAAGCCCACATGAAAAAAGCACCTCGCCATACTTGGCTCATCACAGATGAGGGTGCTGCTAATGAGATTTTAACAGGGATAACCCTTTAAAATAAATATATTGTACGATTCCTAAAGGAGGAAATCTATTTATGACAGTTAAAGTAGGTATTAACGGTTTTGGACGTATTGGTCGTCTTGTATTCCGTCGTATTCAAGAATTAGAAGGTATTGAAGTGGTAGCAGTTAACGATTTAACAGATCCAAAAATGCTAGCTCACTTATTAAAATATGATACAACACAAGGACGTTTCAACGGTGACGTTGAAGTTAAAGATGGCGCATTTACTGTTAATGGTAAAGACATCAAAGTTTTAAGCAACCGTAACCCAGAAGAACTTCCATGGGGAGAACTTGGAGTTGAAATCGTATTAGAATGTACTGGTTTCTTCACTACTCAAGAAGCTGCTGAATTACACATCAAAGCAGGAGCTAAAAAAGTTGTTATTTCTGCACCAGCTACTGGTAACATGAAAACAATCGTTTACAATGTAAACCACGAAACTCTTGACGGTTCTGAAACAGTTATCTCTGGTGCTTCTTGTACTACTAACTGTTTAGCTCCTATGGCTCAAGTACTAAATGACAAATTTGGTATTGAATTAGGATTAATGACTACTATCCACGCTTACACAGGTGACCAAAACACATTAGATGCTCCACATCCAAAAGGCGACTTCCGTCGTGCTCGTGCTGCAGCAGCTAACATCATTCCTAATACAACTGGTGCTGCTAAAGCAATCGGTGAAGTATTACCAGAATTAAAAGGTAAATTAGATGGAGCTGCACAACGTGTTCCAGTTGCAGCAGGTTCATTAACTGAATTACAAACTGTATTAAAAACTAAAGTAACTGCTGAAGAAGTAGATGCAGCAATGAAAGCAGCAGCTAACGAATCTTACGGATATACTGAAGACGCAATCGTTTCTTCTGATATCTTAGGAATGTCATTCGGTTCATTATACGATGCAACTCAAACTAAAGTTATCACTGTTGGTGACAAACAAATCGTTAAAACTGTTGCTTGGTATGATAACGAAATGTCATACACTTCACAATTAATTCGTACTTTAGAATACTTTGCTAAATTAGGTTAATCTTTAAAAGAGACTTAAATTAGGATAGAAAATAATAAAAGCGGGGAGGCAGCGCGCTTCCTCGCTTTTCTTTTTTCAAAGATTAGTATTTACACATAATTGCTCGATACAGGAGGAATCTTTAATGGTGAAAAAAGTTGTAACTGATTTAGATTTAAAAGGTAAAAAAGTTTTAGTGCGTGCAGACTTTAATGTTCCAATGAAAGACGGCGTTATTACTAATGACAACCGTATTCAAGCAGCCTTACCAACTATTCAATATGTTATTGAACAAGGTGGGAAAGTTATTTTATTCTCTCACTTAGGTAAAGTGAAAACTGAAGAAGATAAAGAAGGTAAAAGTTTACGCCCAGTCGCTGAACGCTTAAGCGAATTGTTAGAAAAAGACGTTACATTTGTACCTGAAACACGTGGAGAAAAATTAGAAAGTGCTATCGACGGCTTAAACGCTGGTGATGTATTAGTATTTGAAAACACACGTTTTGAAGATATTGATGGTAAAAAAGAAAGCAAAAATGATCCTGAACTTGGCAAATACTGGGCAAGCTTAGGCGACGTTTTCGTTAATGATGCATTTGGTACAGCTCACCGTGCACATGCTTCTAACGTAGGAGTTGCTTCAAACCTTGAATCAGCTGCTGGTTTCTTAATGGATAAAGAAATCAAATTTATCGGTGGCGCTGTTGATGAACCTAAACGTCCGTTTGTGGCTATTTTAGGTGGAGCAAAAGTTAGTGATAAAATTGGTGTTATCGAAAACTTATTAAGCAAAGCTGATAAAGTTCTTATCGGTGGCGGAATGACTTACACTTTCTATGCTGCTAAAGGCATCGAAATCGGTAAATCATTAGTTGAAGAAGATAAAATCGAATTAGCTAGAACATTGATCGAAAAAGGTGGAGACAAATTAGTCTTGCCAATCGATTCTGTTACTTCTCCAGAATTCAGCAATGACACACCAACTGAAGTTCATGATGGTGCTGTACCAGCTGATCAAATGGGTCTTGATATTGGACCAAAAACAATTGAATTATTCACTAAAGAATTACAAGGTGCTAAAACAGTTGTTTGGAACGGACCAATGGGTGTATTTGAAATGTCTAACTTTGCTCAAGGAACAGTTGGTGTTTGTGAAGCAATCGCTAATTTAACTGAAGCAACAACAATTATTGGTGGAGGAGACTCTGCAGCTGCAGCAATGCAATTAGGTTTTGCAGATCAATTCACTCACATCTCTACAGGTGGCGGAGCTTCATTAGAATACCTTGAAGGTAAAGAACTTCCAGGTGTAGCATCTATTTCAGACAAATAAAATAGTTCAATTAGAGAAAGGAAGTTAGTTATGCGTAAACCAATTATTGCCGGTAACTGGAAAATGAATAAAACAGCTGCTGAAGCTGCTGAATTTGTAGAAGCAGTTAAAACAAAAATCCCTTCTTCTGAACAAGTAGATTCAGTTGTGGGAGCTCCTGCTTTATTTTTACAATCTTTAGTTAAAGCATCAGAAGGAACAGAATTAAAAATCGCTGCTCAAAACAGCTACTTTGAAGAAGCTGGAGCATTTACAGGAGAAATTAGTCCTGCTGCTTTAGGAGACTTAGGAGTAAATTACGTTATCATTGGTCACTCTGAACGTCGTGAGTTTTTCCACGAAACAGACGAAGAGATCAATAAAAAAGCACATGCTATTTTCAAAAATGGTATGGTTCCAATCATTTGCTGTGGTGAAACGTTAGAACAACGTGAAGCTGGAGAAACAAATGAATGGGTAAGCGGACAAGTTAAAGCGGCAATTGCTGGATTAACTGAAGGTCAAGTAGCTGAATCAATCATTGCTTACGAACCTATCTGGGCAATCGGAACTGGTAAATCTTCTACTTCTAAAGATGCAAATGATACTTGTGCAGTTATTCGTCAAGCAATCGCAAAAGAAGTTTCTCAAGATGCTGCTGATGCAGTACGTATTCAATACGGTGGTAGTGTAAAACCTGAAAATATTGCTGAATACATGGCTGAATCAGATATTGATGGAGCTTTAGTAGGAGGAGCAAGCTTAGAAGCAGAATCGTTCTTAGCGTTATTGGAGGCTGTTAAATAATGACAAAAGCACCAGTAGCCATCATTATTCTTGATGGATTAGGATGGCGTCATGAAGTTATGGGAAATGCCGTAGCTCAAGCTAAAAAACCATATTTTGATCATCTATTAGAAAAATACCCTCATAGCACATTAAAAGCTTCTGGATTAGATGTAGGTCTTCCAGAAGGTCAAATGGGGAATTCTGAAGTAGGGCATACAAATATTGGAGCAGGACGTATTGTGTATCAAAGCTTAACTCGTATTGACAAAGCAATTCAAGACGGTGAGTTCCAAACAAATCCTGTTTTGAGTGATGCAATGGACAGTACAATTAAACAACAATCTAATTTACATTTGTTTGGATTATTATCAGATGGTGGAGTGCACAGTCACATCAATCATTTGATTTCATTAATCAAAACAGCTAAAGAAAAAGGCGTGCCGAACATTTATGTTCATGCTTTCCTTGATGGACGTGATGTATCTCCTAATTCTGGTATTAACTATGTTAAACAATTAGAAGAAGCAATCAAAGAAATTGGAGCAGGTGAAATTGCTACTGTTTCTGGTCGTTTCTATGCTATGGACCGCGATAAACGTTGGGAACGTGTAGAAAAAGCGTATAATGCTATTGCTCATGGAGAAGGCGAAAAGGCTACTAGTGCACTAGAAGCCGTTCAAACAAGCTATGATAATGAAAAATTTGATGAGTTTGTATTGCCGACAGTTATTGAAAAAGACGGAAAACCTGTAGCAACGCTACAAGACAATGATTCTATCATTTTCTTCAACTTCCGTCCTGACCGTGCAATCCAATTATCAAATGCCATTACCGATGACGAATGGGAATTCTTTGATCGTGGACAAAGAGCTAAAAATCTTAAACTTGTTACGATGACAATGTATAATCCAAGCATTAAAGCTGAAATAGCTTTTCCTCCAGTTGCATTGAAAAATGTTATTGGTGAAGTTCTTTCAGATAAAGGCCTTTCACAATTGCGTATTGCGGAAACTGAAAAGTATCCACATGTTACCTTCTTTATGAATGGTGGACGTAATGAAGAATTTCCAGGCGAAAATCGTATCTTGATTCCATCTCCAAAAGTGGAAACATATGATTTGAAACCTGAAATGAGTGCTTATGAAGTAACGGATGCTTTAGTGGCAGATATCGAAGCGGATAAACACGATGCGATTATCTTAAACTTTGCTAACCCGGATATGGTTGGACACTCAGGTATGCTTGAACCAACAATCAGAGCTATTGAAGCTGTTGATGAAAACTTAGGTCGTGTGATTGATGCGATTACTGCTAAAGGCGGATATGCTATTATCTTTGCCGATCACGGTAACGCAGATACAATGACTACACCTGAGGGTAAACCGCATACTGCTCATACAACTGTTCCTGTTCCTGTAATCGTAACTAAAGAAGGCGTTACATTACGTGAAGATGGACGTTTAGCTGATATTGCACCAACAATGCTAGACTTGTTAAACATTGAAAAACCAGTTGAAATGACTGGAGAATCTTTGATTCAAAAATAAAATTTGTACCGTATCAAACTAAACTTTTTGAAAAAAGTGACTATAAGAAAGCTGCAGACTTCCCATATTCATTCAAGTAAATAAGTTTAGAAAAATAAACCGGCAAGATAAAACTTAAAGTGTTTGCAATTGACGGTCAAACTCACTAAAATGTAGCTATGGGCAAAGCCCTGGCACTAAAAATTTTGTATACTCAAAGGAGAGAAATTAAATGCCATTTATTACAGATATTTTAGCTCGTGAAGTATTAGACTCACGCGGTAACCCAACAATCGAAGTAGAAGTTTACACAGAAAGCGGAGCATTTGGCCGTGGAATGGTACCATCTGGTGCATCAACTGGAGAACATGAAGCACATGAATTACGTGACGAAGACAAATCTCGTTACCTGGGAAAAGGTGTTTTGAAAGCAGTAGAAAACGTGAATAACGTTATTGCTGAAGCTCTTATTGGATTTGACGTTCGCGATCAAATGGCAATTGACAAAACAATGATCGAATTAGACGGAACTCCAAACAAAGCTAAATTAGGCGCTAACGCTATCTTAGGTGTTTCTATCGCTGTAGCACGTGCTGCTGCTGATTACCTAGATGTTCCTTTATACCAATACCTAGGAGGCTTCAATACTAAAGTATTGCCAACTCCTATGATGAACATCATCAATGGTGGATCTCACTCAGATGCTCCAATCGCATTCCAAGAGTTCATGATCTTACCAGTTGGAGCTCCAACATTTAAAGAAGCATTACGTTGGGGAGCTGAAATTTTCCACGCATTGAAATCAATCTTAAAAGCTCGCGGATTAGAAACATCTGTTGGGGATGAAGGTGGATTTGCACCTCGTTTTGACGGAACTGAAGATGGAGTAGAAACTATTCTTGAAGCAATCAAAAAAGTTGGTCTTGAACCAGGTAAAGATGTTTATCTAGGTTTTGACTGTGCTTCTTCAGAATTCTACGAAGACGGTATCTACAACTACGCTAAATTCGAAGGTGAAAATGGTGCTAAACGTACTGCTGCTGAACAAGTAGACTACTTGGAAGAATTAGTAAGCAAATACCCAATCCTTTCTATCGAAGATGGTATGGATGAAAATGACTGGGATGGTTGGAAACTATTGACTGAACGCTTAGGCGATAAAGTTCAATTAGTTGGTGACGATTTATTCGTTACAAACACTGAAATCTTGTCTAAAGGTATTTCAGAAAATATTGGTAACTCAATCTTAATCAAAGTTAACCAAATCGGTTCATTAACAGAAACATTTGATGCAATTGAAATGGCTAAAAAAGCTGGTTACACTGCTGTAATCTCTCACCGTTCTGGTGAAACTGAAGATTCAACTATTGCTGATATCTCAGTAGCTACAAATGCTGGTCAAATCAAAACTGGTTCATTAAGCCGTACTGACCGTATTGCTAAATACAACCAATTGTTACGTATCGAAGATCAATTAGGCGACTTAGCTGTATACGAAGGCTTACAAGCTTTCTACAACCTAAAAAATAAATAAGAATGTAGTTTTGTAAATTCTTAAAAAAGTAAAACCGTTTATCCGTTGAGGCAACGCAACTGATAAACGGTTTTTTTTATGAAAAGTGAACAAAAAATGAACAATAATCTTAATTTTGATACACAATTTTTACTGTATCAAAATTTGTGATACAAATTGGTCTATTTATGATAAAATGTAAGCGATTGACACTATAAGAAAGCAGGTAACTAAATGAAAAGAAAAGATTTAGTTTATCAGTTTGTTAAACAGCACACGGAAAACCTTACGAGTGATGAGATTGAGTTTGGTTCAGGAATTACGACAATTGAAATTTCTGAAGCATTGAATATTATTCGCAACAACGTAAGTAAGGAACTCAACCTTTTAGTTCGCGAAGGTAAAATAACAAAACTTGAAGGCAGACCTGTGCGATATGTTGACAGCAGTTGCTTAAAATGGAAACCACTAACTACGATCGTAAAGTCCTATAAAGATGAAACATTGATCAAAAAAGATCCTTTATTAGAACAAAAAGAGGATGCTAGAAAAAATGATCATAATTTATTTGAATACATGATTGGTTCAAATGGAAGCTTAAAAAATCAAATGGAACAAGCAAAAGCTGCAATATTTTATCCGCCAAAAGGATTAAACAGTTTGATTATTGGGCCGACTGGTTCAGGAAAAACTTTCTTTGCTAATGCGATGTATCAATATTCGCAAGATAAAGGAATTATCGAACCAAATCAATCCTTGATTATTTTTAACTGTGCAGACTATTCGCAAAATCCGCAGTTATTGATGTCCCATTTATTTGGGCATGCTAAAGGGGCCTATACAGGAGCTACAGAAGCAAAAGATGGTTTGCTGTTGAAAGCAGATAACAATATGTTGTTTCTAGATGAAATCCATCGGTTACCTCCTGAAGGTCAAGAAATGCTGTTTTATTTTATGGATACAGGAACTTTTCAGCCTATGGGAGAAACAGAAAAAAGGGTATCCGCTAAAGTCAGAATTATTTGTGCAACAACAGAAGACCCGAATTCAGCGTTACTAAAGACCTTTGTAAGACGTATTCCTGTTACAATTCAGTTGCCAGCTTTCAATGATCGTCCAGCAAATGAGCGAGTCAAATTGCTTAAATTACTGTTGTCGATTGAAGCAAAACGCATTGACAAAAGAATCGTAGTCGATGAAAATGTTGTCAAAGCTTTGCTGGGAAGTGTAACTTATGGAAACATTGGTCAGCTGAAATCCAGTATTCAATTAGCTTGTGCCAAAGCATTTTTAAATAGTATGGACAATACTGAAGAAATGCTGATCAACATAGAAGGATTAACAGGAGAACTGCAAGAAGGGCTGATCAATATTGCCCGGAACCGTGAGGAATTGAATGAGATTTCTAATTATCTCGAACCGCTGATGGTCATTCATCCTAAAGATTCCGTATATATTTTGGATCAAGATTCTTACGAACTGCCTTTTAATTTATATGAGATTATTGGCGATAAAGCTGTGATGCTTAAAGATGAAGGGTTAAATCAAGATGACATTGAGAACTTTATTACGACTGATATCAATCTTCATTTAAAATCTTTTTATAAAACGAATCAATTGTCTCCCAATAACGAGCAGAACTTAAAAGATATTGTGGAACAAGAAGTTATTACATTGACTAAAGAAGTTTGGAAAATGGCCGAAGAACATTTAGGATACCATTTCAAACAAAACTTTTTATATGCTATGAGTTTACATCTAAGTTCATTTATCAAGCGATCTAAAGAAGGCTTTGTTCAAATAAAACAAAATAGTGAATTAGATAAGTTGATTTTAAGTTATCAAAAAGAATACGAAGTAGCTATTATGATCAAGAATCATATGAAAGAAAACTATCAAATCATTGTTCCAGAGGTGGAATGTTGGTACCTAACGATGTTGCTAGTGTCTTTAAAAGAGCCAAACAACTTAGGCGATGTAGGTATTGTTGTTGCGGCACACGGACGTTCAACAGCTACAAGTATGGTTCAAGTTGTCGCTAAATTATTAGATGTAAAAAATATCGCTGCTGTAGATATGCCTTTAGATATGAGTCCGCAACAAGCCTATATATTAGTGTTAGAAGCAATTCAAAATGTTGATGCAGGCAAAGGTGTATTATTATTAGTAGATATGGGTTCCTTGACGACTTTTGGCGTGAAAGCTATGAGAGACACAGATATAGCGGTGCAAACGTTAGATATGGTGACAACTCCTCTTGTACTAGAAGCTGCACGTAAAACCTCATTAATGGATAACCAGCTAGATGAAATTTATTGGTCTTTAAAAAACTTTAGAGGATACAGCAATCTTCCTGAAGATAAACTAGTTGTTTTATCGCCAACTAGACAAGAAGAAATCAATAAACCAAAAGCAATTATTACGATTTGTTCTACAGGTGAAGGAACAGCTGTCAGAATAAAAGAACGTATGGAAAGTCTGCTGGAAGATTTTATTGATGAAACAATTGAGATTTTTACGATTTCTTTAATTGGTATGGATGAAGAGGTGCAAAAAATTGCTCAAGAGTATCAAATATTAGCTACCGCTGGAGTGGCTAAACCAACGTTGGATGCTCCGCATCTAACATTAGAAGAATTGTTCCAGTCTTCAGGGGACAAAAGAGTTAGACAAGTGATCTTAGACTATCAATACGCTGAAGGAAATTATGCTGAATCAATGGATACAAAACAACTTTGTGAGGAGTATTTAGCTACTTACTTTACCTTCCTTAATCCGCGTAAGTTTATTGATATTCTTTGGAATTACACTGAAGTTATTGAAGAGAAATTAGATAAAACACTTAGCAACAGTGTCCAAATAGGTCTTTTAATGCATGTAGCTGGTGTTATTGAACGAGTATTGTTTAGAGACCCTCTTAGCAAATCAAGCGAAACGATCGATGAAAGTTCGATTTATTACCAAGCGGTTAATGAAGCTAACTCATTACTAGAAAACCAATTGAATATAACTATTCCTGACTCTGAAATAGTTTATATTGTAAAAATAGTCGATGAACAGTAAGACGGATTAAACACAGAATAAAGAGAGTATCGATACACAAAAAACAGTGTGTCAATGCTCTTTTTATACTTGTTGTTCCCTTAATGCTGAAAAAAGATACAGTGAAATGGGCATGAAATTTTCATATAAAAACAGTATAGAGACCAGAAAGAATGGTATAAGCTGTTTATAATTTTAACCTATGATAAGGAGAATGATTTACCATGACAATGGAAATTCGATTGGCTCGTATTGATGATCGATTGATTCACGGTCAAGTTGCAACCGTATGGGCAAAAGAAACAAAAGTAAACCGAATTTTGGTAGTAAGTGATGAAGTCGCAAAAGATATGTTAAGAAAAACATTATTAAAACAAGCTGCTCCTCCAGGTGTTCATACAAACGTTATTACGATTGATAAAATGATTGCCATTTTTAATGACCCTAAATTTGATAGTTTCAAAACAATGTTATTGTTTACTAATCCTTATGATGCTAGAAGAGTAGTTGAAGGTGGAGTAGTCTTAAAATCCATCAATATTGGTGGGATGAGTTTTTCAGAGGGGAAAAAGATGATCACAAATGCCGTTGCAGTGAATAACCAAGATATAAAAGACTTGAAGTATTTAAGCAATCAAGGAATCGAGTTAGAGATACGTAAAGTAGCAGCGGACAGTAAAGTTTATATGATGGATTTATTGAAAAAAGAAAAAATGATATAACCTCTAGTCAAATAGGTTTGTTTATTCTAATTGCAGTCATTTTGGATAAATGGATCTATGACTTTTAGTGTGGATAGATTAGAGTATGTTTTAATACTAGTTTGACGAAAGGAAAATAGCCACTAAACAGACAAAGGCACGATAAACTATTGCGAGTTTATCATACCGTCTTGTTGCAAGAGGCCCAACTGTTTCGAAAATGGACTGATTTGACAATGAGATGGGAAACTATTGTCGCTTTCAACGCAGAATCTCATTTAAATTGGGGTATTGAACCTTGATTGGACTAACTCAGAACCGTTTACTATTTGAGTAGACGCAATAAGCTTTAATTCGATTAACTCAGAATCGTTTTTCATTTTAGTAGACGCAATAAGCCATAATTCGATTAACTCAGAACCACTTTTCGTTTGAGTAGGCATAATAAGCCATAATTCGATTAACTCAGAACCGTTTACCGTTTGAATAGACGCAATAAGCTATAATTCGGTTAACTCAGAACCGTTTTCCATTTGAGTAGACGCAATACGATTTAGTTCGACCAATTTAGAATAGGATACGAATTGAATGGATCAAATCTGAGAGATAATACCATTCTTTCCATTAACATTCATCTTAGAGAATTTGTCAAATAATTAAATAAAAGAACGGTATAGGGGTAAAGTTGTCCCTATACCGTTCTTTTTTTTGCTCAGTTATAAAAAAATCAAATTTGTCTTTTTAAATAACAAAATACTGGTATAATTAAAATTGGATTAACTTTTACAATATATTATTAGGAGCGGATTAAAATGGAACGAGTTTTCAATTTTTCAGCAGGACCAGCTATCATGCCGGTGCCTGTATTAAAAATCATTCAAAAAGATTTATTATCTTATCAAGGTAGTGGTATGTCGGTAATGGAATTGAGTCACCGCTCCTCTTTATTTCAATCCATTATAAATGATGCAGAATCACTTTTACGTGAATTAATGGAAATTCCTTCAAATTATAAAGTATTATTTCTTCAAGGTGGAGCGAGTTTGCAATTTACGATGGTACCATTAAATTTAGGGAAAACTAAAGTAGCCTATGTGGATACTGGAAGCTGGTCTAAAAAAGCCATAGAAGAAGCTCAAAAAGTGGAAGGCTTAACGGTAGACGTTATTGCTAGTTCTAAAGAAAATCATTATACTAAAAATCCTATTATTCCTTTAGTTGATAAAGAATATGACTATTTACACATAACAACGAATAATACTATTGAAGGAACGGTTTTTTTGAACATTCCAACTAATATAAATGTTCCTGTAGTTGCGGATATGTCTTCTAATATTTTATCGAGCAGTTACAATGTCTCTGATTTTGGATTAATTTATGCTGGTGCTCAAAAAAATATTGGCCCTTCTGGTTTGACGGTCGTTATTATTCGTGAGGATTTAATGGGGCAAAAGAATCAGTTACCTGCAATGTTGGATTATAAAGTTCAAGCAGATAATGGTTCTATGTACAATACGCCGCCGACTTTTGCGATTTATGCTGCAAAATTGATGTTTGAGTGGGTAAAAGAATTAGGCGGTGTTGCAGAGATAGAAAAAATTAATCGAACAAAAGCTGAATTGCTTTATGAAGCTATTGAAAACTCAGCATTGTATCGTTCTCCGGTGGCTGCAGAGTCACGTTCCTTGACCAATATTCCATTTATGACTGGAAAAGAAGAGTTGGACAAATTATTTATCATACAAGCTGAAAGCAAAGGATTTATGAATTTAAAAGGTCATCGCTCAGTAGGTGGAATGAGAGCTAGTTTATATAATGCTTTTCCATTAGAAGGTGTAAAAGCGCTAGTTGCTTTTATGAAAGAATTTGAAGCAAACGTAGGAGGAGTATAAGATGTACACTATTAAAACGTATAATGCAATAGCAGAAGAAGGTCTAAAAAAATTTGATGTAGAAAATTATCAATTAAATCAAACGGATGATCCGGATGGGATAGTGCTAAGAAGTCAAAATCTTCATGATATGAAGTTTTCAAGTCAGTTAAAGGCCATTGCACGTGCGGGTGCCGGTACGAATAATATCCCTATACAAGAGTGCACTGAAAAAGGCATCGTTGTTTTTAATACACCAGGAGCTAATGCAAATGCGGTAAAAGAATTGGTATTAGCTAGCCTGTTATTAGCGGTTCGTCCAATAATTGAAGGTGTAGAGTGGGTAAAAACACTTGAAGGACCAGATATAGATAAAAAAGTAGAGGCAGAAAAAAAACGCTTTGTAGGAAGTGAACTAGCAGGCAAGCAATTAGGGGTTATCGGTTTAGGATCAATTGGTGCAATGGTAGCAAACGATGCTTATCGTTTAGGGATGGACGTGGTTGGCTATGATCCTTATGTTTCGGTTGATACGGCTTGGAGTATCTCTAGTAGGGTAAAGCGGGTACTGTCTATTGAAGAAGTGCTGACAACTTCAGACTATATAACTGTCCATGTTCCTCTGTTAGATTCAACCCGAGCAATGATTAGTGCTGAGAAGCTGGCTTTAATAAAAAAGGATGCCGTTTTATTGAATTTTGCTCGCGGCGAATTAGTAGATCTGGATGCAGTTATTTCTGCTCTTAAAAAGGGACAACTAAAAAGCTATTTGACCGATTTTGCTGATGAGCGTTTGATTGAGATGGATAATGTGGTCGTGTTGCCTCATTTAGGCGCTTCAACCGAAGAAGCGGAAATCAATTGTGCCAAAATGGCTTCAAAGACATTAAAGTATTTCTTAGAAACTGGAAACATCGTTCATTCTGTCAATTTTCCGACAGTAGAGATGGTTCTTAATTTTCCACTTCGTTTAGCAATTATTAATCGAAATATCACCAATATGGTAGCGCAGATGTCTATTGGGTTAGCTGAATATGGTGTAAATATCGTGAATATTATGAATAAAAGCCGCGGAGATTATGCCTATACATTAATTGACATCGAATCTATTCCAGAAGAGAAATTAATGGATATCGTGAATAGAATAAAAAGTGTCGCAGGTATTTTAAGCGTTCGAGTAATAAAAAATGAGAGTATAAAATAGGAGGAGAAATCATGGTAAAAATCAAACCTTTTAAAGCTATCCGTCCAGAACCAACGCATGCCGGAGACATAGCCTCTCTTCCTTATGATGTACTGAGCACACAAGAAGCACGAATACTAGGGGATCAGAATGAAAAATCTTTTTTACACATTGATAAAGCAGAAATAGATTTAGCTGAAGAAAGCTCTCCATATGCAGAAGAAGTGTATCTAAGAGCGGTAAGCAATTTAAAAGAGTTCTTAAAAAAAGAGTGGCTGGTACAGGATCAGCAGGAACAATTCTATCTGTATCAATTGACCATGAATGGACGTTCACAGATGGGACTAGTAGTCTGTGCATCGATTGAAGATTATCTAGAAAACAATATCAAAAAGCATGAATTTACACGTGAAGAAAAAGAATTGGACCGCATTCGGCACGTCGATGCAACAGATGCGAATACAAGTCCAATATTTTTAACTTACCGGGATGAAGAAGCCGTCAATACACTGATTGAACAATGGGCAGCAGACCATGCGCCTGTTTATCATTTTTCTAGTTTCCATTCTGTTGAACATAAAGTATGGGTAATTGATCAATCAATTATTATTGATCAGTTAAGACAACTATTTGAACAAAATGTAACAGAATTGTACATTGCTGATGGGCATCATCGAACAGAATCAGCTGTTAAAGTAGCTTTAAAAAGAAAAGAAGCTTCTCCTAATACATCAATTGAAGAAGAATTTAATTACTTTTTAGCTGTCCTTTTTCCAAAATCGCAATTGGCTATTTTAGATTATAATCGAGTAGTAAATGAAGTGATTCCAGAAGATTTTTTAGAAAAGTTAGCGAATAAATTTGATGTTGAAAAAGTATCTTCTAGTTATAAACCGGTACAGCCAAAAACAATGGGAATGTACTTAAAAAAGGAATGGTACAAATTAACGATAAAACCAGATTTTATGTCAGATGACCCAGTAAAAGGGCTGGACGTTTCGCTTTTACAAGAATATGTCTTGACGCCATTATTCGATATCAAAGATATTCGAACAGATAAACGAATCGATTTTATTGGTGGAATCAGAGGAATGGAAGCATTAAGTGAGGCTGTTGATAATGGACAGTTTACAGTAGCTTTTTCAATGTATCCGACAAAAATCGACGAATTGATACGAGTTGCGGATAGTGGAAAAGTATTGCCTCCAAAATCAACTTGGTTTGAACCGAAATTGTTAAGTGGTTTATTTATCCATGATCTTGAAAGTAACTAAATAGTAGCAAATCATTAGGGAAGAACTTCTTTATTTTCTAGTAATTTACTATTTTTTATGTTAGAGTTAGGGGTAGAAGAAACGGTAGACAGGAGGGCAATGAAATTGTACGATACACTTTTAATTGCTGAACTAATTATTTCAGTTTTACTTATTATTGTAGTCGCTATGCAACCTACAAAAACAAACAATGCTGCTAGTGCATTTACTGGCGGGGCTGAACAGTTATTTGGGAAACAAAAAGCACGTGGATTTGAAGCTGTATTGCAACGTGCTACAGTAGTACTCGGAATATTATTCTTTGCGTTGGCACTTGCTCTTGCTTATATAGCAATTCATTAATGAACTTAGTGAAGCTACCTGAAAACTTCAGGTAGCTTTTTTTTCTAAAAAAAATATTTTTATCCAGACTAAATAGGGTAATTTTTTTAAAAAAGTCGTTTATAGTGTTTGAGTATGAAAAAATGAAGATTTACAGTAAAATAGTAGAATAAAGACTTACAAGAAACGAGGAGTAGAAATGGCAATACACTCATTTTTTTTTGAAAAGGGTCCTCAAGCAGTAATCTTGATGCATGCGTATTCCAGCACACCCAATGATGTACGAATGTTGGCAAGAGCCTTAGAGAAGGAAAATTATACGGTCTATGCGCCTTTATTTAAAGGGCACGGAACAGAAGATCCCGAAGATATTTTAGCAGCATCTCCAAAAGATTGGGTAAGAGATGCAAAAGAAGCTATCCACTTCCTAAAAGAAAAAGGGTATCAAGAAATAGCCGTTTTTGGGTTATCTTTAGGCGGCATAATCGCAACAAAAATGCTGGTTGATAGTGAACCGATAGTGGCAGGTGGAACATTTTGTTCACCAGTTGTAAACTTTCACAGTGAAAATAATGTTAAAGAAGCATTTTTAACATTAGTACGAATAATGAAAAAGAAAGCAGGTTATTCGGAACTAGAGATAAATGACCGAATGCCAGAAGTAGAACGTAAATTAACAAATCAATTAACTGAATTAAACGAATTAACCAAATCAATGGGAAATCAGTACAGTGAGATAAAGAAACCAGTTTTTATCGCGCAAGCTGGTCAAGACGAAATGATCAACCCGGAGCTTTCTATAGCTTTTAAAGAGTCATTGAAACAAGCTCCTGTGGTAGATTTTCATTGGTATGAAGACAGTAAACATGCTGTAACCGTGGGTGTAGATCGTAAAGCGTTGCAAACAGATGTCAGCAGCTTTTTAAAACAGTTAGATTGGAATGGAGGATAAAAAATGAATGACAAAAAAACACTAAAAGAAGCTATTTTAGTTTTTATGAACGAACAAAAGAAAGTTTCATTTCAAGTCAGCGATATTAGTGAAGGAATGGGTATGACTAGTGCCGCAGATTTTAAAATTCTTGTCAGTTCATTAGCTGAAATGGAACGAGAGGGCAAACTATTTTTAAATAAAAAAGGTCATTTTAAACTACCAAGCAATGATCCTGTCTTAACAGGTATTTTCAGAGCTAGTGATCGAGGATTTGGATTTGTAGCAATTGAGGATGAAGACAAAGATATCTATATTCCGCCTAATATGACCAACTATGCATTAGATGGAGATAAAGTTACAGTCGATATTATTAAACCTGCGGAACCGTGGTCAGATAAAGGTGCAGAAGGAAAAATAAAAGCGATTGTGGAACGCAATTTTACTCAATTAGTGGGTGAATTTTATGCTTACAGTGAAGAAGGAATCGAAGAAACAGGTTTGTATGGATACATTGACCCTCAAGATAAAAAAATAACGGATTTTAGAGTCTTCATTGAAGCAGAGGGCATCAAACCAGTTGACGGATCCATTGTTGTTGTTGAGATTACTTTGTATCCAGATGACGAATTTCCTAGAAGTATGCAAGGGTTAGTTAAAAAAGTCGTAGGACATATAAATGATCCAGGAATCGATATTTTAACGATTGTATACAAACATGGTATTCCAACTGAATTTTCAAAAGAAGCATTACAACAAGCGGATGAAGTTCCGGAGAAAATTAGTGAAGCGGATTTTTCGGGACGCCGTGATTTAAGAAATGAAGTTTTGGTAACGATAGATGGAGAAGATGCAAAAGACTTAGATGATGCAGTTGGATTGAAACGATTAGATAATGGAAATTACCATCTTGGTGTTCATATTGCAGATGTTTCCTACTATGTAACCGAAAATAGTCCTTTAGATGCTGAAGCATTTGAAAGAGGAACGAGTGTGTATCTGACAGATCGAGTGATACCAATGATTCCGCAACGTTTGTCTAACGGGATTTGTTCTTTAAATCCTAATGTAGACCGTCTAGCTATGAGTTGTGAAATGGAAATTACACCTGAAGGAGAAATCGTGGGACATGAAATCTTCCAAAGTGTGATCAAAACAACGAAACGAATGACTTATACAGAAGTCAATCAAATAGTGACAGATAAAAATCCAGTAACACGTGAAGAATACAGTGATTTAGTAGACATGTTTGAATTAATGGAAACATTGCATCATACACTTGAGAAAAAACGCAAGTCTCGTGGTGCTATTGATTTTGATACAAAAGAAGCAAAAATTATCGTTGATCCTGAAGGCAAACCATTAGATATCGTATTAAGAGAACGCGGCGTAGGGGAACGATTGATTGAGTCTTTTATGTTGGCTGCTAATGAAACAGTATCTGAACATTTTACTAGAATGGAAGTTCCTTTAATTTATCGTGTCCATGAACAACCTGATAGTGACCGCATGCAAAAATTCATGGAGTTTGTTACAGCATTTGGAATCACGATAAAGGGTACCAGTCAGGATGTTTCACCTAAGACTTTGCAAAAAGTAGTGAACAGCGTAAAAGGAAAACCCGAAGAACAAGTTGTTTCGACAATGATGTTAAGAAGTATGAAGCAAGCCAAATATGATGTAGAGCCATTAGGTCATTTTGGGTTAGGTGCAGAATTTTATTCTCACTTCACTTCTCCGATTCGCCGTTATCCAGATTTGATTTTACATCGTTTGATCCGTTCTTATGGAGAAAACGGAACGGGTTCTGCTCAAAAAGAAAAATGGGCAAATCGTTTACCGGATATTGCAGTCGAAACGTCAAAAGCAGAACGTCGTGCTGTTGATGCTGAGAGAGAAACAGATGCATTGAAGAAAACAGAGTATATGGCTGATAAAGTTGGCGAAATCTATGAAGGAATCATTGGTTCAGTCTTGAAATTTGGTATATTCGTTGAATTGCCGAATACGGTTGAAGGTCTGGTTCATATTTCAAATATGAAAGACGATTATTTCAACTACATCGAAGAACAAATGATGCTTGTAGGAGAACGAACTGGTGTGGTTTATCGCATCGGTCAAAAAGTTAAAGTGAAAATAACAAAAGCAGATCCTGAAACACGTGAGATCGACTTTGAATTAGTCCCAGATCCAGATGCGCCTAAATATGATGGACCAAAACGTTCAACACAAGGCAGAGGTCGTGGAAATAGTCAAAGACGCGGGAAAGAAAACGGGTCAAGAGATAGTTTTTCTGCTTACAAACCGAAATCAAAAGAAAAAGATAAAAAGAAAAGCAAACCTTTTTACAAAGATGTAGCGAAAAAGAAGAAACCTAAAAAGAAAAAATAACGAAGTTTGAATGCGTTAGGAGGCTATTATAAATGCCAAAAGGTTCAGGTAAAGTACTTGCACAAAATAGAAAAGCAAGCTATGATTTTTCAATATTAGATACAGTAGAAGCTGGGGTAGTATTGCAAGGAACAGAGATCAAGTCTATTAGAGCAGGTCGAATCAACTTAAAAGACGGCTATGCTAAGATTCAGAATGGTGAGATTTATTTACACAATGTTCATATCAGTCCTTATGAACAAGGAAATCAGTTTAATCATGATCCATTAAGAACGAGAAAATTATTGATGCATAAAAAACAAATCATGCGTTTGCTAGGAGAAACAAAATCTAGCGGAAACACATTGATTCCATTAAAAGTTTATTTAAAAGATGGTTATGCAAAAGTATTGATTGGGTTAGCTAAAGGGAAGAAAAAATACGATAAGCGTGAAGATTTGAAACGAAAAGATCAAAAACGCGAGTTAGATCGTGCCTTAAGATCAAGATAATAAATGCTGCTTTATCAAAGTCTTTACTGTTGACTTTGATAAAGTAAGTAATATAAAGTGAGTCTAAGAAATGAATGGCTTTTAAAAATTAGAAGTGAAAGAAGGACTACTCATGTCTGTTTATGATTATACGGTGAATGAAATTGGTGGGGAAGAAGTTTCACTATCAAAATACAAAGGAAAAGTTTTAGTAATTGTGAATACAGCAACGGAATGTGGGCTGGCTCCTCAATTAGAAAGTTTGGAAAAATTGTATCAAACGTATAAAGATCAAGGACTAGTTGTATTGGGTTTTCCTTCAAACCAGTTCATGAATCAAGAGCCTCGTGAAGGAGAGGAAATTGCTAGCTTTTGTCAGAAAAATTTTGGCGTGTCCTTTCAACTACACGAAAAAATATTATTAAATGGAAAAAAGGCAGCTCCTCTTTATCAATACTTGACTTCAGAAACGGGTAATAAAAAAATCAAATGGAATTTCACAAAATTCTTGATTGGTCGAGACGGAGAAATCATCAAACGATTTGGTTCAACAACTCAACCTGAAAAAATGGAAACAGATATAGCCGATGCAGTAGCAAATGGCTAACCAAATACTAAATGGGTCTTAGACAAACTGTCTTAGGCCCTTTTATTACTTTATAGCTCTATTAAAAAATGTGATAACTCTAAAGGAAAGGCCTTAGAACTAAAAAGAATGCACAAAGCAAAAAAATGATATAATGATTTGGTACACATTATAAAGGGGTGAGAGTCATGGACTTAACTAAAAAGTACTTAAATTTATTAGCTAAAGAATATCCTACTATTGGAGACACAACTACTGAAATTATTAACTTAGAAGCGATTATGAATTTGCCTAAAGGTACAGAGCATTTTGTTAGCGATGTTCATGGAGAATATGAAGCTTTTCAACATGTGCTAAGAAATGGATCAGGCAATATAAAAGAGAAAATCAAAGAAATTTTTCATAATCGTTTAAGTCAAAAAGAAATGAACAGCTTAGCAACATTAATCTATTATCCAGAAAATAAAATTCGTTTAGTCTGTAGTGAATTCGAAGATCAAGAAGAAGTAGATGAATGGTATAGGTTGACGTTGTCACGTTTGATTGAATTATGTGTATTCGTAGCTTCCAAGTACACGCGATCAAAAGTCCGTAAGGCTTTGCCCAATGAATTTGCTTATATCATTGAAGAATTGTTATCCAAAGACGGAAATGGCTATACTAACAAAGAAGATTATTATAGTGAAATTATTGGCAGTATTATTTTATTAGATAGAGGGTCTGAGTTTATTACAGCTATTTCTTATCTTATTCAACGTCTTGTAGTAGATCAGCTCCATGTAGTCGGTGATATTTATGATAGAGGCCCTTACCCAGATAAAATCATTGATACCTTGATAGAACACCATTCGGTTGATGTTCAATGGGGCAATCACGATATTTTGTGGATGGGAGCGGCAAGTGGATCAGCGGTTTGTATTGCAAATGTTCTACGGATCAGTGCTCGCTATGATAATTTAGAAATTATTGAAGATGCTTATGGCATTTCATTACGCCAATTGCTTACATTTGCCGAAATGACTTATCCAGAAGACTTGAACAGTTGTTTTTATCCTAAAATAGACCCCAATAAAGAAGATTATTTTGAAGATGAAATCCGCCAAATCACAAAAATGCATCAAGCAATCTCAGTGATTCAATTTAAACTTGAAGGAGAAATTATCAAGCGTCACTCTGAGTTCCAATTAGATCACCGCTTGTTGTTAAGCGATATCGATTACGAAAAAGGAACTATTACAATCAAAGGTACAGAGTATCCTTTATTAAATACAAATTTTCCAACGATTGATCCAGCTGACCCTTATACCTTAACACCAGAAGAAGAACTAGTAGTTGAAAAACTGGTTACAGCTTTTAAAAACTGCGAGCGGCTTCAAAAACATATTGCTTACTTATATAGCAAAGGCAGTATGTATCTGACCTATAATGATAATTTATTGTTCCATGGCTGTATGCCATTGACTGAAGATGGAGAATTTATGGGTATGGAGATTCAAGGAGAACAGTATGCCGGCAGAAAGTTGTTGGATAAATTTGAAGAAGTTTTGCGAAAAGGGTATTTAAATAAAGAACATAAAGATAATGAAAAGTATTTAGATTATGTTTGGTATCTATGGACGGGACCAGTCTCTTCTCTTTTTGGAAAAGACCAGATGACGACCTTCGAACGGTATTATGTTGCCGATAAAGCTACACATGAAGAAAAGAAAAATGCGTATTACAAGATGCGAAATGATGAAAAAACATGTGAAAAAATTCTGAACGAATTTGGATTAGATCCTCTTAAAGGTCACATCATCAATGGGCATACACCAGTGAAAGAAAAGCGTGGAGAAGATCCAATTAAAGCAAATGGACGTATCATTGTAATCGACGGTGGATTCTCAAAAGCTTACCAAGGTACCACTGGTTTAGCAGGGTATACACTTTTATACAATTCGTATGGAATGGTTTTAGTGTCACACCAACCGTTTACTTCTGTCAGTGAGGCAATTGAAAACGAAATAGATATCATGTCTACAAGAAGAGTTATCGACCGAGAACTAGATCGGAAAAAAGTAAGAGAAACCGATGTCGGCAAAGAATTGACTAAGCAAGTAAGCGATTTGAATGCACTATTGGCTGCTTACCGTAATGGGGACATTATTGAAAAAACTAGACAAAATTATACTGTTCTTAAGTAATGACCAATGGGTTAACAGAATGTTTACGTAAAACTAAACGGATAGTTACAATATCCCTCGGCTTTTTTGGTACAATTAAGAAGGATAAGAAAAGAATAGTTACCAATAGTGTACTGGAGGAGATTTTTTATGGAAGAAGGATGCACTTTTTATTTTGTCCGTCATGGGCAAACATATTTTAATCATTATAGAAGAATGCAAGGGTGGTCTAACACACCTTTAACACCTGAAGGACGAGAAGATGTCCGCAGCAGTGGAAGAGGATTAGCAGATGTAGCATTCGATGCTGCTTATACAACTGACTTGAGTCGTACGATTGAAACGGCAACCATTATTTTGGAAGAAAATAAAAAAGGAAAAGAAATGACGCTGCATCCTATGCCGGAGTTTCGAGAAGTTTTCTTTGGTTCTTTTGAAGGAAATGATGTAGATGAAACATGGGGAAAAGTGAATGAGTTAATGGGTTACTCAAGTGTAGCTGAGATGTGGGCTGAAACGTCTATCCCTGAGCAGATGAATGCTTTTAAAGAAGCAGATCCATATCATGACGCTGAAGACTTTTTAACATTTTGGTTAAGGGTCGAACAAGGATTGCTTAAGTTAATCGATAAACACCGTGATACAGGTGATAAAGTTATGATCGTAGCGCATGGAAATACAATTCGTTACTTACTGAATAACTTGGTTCCAGAACTTGAAAACCCACAACCTTTATTAAATGCAAGTGTTTCAGTGGTTAAATACTACAACGGAAGATACCATTTAGAAGCCTATAACGAAGTGGGACACTTTAAAAATTTAGAAAACTAAATAAATATTAGATTTACAAAAAGGAGATCAATATGGTACTGCCAAAAACGTTAGTTTTTTTCGATTTAGACGGAACATTGTTAAACAATAAATCTGAAGTAGATCAAGAAGTAACTGTTGCTTTAGAAAAGTTGAAAGAAAACGGTGGAGTTCCATTTATTGCAACAGGAAGAAGTCCACTTGAAATTCAACATGTACTCGATACAACACCCATTGAGTCTTTTATCACGTTGAATGGTCAATACATTATGTATGAAGGCAAGGAAATCTACCGCAGTCAAATGCCGCAAGAGTTGTTGATTCGCTTGAAACAGGCAGCTGATGAGCGTGGTCTAGCTGTTGCTTTTTATACAAGTGATAAAATTCGAGTGACACATACTTCAGAAGAAGTTGAGAGTGCGTATAATTTTATTCATTCTAAAAGACCACCTGTTGATGCAGAAATTCATTTAAATGAAGAAGTGCTGATGGCATTGATTCTAACAATGGATACGGCTATTGATGATCAACTTAGAGAGCTGTTTCCTGAATTGTCATTTTACAGAAATACACCTTACAGTATAGATGTTATTACGAAAGGCAATTCAAAAGCTACAGGTATACAAGAATTGGTTAAATTGATGAATTTTGATACCGTTCCTACGTATGCATTCGGAGATGGTCCGAATGATTTAGAAATGTTGACTCATGCTGATTACAGTGTAGCAATGGCAAATGGAATAGATCTTGTAAAAAATACAGCAGATTACATTACTTCTAGCCATATTGAAGGCGGAATTGTTGAAGGATTAGAATTTTACGATTTAATTAAATAAGTTTATTCAAAAAGGAGAGTGAGACAAAAAGCGTTTAGACCCGAATCACTGGAACGAATAAGCGCAGTATGGTCATCGACCATCGAGCATTGTTCGCGAAGTGGACGTCGGGTTTGCTTTTTGGAGCACGTTTTAGAATGAATATTCGTATAAAAAAAGGAGGCTAGGACTTTTGTCCTGGCCTCCTTTTTTTCGAAATTTTATACATTAATTATACAATTTATATACACAAAACAATTAATAAATGCATAAAATAAATATTTTATTCTTTTTTGTTGCATAAAAATTTCTGTTTGTTATAATGGGAATAATTAAAATTACGTGAAAGAAGGTTAATAATTGATGAAAGTCGGAATTGTTGGCGCAACAGGCTATGGTGCGTTAGAACTTATTCGCTTGTTGAAAAATCACCCAAGAGTCGAAGTTACTGAAATTGTTTCCCATTCTCATCATGGAGGACGGTTAAGCGATATTTATCCCCATTTAACTAAAGTTATAGAGAGACCGTTAACGGAATACGACCTTTCATACCTTGAAAAATCAGTAGACATCTTGTTTTTCGCTACACCGGCAGGAATCAGCAAATCACTGGTTCCAGAGGTTCTAGAAACATCCCTGCAGTGTATTGATCTAAGCGGAGATTTCAGGTTATTAAAAAAAGACTATGAAGAATGGTATGGAAAAGAAGCTGTTGCAAGTGACATACAAGAAAAAGCTGTTTTTGGCTTAGCAGAAATTTACAAAGATGAAATTAGACAGGCAACTTTTATTTCTAATCCCGGTTGTTACTCCACTGCTGCTTTGATGGGGTTGATCCCAATCATCAAAACAGGATTAAGATCAAAAAAAGGAATCATTATTGATGCAAAAAGTGGGACATCAGGGGCAGGCCGGACGCTTTCACGAATGACTCATTTTTCTGAAATGAATGATTCACTTGTCCCCTATAAATTTGGCAAGCATCAACATACACCTGAAATCGAGTACTACCTGTCAAAAGAGGCGAGCAAAGAGGTAACGGTAACGTTAGCAACTCACTTAGTACCAATGACTAGAGGATTGATATGCACCATGTATGTTCCTATAACACAACCAACGACTACCAAAGACATTTGGCAACTCTACAAAGATTTTTATACCAATGATCCTTTTGTCCGTCTACATCCTATTGGATCAATGCCACAAACAAAACAAGTTATCGGAAGCAATTATGTCGATATAGGTATTCATGTAGATGAACGTTCTGATCAAGTCATTATCGTTACAGCCATAGACAACTTGATCAAAGGAGCAGCAGGACAAGCCATTCAAAATATGAATTTAATGAATGACTGGCCCATTCAAGAAGGATTAGAATTCAGTCCAATATACCCTTAAAAAAGTGAGGAGATAAACTATGTTAACCGATATCAAACAATCCATACAATCATTTCAACTATTAGAGGATGGTCATGTAACCTCTCCAAAAGGATTTACCGCTGGAGGTGTACATACAGGTCTGCGAAAAGCTGCTCTTGATTTTGGCTGGATCCATTCAATTGTTCCTGCAGCAGCTGCTGGTGTTTATACCTTGAATAGTTTTCAGGCTGCGCCACTTAAATTGACAAAGAAGCATGTAGATACAGCGCAAAAAATTCAAACAATAGTCGTGAATTCTGGCAATGCTAATTCGTGCACAGGTGAAGACGGGATAAAAAAAGCTCAAGCAACAGCTGAACTCGTAGCTAAAGAAAAAGGAATTGAAGCCCATCTGGTAGCGATTGCGTCTACAGGAATCATAGGTGTTCCATTACCTTTTGCTCCTATCGAGAAAGGAATCCAATATTTGAACGATCCACTTTGCCAAAAAGCAGAGAACTTCGAACGAGCTATCTTAACGACAGACATTGAGACAAAACACTTAGCCATTGAAATGGAAATTGATGGAAAGAAAATCACGATCGGTGGAGCTGCAAAAGGCTCCGGTATGATTCATCCCAACATGGCCACGATGCTTAGTTTTATCACAACTGATGCTGTTGTTGACAGTAAAAGTTTGGAACAAGCATTAAAATCAACTACAGACCAAACGTTTAATATGATTACTGTTGATGGAGATTCGAGTACAAATGATATGGTCCTTGCTTTAGCAAATGGAACCCAAAATAATCAAATCTTAACGCAAGAGCACCCACAATGGACTAAATTCTTACAAGGTTTTCACTACGTGTGTAAAACGCTGGCTAAATCGATCGCTCGTGACGGAGAAGGTGCTACTAAATTAATCGAAGTGGAAGTTGTAGGAGCGACAACGATTGAGGCTGCTCGAGCAGTTGCTAAAACGGTTATTTCTTCAAACTTAGTAAAAACCGCTATGTATGGATCGGATGCCAATTGGGGCAGAATCATCTCAGCGATAGGATACAGCAAGCAAAAAATAGAGCCAGAACGAATAAAAGTGGCATTTGGTCATATACCGGTTGTTGCAAATGGAATGGGCGTTCCATTTGATGAAGAAGCCGTTATGCTTATATTGGTAAAGGATGAATTAAAGCTGACGATCGATTTGCAGCAAGGCAACTGCTCAGCGACAGCATGGGGATGCGATTTAACTTATGATTACATTCGGATCAATTCATCTTATCGGACGTGAGGTGAAAACATGGATATCTTGATCATGAAAATTGGCGGAAGTATACAAGATCAATTACCAGCGTCTTTTTATCAAATAATAGCCCAGTTGCAACAAACAAAAAAATGCTATCCGATAATTGTCCATGGTGGAGGTCCAATGATCAATCAATTATTAGAAAAACTAGCTATTCCGACTAGATTTGTCAATGGATTACGTGTGACCACACAAGAAGTATTAGCCGTAGTAGAAATGGTATTAAGCGGATCAATCAATAACGAAATCGTTACTCAATGTCAGATCCAACACTTGCAAGCTATTGGTATAAGCGGCATTGACCATGGATTATTAAAGGTAAGACCTATCCAGGCAACCGAAGATATTGGATTTGTGGGGGAAGTTACTGAAGTAAACACCGCTTTTTTAATGAATTTACTCGAAAACAATATCATCCCCGTTATTTCACCTATCGGAATGGATGAAAAAGGACAACACTACAACATTAATGGAGATATGGCAGCTTCTGCAATAGCAAAAGCCTTAGGTGGAAAACTTGCTTTTATTAGTGATGTTCCAGGAGTCATGGAGCGAGAACAAGGAATTTTAAAAGTGCATCCTTCCTTAACAAAACAAGAAGCCGAAAAGCTGATCGAAGAGGCAGTCATCACTGATGGGATGATTCCAAAGGTTCGTTCAGCACTTGGAAGTCTATCTAATCAGATGAATCAAGCTGTTATTTTGAATGGTTTGAAACCCGAAGACATCGCAAGCTATTTAAAAGGAAATGAAGTAGGAACAAAATTTGTCTATAAGGAGGAAGTGATGTATGGCTAAAGAAGAGAAACAACCAGCATTGATGGCTACCTATGCACGTTTTCCAATTACAATTGTTAAAGGAAAAGGGAGCTATGTATGGAATGATAAAAATGAAGCTTATTTAGATTTTACCTCGGGTATTGCTACTTGTAGTCTTGGGCATGTACCTGAACAAGTTAGTCAAAAAGTCCATCAACAACTAGAACTTCTCTGGCATTGTTCCAATTTATATGAGATTCCTGCTCAGACAAAGCTGGCTGAAGCACTTATCCAGCAGTCACTATTTGATCAAGTCTTTTTTTGTAATAGTGGAGCAGAAGCAAATGAAGCTGCTTTAAAAATCGCTCGTAAGTATGCAAAAGACCAAGGACACCCAGAACGAACAGCTGTAGTCTCATTCAAACAGTCCTTCCACGGAAGAACCTACGCCACGATGTCTGTGACGGGACAAGAAAAAATTCAGGTTGGATATGATCCTTTAATGTCTGATGTAAGATTTTTGGCATTTAATAAAGACTCTGATTTAGAAAAGATCCATGACGGTAAAACGGCAGCAGTACTATTGGAGCTGGTACAAGGCGAAGGAGGAGTCAACCCTGCACAAAAAGACTGGCTGCATTCATTACAAGCTATCTGTAAAGCTAACGATATTCTTTTGATAGTTGACGAAGTACAAACAGGTATGGGAAGAACTGGGGAATTATTTGCTTATGAACACTATGAGATCGAACCTGATGTGATGACACTTGCAAAAGGATTAGGCTCTGGCTTTCCAATTGGTGCAATGCTGGCAAAAGGTACTGTTGCAGCATCATTTACTCCAGGAACACATGGCACAACATTCGGCGGAAATCCATTAGTTGCTACAGCCGGCTTAGCCACATTAACTGAAATGACTATGCCAAGTTTTATGGAAGAAGTGAAACAAAAGGCAGCTGATTTCAAAGAACAATTAAATCAATTAGCTGATCAGTACAGTGTCATTACTAAAGTAAAAGGTATTGGTTTTCTGATTGGGATAGAAGTAAGTGTGGAAGCAAGAAAACTAGTGACGATGTTACAACAGCATAACGTTTTGACCTTGACAGCTGGGGACTCTGTTTTGCGTATTTTGCCACCGTTAACGGTTACGTCTAGAGAAATCGAATATTTTATTCAAAAATTAGAACTGGTCTTAATAGAAATTCAAAGAGAAAATAAACCAATAAATTGAATAGAAAGTGAGGAGTGAATTTATTTTGATAGAAAACAAGAGGAAATCAAACACAAAAAATATTTTACAAGTAGCAGACTTAACAGAACAAGAAATTCTATCACTGATCGAAGAAGCAATCGTTATGAAAGAACAAACCAAGGCTGGGATTCCACATCCTTATTTACATGGGAAAACGTTAGGGATGATTTTTGAAAAATCTTCTACACGAACGCGTGTATCATTTGAAGTAGGAATGACTCAACTAGGCGGGCATGCGTTATTTTTAAGTTCTAAAGATATCCAGTTAGGAAGAGGCGAAAGTATTGCGGACACATCTAAAGTTCTTTCACGTTATGTAGATGGATTGATGATTCGTACTTTTGGACATGAAATTATTGAAGAATTTGCTGAACATGCATCTGTGCCAATCATAAATGGGTTAACGAATGAACATCACCCGATGCAAGTTCTTGCGGATCTGATGACGATTTATGAGAAAAAAGGAAAGTTGAAAGGGCTGAAATTAGCTTATATTGGAGATGGAAACAACAACATGACTCACTCCTTGATGGAAGGGTCTGCAATTATGGGTATGAATATGCATATCGCAAGCCCAATAGGATACGAACCCTTAGAGGAAATTTTTCAAAAGGCTAAAAAGAAGGGTGAGCATACCGGAGCGAATATTCAGTTTACTAATGATCCGATTGAAGCAATCAAAGAAGCTGATATCGTGGTCACTGATGTATGGACAAGTATGGGAATGGAGGAAGAGGCAAATAAACGCTTATCCATTTTTCAGGATTACCAAGTAAATGTAGACCTTATCCAATATGCAAAAGGAGATTTCATTTTCTTGCATTGTCTGCCAGCACATCGTGGGGAGGAAGTAACGACAGAAGTGATTGATGGAAGCCATTCAGTTGTCTTTGATGAAGCAGAAAATCGATTGCATGCCCAAAAAGCAGTATTGAAAAGATTAATGGCAGATACATAAATTTTAAAAAGCTGACAGGAAACAAACTTCCTGTCAGCTTTACTGTATATAAGAATAGATTGATTAATTAGATACTTAATTGGCTAAAAGCAGCTCCAATAGCCTCTTGAATAAATAAAGCGGTTATTCATTCATTTGGCATTTTACTTTAGGCAAGCACATTAAAAGGGTATTGCAAAACGGTATAGAAACTTATTCGTTAGTAAGTGTTTTAACAGTATCCATAAATTTTTCTTGGCTTTGATTAAATTTATTGATTCCTTTTTGCATATTTTCTGTTGTAATTTCATAGTTTGAGGTATTCTCGGTTTGTATGATCGTTTCTAAGCCTTCTAAAGCTGAAATCGTGTCAGATGCACTAGATACAGCAAGTTCTTTACTTTCACTAAATTGTTCAGCAGTCGTTTCAGAAGTGGTAGTCAAGAATTGATTCAGAATTTGTTTGAACTCTGTGCTAGTTGTTGCCAATTCTTCTTTTGTCGTTTCTCCACTTTCGTAATTACTTAATTGAGTACCAAACATATTGATGTAATAGACATAAGATTTTTCATAGTCGTTAAAGGCTTCTTGGTAAGTGGTGTCTCCTTCAGATAATCCTGCTACAGTTTCACTAGATTGTGAAGTTGCTGAGGATTCTGAAGTAGCCGGTTCAGAATCGGTTTCATCCTCAGAATCTGTAACTGTAAAATAGATGGCAAGACAGATGAAAAATAAAAAGGTGAGACCTGCTGTTATCAAGAAAATCTTAAGTAATTTTTTGAAATCAAGATGATTATTGTTAGTCATAATACTCCTCCAAATAGGTTAATAGCTAAAAATATGTAAGCCAACCAACGTTCATTTAGCCTCTTAACACTAAAGTATGAAGAATAGTTTGTCAAAGATAAGCCCTATGACAGCACACAAAGCGAACGTATTTTCTTTTTTGTTAAATTGTGTTATACTACTCTTAGAGAGTTAACTAAGATGATTAATGAACTAAAAACGATCATCCTTCTGTAGACACATCCCACTTAGGGAGCGTTACGGAATCGACAGGTATAGGTCGAGCTTGGATCGCGTTTCGTAGGTTACGGCTACGCTAAAACGTTACAGTTAAATATAACTGCTAAAAACAATAATAACTCTTACGCTTTAGCTGCGTAATAACAGCTTAGTGTAGATCCTCTCGGCATCGCCCATGTGCTCGAGCAAGGGTCCTATAATCAGTGGGATACGCTAAACCTTTCCGTCTGTAAGTTTTAGAAGAGATCATCAGACTAGCAACGTATGATGCCTGTTGTGTGGCTAGTACTGCGCGAAACCTTAATTGCACAACTATGAACGTAGACGTCTAGGTGCCGATATATTTGGACAGGGGTTCGACTCCCCTCGCTTCCATAAAATGAAAGAGTAATGAATGCTGTTAAGTCAGTGTTTGTTGCTCTTTTTTTGTTGTTTAAAATAAGAAAACAACCTCGAACTACCTCGAACCTTTTTAATCAATTTCTAATAATTGATACCTCGAAAAGTGTAAAGGAGGAGTTAAATATCACAAATATATATAAAAATGATTCACTCCCAGATAACATACAACTCTTAAAAACTAACAATCACAATTCAAAATACGAGAGGAAAATACCGCCAGAAACAAATTGTCACATTTCTGTCACAAAAGCAAGAAGCCTAATTATAAGACAGCTTGAAATTGAAAATAAGCGAGAAAGAACAATCATAGACTATTTAAGATGGTTTGATTCATTCTTTGACTTTGCAGATGTTGAGACGATAGACCAAATTACAGCAAGTGATATATACGATTGGCTGGCACTAATGCAGGTAGCTGAAACTACTAAGAACATTCGATTAAAGGCTTTAAAAGCTGTTTTATCGAGGTTCTATGACAGAGGATACATGCCCGTTAAGTTTTGGGGAACTATTCGAATAAAAATAGATGAACCAACAAAGAAGGCGTCAAAAGATGATGACATTCAAGTTTTGCTTGATTCATTAGATTTAACAAGCTTTTTTGACTTAAGAGACGCAGTTGCAGTGATGTTGATTTATAAAACGGGTATTCGTAATTCGACCATGGCACAACTAAGGGAAGAACACATTGACTTTAATCGCTTAGTTTTAAACTTGCCAGCGGAAATTATGAAGAACAGAAGAAAACTAACACTACCAATTGATAGGCAGACTTCACAATTAATTCAGTCTTTGATAAAAACTAGTAATCAAATAAGAAAGAACTACAAAAAAGTAAATGACTTTATTTTTATCAATCGACTAGGTGACACAATTAACCAAAAAAGTAACTCAAATGTGATTCAAAAAAGACTTCACACAATAAGCAATGAATTAGGTATCAAGAACATTAACCCGCATTCATTGAGACGAGCATACGCTACCAATCTACTAAATAAAGATGTGAGTGTAGCAACGATAAGCAGGGCTTTAGGACATTCAAGTTTGAGTGTCACACATAAATACTTAGATATTGAAGAAAATGCGTTGGTAGAGGAATTAAGAGACTTATAAATGATTCGATCCGCAACAACTACAAAACTAAATACGCAAACAAAAAAACCTATTGAATAGCTGGAAACTATCCAATAGGCACATGCAACAGTATGCGACAACATACTAATGCTTTCCTTATTATTATATGTTAAAAGGGATGTACTTTCAACCATTGGAAGCTACAGGCACTAGTTAAGTTTAAACTACTAGTTGTTTGTAGCTTTTTTGTTTCAAAACTGTTTTAGGCATTTAATACTAGGCTACCTAAAGCAGTATAAACGGGGTACTTAACTCCCTAATGCTAGTTTTGTATAGTTGAGCGGTTAGTTATGCCGATAGTAACAGGTGATAGCGACCTTTAACGGCTAGGGTGGCATTCTGATTAGGTGCTACTTTCCTTCTTTTTCTACAAGCCTGCTTTAAACAAGTAGGAGGTGTGTTTTTAAAGCTTTGACACCACAGACAACCTCAAAGTGAATAAAAAGGTTGCACGGGCAGAATGGTGCGTAATTAGTGGTTTGGGCTATACTATATTTTAGCTTTTAACTCTTCATTAGGGTTAGACTACCTATTTTTAGTAATAGCCCTAGCAAATTAAAAGTTACTTAGACAATATTTTTTCTTTTTGTAGAGCAAACTCTTCATTAGTAAGGATGCCATCTTCAACTAGAGTATGTAGTTTTTTAATTTCGTCGGCAATATTTGAATTAATTTTATTATTATTATTAGAAACTACATTCTCATCTTTAGATTTTTTGCCTTCATGTAAAATGACTTTTAGTTGTCCTTCCCACTCGTTAGCTTTATCAAAAGCGTTTTTAAAAATACTTGAATTTTTTAAAATAGGTTTTTTAACATCTAGAAAAGTTATTGTTTTAATAGTCTTTTCGTTATTGCTCATTAATATTTTTAAACTTATTTTAGAAATAGATTCTTTAGATGTGGTTTTTCCAGAAAGCCCTCCAATTACAGCCCCTGCACCACCTGCTAAAACACCTCCAACTAATGCACCACCAATTTGGCTACCGCGAGAGGTATTAGTGATTGTTTCACCATCGACAATCAACGAAACTTCTATGATATCTTCAAATAAGTATGATGTAGGTGAATATGTATTAATTAAATTATTATAAACCAAGTATGTTATTTCTTCATTTTCTTTGTCTAAAACATACACATTTTTATCAGGTTGAGTATGACTTAAAGTTTTTTCGATATCGTACTCATATACAGCTTTTTCTAATGATTCTGCTAACTTATTATCTTCTGCGGTTTGGATAGCTGCTAGAATAAAAAGAATAAATAATGAACCTAACATTATTAAAACAAGATATATCATTGTTAAAACCTCCAATAGTAATTTTTTTAACTAATGTTATTATACACTATTAATTATTTAGAGGTGTTGTTAAAATTTCAAAAATTTTATAAACAATAAAGCGTTATCATAAAACAACTGTTATAATCTAGGAGTAATTAAAATAATATATAGGAGGATAAACTTAATGAGTTTACACGAGGACGAAGGGAACATAGGAAGATATATAGAAGAAGTAAAAAGAAATAAAAAACCAGAACAAGATGTTTTCTTTAATTTTATTGAAGAAGAAGATGAACAAAATGGACGGTATATTTTATATATACAACCTTTAAGAGAAAAAAATGGAAAAAGAGAAGCATTAAAAAGACCAGAACTAATATCAGTATTTTCAAATGAACAAGCGAGATTAGATTCAAAGAATGCCATTACTAAAAAGTATCTAGAAAATTTTACAAAACCAGAAAAACCATTGTAACCACCTTACAAACCTTGATATATAGACCGTGTGAGAGAACTTGAGAAAAGGCTTACATTATGTTATAATATGTATAAGTTAAGTAGCAGTTAGTATATAACTTTCATCCAACTTAAAATGAGTTGAAGCCGTCCAAGTAGGACAACAGGGCTTTAGCTTATTTTAGTTTGGATAAAAATGAAAACATTTATGAAAACAAGTAACAGCAACAACAAGAGAAAAGGGGAAATAAATATGAATAATGAAGGTTATTATTTTAGTTACAGCTTTAATCAATTCAAACACTTAGAACGGGCTGGAATAAAATATATTGCTACAGGTTTTGCTATTTCAAACGGAAACCACCAATTTTGGATGTATAAGCGTAACGATCAGTTGGATAAAGTTTTGAAAGAGTACAAACAAAACCCTTCTTTTACACCAACCTATCAAAAATCGCTACACGATATTTGATAGGTTGCGCCAAAAGAAGCAAAGGCGCATTGAACTAGTTAAAAGATTCAACAAAGCTATCGCACGTTTTGTTACTTTTGCGTGCAGGTGGTTGGCTTTGCTTTAGCAATGCCTACCAGTTGGTGTCAAAAGTAAGGTCTTTAAATAAGAGTGAAATTTCTAAGGTAAACCAATTCACTCTTAATATATTTAGGGGTTTATTACGAGTGATTTGGTTTACCTTAGAAAATACCGTATACATACGGAAAAAGAGGAGAAATTTAAAAATGACAGAGAAGATTTTTACAAAAGCAGAAGCAGTAGAATTGTATGGGACAGAAGAACAAAAGGGACATTTTAAAAAATATAAAAAGTTTACAAACAAGAAAATTGAAGATGCATTAATCAAGACACTAGAACAACATTATTCGGTTGTTGAGAAGGTTAAGGTTGGGCGTTCAATCGCTTATAAAGTCAGTGGGAAATTAGAAGAAGCAAAAGAACGCAAAGACAGTAGAGTTTCCAATGGTGATTGGAGCAAGGCATACACTAAAAATATGGATATTGTAGTTGTTTCAATTTTGGAACAAGAAAAAGAAAGTAAAGCAGACCAAACTTTAAACGATTGGTTGCTTGATTTTAACTTAATCACACCACAAGCACATGACTTACTAAAGTCACGATTTAATGAAGAAATAAAAGAGCGTCACTTGCTGGAATTAAAGGAAAACAAAATTATTAAAACAGGTGAAGAGCGAGTTCTAATTGACTACGTAGAAATGGTTTTGAAGCTTCAAGGAGAACTTGCAAGTACACTAAACCGCATGAGTAAAGCTAAAATCATTGAATTTTATCCAGTATTTTGGGGCTATAACGGTGAAAAAATACAGCTTACACCCGAAACGCACAAAAGAGTTTTGAAGTTACGTAAAAAATTAATGGAACAATATGGCATTACAAACGAATGGCATATAGCTAACCATAAAAAAACTGAAAAAGTTAAATTGTTTTTAGAAAATTACAGCATACAACTAGAAAAAGTTACAGATGATAAAGGTAATGTTTTAGGCTTGAAGAATGTTTATAAAACGTACGCTGTAATTTTAAAAGCTACCAAAAAAGCTACAATTAAATACTTAGAAAAGTATGCAAAAGAAGCAATAGAGCAGTACAAAGAAGATTCTTTAAATTATATTAAAGAAAATAAAAATAGTTTTGCTAAACATAGATTTGAACATACAACAAAAGAAGCAAAAAATAAAGAATCAAAGTTTTTTAAACCAAAAACAAATATTGAAGCTATAGAAAAGTTTGGCGCAGGCGCTTTTAAACCAAAATTAGAAAACTTTAGCGATAGTCAGCGTGATTACTATGCCTTATACTTCAATCATTTATATGTAAAGAGAATTCAAGAACTGGAAAAACATTACGGACACAAATTTTTAGAAGCCTAGAAAGGGGTTTATTTAGCATGCACAAAAATGAAAATATGAGCGAAGAAGTTTTCAATAATTTGACCAAAGTTGGTTTTGGTTATCCATTCAAGTGGAATGAATATTATATATATAGAACTACTAAAGATAAAAACTTGAAAGATTTAATTGATTACAAATTAAGTTATATCATCACAAAAGATAAAAGCGGAAACTTTAACGCTATGATTGAAGAGTTTAGACAGCGTTTTGACGGTTACGACCTTCCTACAAGGGGGTTAGATGATGAAATTTGTAGAGGTGCAGGACAGTAGGGTAAAAAATTCTATTAGTCTATTCGAGTTTATAACAAAAGTTCATCCTTTTGCTTACTTTACAAGGCAAGCAATAAAGATAGGGCTAACAACTAAAGATGAAATGTTGAAAGAAGCTTTTGAGTTGAAGCTTGAAAGTTGTTTAAAGGACAATCCTAGAGTAAAAGACCAAGTAAGAGACGTACAAATACAAATAAGAGTTGAACAGGCAGAACAAGAAGAACTTTGGTTCTGGTTAAACAGATAAACGATTCGATCCCGACAATAAAAAAATAAAACAATTAGAAAAGGAAGTTATAAAAATGACAGATAAACTAAATAAAGCTATTAAGGATTTACCCCCATTCAAAAGAGAGTTCGTATTTTTCAAATACCCCCATTTAAGATTTTTTGGGTCAAAAGTAGAAACAGAGGCGCAACTAATGAAAGCTACAGGAAGAACAACTATGGGAACATTCAATAAATTTGAACGTTCAGCAGAGTTCCAGCGCATTGAAGCTTTAATTTTACAGCAACAAGTAGGCAAAGACATTATGGAAATTTACGGCAAGGTAAAAGAAAAGGCACTTTCCGGAGACCGTTTGGCAGTAGCTGACTTGTTGAAGTTGAGTAAAGCTATCGATCAGATTGTGATAAAAACAGATGAAGCACCAGCACCAGTAGAAGTTATTAAAGTAGAAGTTGAAGAAGATTTTGAAGATGACTTAATTTAAGAAGGAGGTTGCTTTGATTGGCGACTAGCAAGGTAAAAACAAAAGTAAGCAGTAAGACAGCTAAGAAGTTGGAAGCTATCAATGCCGACCCAGAGAGATGGCTTCTTAATTTTGTAAAGATTACGGACAACTTGAATAATTATATACCGTTTAAAATTAACGAACAGCAAAAATATTTTTTAGATAATATGGACAAATTCAATATTATTTTGAAAAGTAGACAGTTGGGTTTCACTACTTTTAGTTTGGCTTATTGTCTTTGGTCAGCATTGAATAAGCCACGTACAAACTACTTAATTGTTAGTTATAAGCAGGATAGTGCTACTAGTTTATTTGATAAATTAAAGGATATGTATGCAGGGTTACCACATGACAAATACAAATTTTCTAAAGATATTCAGAACAACCGCGGACAATTACGTTTTGAAAACGGGTCAACTTTAACTTTGGCCGTGGCCGGAAACAAAGATTTAGGACGAGGACTTAATCTTGAATATGTATTGCTGTCAGAGTTTGCGTTTTATTCGAATCAAGAAAAACTTTTACTTAGTATTGAACAGGCGCTTGCAAAGAATGATACTTCAAAGCTAGTAATTGAAACGACAGCAAACGGCTTTAATTATATGCAAACGTTATATAGTAACGCTTCTAAAGGAAAAAGTAGATACAAAACTTTCTTTTTTCCGTGGTTTGCAAGCGCATACAAAAAGCAGTTTAAGAGTGATTATGATGAAGCTGAACGCTGGTTTAAAGCAACGTACCATAGGCGTTTGAGTGGTGACTGGCTAGATAATGACGAACAAATTTTACTTGAAATGGGTGCAAATTTACGTCAATTACAATGGCGTCAATGGAAGCTTTCTGGAGGTACTAGCGAGAACAGTTTTAAGCAAGAATATCCTAGCAATGCGCTAGAAGCCTTTATATCGACCGGTCAAAGCGTGTTTGACACAAGTAAGATTGTAAGCCGTTTGCCTTATGTAATGCCTCCTATGACAGTACAGGAGATAGGTGCGAGCTTACCAGTTAGTTTGAAACCTTATGTAAGTAGAAAGGCTTTGAATGTGTTTGAGTTACCACAAGCAGGAATGAGGTATTATGCGGGTTGCGATGTTAGTTCGGGAAGCTCAAAAGACTATAGCACTATCAGTATATTAGATGAAACAGGCAAGCAAGTTCTTTCATTTTACGATAATAAGGTAAGTGTTCATAAGTTTGCAAGTGTGATTAATGATATTGGACGTTGGTACAATAATTCATTTACGACCGTGGAAAGAAATGGATACGGAATTCCTATTTTAGAAAGATTGAGAAACGAATATCAATATATGAATCTATTCAAGATGAAAATCTTTGACCAAAATAGCGGACGTACTCGTAAACGTCTAGGTTGGGATACAACGAATAAAAGTAAAAGTATCATGATTAGTGATTTGAAGGAACAATTCGAGGAGAGCATTATACTAGTAAATTGTGTAGAGACACTAGAACAAATGCAGATATTCATAGAAGACAACGGGAAGACAGGGAACAAAAGGGGCGACCAAAACCATGATGATAGTGTTATTGCGTTGGGCTTGGCGATACAAGGAATCAAGAATAATAAATGGTATGTGTAGTAATAAGAAGGGAAGTAAAAAGAAATGGATTTAAACGAGTATATCAAGATCAATCACAATGACAATCCTTTGTGGTTTACGGAAGAGGTAAAACAGTTCCACCACCAAAAGCGTGTGCTTGAGGTTATTAAAACTAAGAAGTATTTAAATGGTAAGCACGCCATCATGGATAGGGTAGTAGAGCAGTATAATGGTCAACCGTACCAGCCTAAAAAAATACTTTTACAGTATGGTTCCTTAATTTTAAATTTAAGCCAGACATATCTTTTAGGTAACAGATTGACCATAACAGGTTCGGAAGATGTAGCTAAAGAAATGAAGCGTGTCTACAAAAAAGGACAGTATGATGATGTTGATTTTAGGTTGTTAGGTAACATGATTAAGTTCGGTGACGCGTACGAGATTTTGTTTGTGGATTCAAAAAGCAAAGCAATTAAAAGTAAGGTAATTGAAAATGAGAATGCCTATCCAGTTTACGACGACGAAGGAGAACTTGTAAGTTTTATTGAACACTACGTTGCAGGTGAAGAGGCAAACGAGTATTTCATTTTGTTTTCGGAAACAGAAGTCCAAAAGTATTCTACGATTGGAACTGGAAAACTACACTTGATTAGTAAAAGCAAAAACGCAGGTGGGTTGCCTATCCACTATCACAATGTAAATGAAATCAATCCTTTGTTTGGGAAAAGTGATCTCGACGACTTTGCAGGAATCATTGACCAAATGGAAGATATTCTTAGTAAGTTTAGTGACTCCTTCTATAAGCACCATAATGCCATCCCAGTTATAACAGGTCAGCAGTTAACAGGTGGCGGAATTAATCCGCATATAGTAGGTGGTGGCTTACAGTTAGACGATGACGCAGACTTCAAGCTTGTTAGTGTGAACTTGAACGAGAAGGCTTTTGAGACGATTTATAATACTTTGAAACAAGAATTATTGAACATTTCAAGCACTCCAGCGGTAAGTTTGAACAATTCGGACGTAAGTAACCTTTCTGAAACGTCAATGAAAATCCTTTTTACTTTGGCAGACATGAAAGGAAAAATGAACGAAAAGTATTTGAGAAATGGACTTGAAAGTAGATTTGAAAAGGTGTTTGAGTTGCTAAACCGTAAAGGAATTGAGTTTACAGAAGATGATAGAGACAGCCTTGACGTTGTGTTTAATTACAGTAAACCGCAAAATGAAACGGAAATTATAGACAACCTTGTTAGTCTTAAGGGTATTGGTGCGATTAGTAATGAAACTGCTATAGAAATCAATCCTTATATTTCTAATACGGCACAAGAATTGGAACGGTTGAATGTATCTAAAGTAGTAGAGGATAAGACAGTAGAAGAGTAGAAGGCTGGTTGCATAGTGGTGTTAAGTGGCTGGTGTTTTGGGGGTAGTTTGGATTGATATTTATTGGTTGGAGTTAAAGCATTTAGTTTAATTTATTTTTAAATAGTGGGCGGAAACGTTGAGGTTGTAGGGTTTTTGTATACTATTAATAAAAACACTATACAGATAAAGTAATCGGTCTATACCAATAGACCAAACAAAGAAACGAGCCTCCCAGCAAGACCCAGCCCGACCAATCAACCAGCCCAACTAACAGCACCAGCAAGCAATCTTATCTAGTCTTTCAACTCCTTTAGTTTTCTCTTAACTATACATTTATTTAAAGCTATTATAGCAACATTCACGATACACGATTATGAGATAAAATAAACGTAATCATGTATTTGGAGTGTTTCTAAAATGACAACCTTGCTGTTAAAGGATTCTCGATACATGATTTTACGTAATTTCATGTATCAGCAAGTGTTTTAGAAGTTTTGGTTTTAACTTGTATTGTATAAAAGAAACGTTTTATGCAAGGTTTTCAAGCCTATTTCAATCATAAAACCATCATACATTTAACGTGATTTAATACGACGTTTTAGGGCGTTTAAGGTTGAATGTGTAAGTAGGCGTAAACGGCTGTAAACCTTCTAAAATGACGTGTAAAACAGCCTTAAAATGCAAGTTGGGTTGTGTTTTTGTGTTGGGTTGTTGGGAAGCGAGCGGTTGCGATACCCTAACTTGCTTTGGAGGGGCTAGAGCATACCCAAAAACACTCACTCGAAAAAATTTAGCTTTTCCAGCTCCAACAACCAATAACAAAAAGAAAGAAGGCTCCAACTATGTTACTTTTACCACTCCTACCACTTCAAAAACTATTCAAACGTGTTCTAAACTTCCTTTACAGACGAGAGCTAACAAACAAAGTCGAAACGTCCTTAGAATCCATCTTAGAAGCACCAACAAACAAAATCGATCCTGAGAAACTAGAGAAACTTGTTTATAGTAGGTTTCCTAGCTTGATACCGATTAAATGCCAGCGTGCTTTAATATCTACCGACCAGTACAATTTTTTGTTTCCGATTGTTGCAGAAAGTCTTTTAAACGATATGGATATTTTACCAGTTGAATGGACGGTAAGCCAGTACAGAACAACGGACAGCAAACACAACAAGTTGAAAGGCGTAACAGTCAGCAACAAGCAAACGTTGCAAGCTTTTAACTTTGTTTTTACTTATGGTTGCGTGTGGCTTTGTGACAACCAACAAATAAACCTACCAGAACAACAACAAACAATAAATAAGCTTGTAATGGCTTCATACGAGCAACTAGCACGAAAAAATAAACTAGAAAGAAGTGAATTACTTATGACAAACTTAGAAAGATTAAATTTAGAGGTTGAAGGCATTGATTTTCCATATGAAAAAATTTCTGTTTACCTTCAAGAAAACGGCTTGCAACCAGAAGAAGAGTACAACCCAGCAAGTAACAGCGCTAAAAGAAAAATTTATGAGACGGCTTTATCCAGCTTAAATGCTTTAGCGAACAATCCAACGTTGTTAAAAGATTATAAACAAGACGATATTTCTATTTCTTCATTTTCAAAAAACTTACAAAATCGTATCGAGCAGTTACAGAATCAAATTCGTACAATGCCGACAGATGACAGCGAGCCGAGTAACTTTTTCAATTTGTTTATGTAACAAGATAATCTATAAAGGAAAGGAGATAAAAAATGTTTAATATATTTGAAAATAACACAAAAGATTTTGAGTTTATGCTTCAATCCGCAGGGCAACAAATATTTGTAAATGGTTTGCCCTATCAAGCTATCATAAGCCAACAAAAAAGTATTAAAACTAAGAATGATATTTTTATAAGCACAAAAGAACCTTTTGAACGTGGCGCAACGGTCTACTATAAAAACCTTCATTGGTTATTGCAAAGTCCCATGGTTGTGCCACGAGTGAACAGTCACAAAGGCTTGATAACACTCGCAGAACATGAGGTTACTTTCAACTTGAAGGACTTAGAAGACAAAGACGGCCTTAGACCCGTAAAATATTTGTTGAAGGTTCCAGCCGTAGTAAGTTTGACGGGTGATTTTGTAGGGAACTATAATAAAATTTTAGGTGGCGACACTTTAGCAAGCGAGATACATGTATTCGTGACAGACAACCAAAAAACAAGACGCATTCAAGCGCTACTACAACAAGGTAGCGAGGTTCAAATAGTTTTTGGTGGTTTCCTTTATGAAGCTTTAGGCGTTTCAACGGTCAGCAAAGGAGTGCTTGAATTAACGTTCAAGCAAACTCTTTTAAATGACTATGTTGACGTGGAAAACGGCATTGCATGGCAAGACTATCCACCAGATGATTGGCAGGATCGAATTGACGATACAATGCTCAAAGTGTTCCCAGACGGTGTTGTACCAGTTGAAGAGCTAGAAGTCCCAGAATATGATGGCGGTTCGTGGGGTTAAAATGACCTTGAAACAGCTTATAAACGCTAGTACGTAGGCGTGTTAGAGAACTTGAGAAAGCGCTTACTTTATGGTATAATAGGTGTAAGTTAAGTAATAGATATGCCATCTTGAAACTAACTTATAGCTATGGTTTTTCTTCCAAGTTGGACCATAACGTTTTTATTAAAAGCATTTACAAGTCGTTTTTTACTCTCCCGTTATTTCGACTTGTAAAGAGCTTTTTTATTTTGTCTTAAAATTTAGAACAATTTTGAATAAATAATTTTAAATAATTTTGAAAAGGAAGATGAAAAATGAATAAAGAAATACCAGAATTTAATTTAGAAGAGGTTTTAAGTCTTCTAACCAGCATAAATGATAAAGCCAAAAACATAACATTAAACATACTAGAAATACAAACACAAAATCAGCAAGTAATTATTGAAAGCTTGAAACAGCAATAAGGAGGATAAGAAATTGAATGAAGAAGAAAAAGAATTGACACTTGAAGAGTTACAAGAACAACTTGAAGCGTTAAAAGCAGAAAATGCAGAATTAAAAGAGCAACTCGAAGCACCAGCAGAAGAAGTTGAAGAAGAACAACCAGAAGCAGTAGAACAACCAGAACAACCAGAGGACTTAGAAGAGGAAACACCAGAGCAACCAGACGACAAAGAAACAGCGTTACAAACACGCTTAGAAGCTTTATGGCAACGTGAGGTAAAAGCAGAGTTGAAAGAAGCAGGACTTGAGAAGTTTGCTAGTTTTATTAGTGTTGAAGTTGACGATAACGACAGCTTACAAGCTAAAGTTAAAGAGTTAAAAGCTTTGTTGGAAGATTACGAGGTTGAAAAAACGTATCAACCAACCAACCACACGAATACAGACGCTTATGCTTATGCACTTGCTAAAAAAAATAGAAATCCTCGAGAAATGTTAAAAGCCCGTTTGGGGTAAAAATAAAAATAGAAATGGAATGGTTATTAAATGTTAGATACAACAAAATTAACTACACAAGAAAATATTAATTTATCAGATACGATTGGTTTGGTTTCTCCTAAGGCTACACCGCTGTTTTCGCTTTTGTTACAAGGTGGGCGCAAAATTACAGCAGGTGCTAAATATCATGTATGGAGAGAAAAAACTCTAGATAACTCAAACGCAACAGCACTCGAAGGTGCAATTCCTTCATTCGTGAATAGCGGTAGAAAAGAGTTAAACAACGTTACACAAATCTTCTTAAAAGGTACAGAAGTTAGTGGAACTGCACAAGCTACAACTGAAACAGGCGTTACAGACTTATTACTTTCAGAAATCAACGACCGACAAGTTGAGATTGCTATCGCGATTGAAAAAGCTTTGTTAAGCGGTTCTAAGAATGACGGTTCAAACGGAGAAGCACGTACGATGGATGGTTTAATCAATTGGGTAGGTAACACTATTGAAGCTGATAGCGTAATTACTGAGAAAGATATTCGATCTTTAGCTAAAGCTTTGTTTGAAGCAGGTAACGAAGAAGGCGAATTTTACGCATTCGTAAATGCTGATATGAAAGAAGCCATTGACGAAATCTTTGCCGATAAGTATTCATACGTACACAAAACTAATGAGTTTGGTATTGTAGTAGATGAAATTCAAACTTCTTTTGGAACTATCAACGTAGTTTTAGATAGATTTGTTCCGAAAAATCAAGTAATCGCAGTCAATATTGACGCTTTAAAACTTGCTATGTTGCGTGAGCCTCATTATGAAGAGTTAGCAAAACTCGGAGATAAAATCTCTGGTCAAATTATTGGAGAATTGACACTTGAGTGTGCAAGTAAAAAAGCAGTTGCAGTCTTAAACTTTACTCCAGCAGTATAATTAAAGGTTTTTTAAGCTTAAAAAGCACAAACACAAAAACATAAAAACATAATTAATAAATAAGTTTTGTTTATGCGTTCACATCATCATGACTTCTTTTTTAATAAAAACAAAGTAGGAAGCTGGTTCCTTCCTACTAGCGGTTGCTAGTCCGCTTCAAAAAAACTAGTAACATATTAAAAAGCGAGCATATTTAATTATATGTTCGCTTTTTTTGTTTTACATAAATTTATTGCAATAAAAGAATAAAAATGGTAAGTTTTAAGTGAGGTTCGATGTAGTTCGTATATTCATTACTCAATTTATTGTTGGTGCTTAGGCTTTAGACGTCTAGGTGCCGATATATTTGGACAGGGGTTCGACTCCCCTCGCTTCCATAAAATGTTTTAATTTAAAAAACGTGCAAACATTGTTAAATCAATGTTTGCACGTTTTTTTTGATTGAATTGCTTGGAATAGCTTTATTTTTTTAATTAGGTGCTAAAAAATGGTGATCTAACAACACTATTGATGTTTTTTTATTTTGGCCAATAATATTAAATTATATTGCAAATTCATACCTTTGCTCACATTCTGCTCACCTTTTTCAAAGGTCAGACATTTATTTTTTACATGCAACGACTTGAGTTTAGATCGATTAAATCGTTTGTCTCAAGTCGAGAAATAGTTATTGTAGAAAAGCCAGATACAATGAACGAGTCAATAAACAACCTTCTATATGTGTTATTTTCTATGAGTAAACTCTTTTTAAACGAGTTTTTTTTCGTTTGCCTAGTAACAAGGGGACATGTTCAATTTTTACATCGGTGTACTCCAGACCAAACCATTTAACCGGTGAGACAGCTAATTTTTTTATAGATAATTTAGTTTGCATAATAAAACGATTTAAAGCCGAAAGTTCAGTATCTGTGGATAACTCTTCTCGAACAATCACAAAACAAAAGTCTCCTACATTACGATTGAATTCATTGATTGACCATTTTTGTGGTTGTTTATTTATATCGCCCGATTTCATTAAATCAATAACAACTTGTCGCATATACGTGCTGATTTTTTGTTCCATCCTGAAACCTAGACGTAACTTAACTTTTATCACGGAGTCTGTTCCAAAATTCTCAACCACATATTCCATAGTCCTTGGTTCATCAGTAACTTCAACATTAATAAACCAGTAAACTTCTGCTCGCTTTGGTTGTTTATCAAAAATGGAATACATCACTTCACTATCGACTTTCCCAGGTCTAGATTTGCTGGTCAGATAAACAAGGTTAGTAGCATATAATGGAATGCTGTAATCTGCTTTTACGGCCTCTAGTCGACTGACATGATCAACAAGAGATACCTCTTTTGCGACGTTATGTTCAATAACATAAGCTTTGTGCCAGATTACCATAATACTTAAGATAATAAGGGCAATAAGAACTGTTACAAATCCTCCATGAAATAGTTTGGTTGCACTGGATAAAAAGAACATTGTTTCCAATCCGCCAAAGAAGAATAAGACAATAAGCGAGATGAAATGAGATACGTTTCGATAAATCAAATAATTGTACAGTAAAATTGTCGTCATCAACATAGTGATTGTGATGGCTAATCCATAAGCTGCTTCCATATGTTCAGAGGTTCTAAAGTAGAGGACTACACCAATACAAGCAGCCCATAAAATAGAATTAATGACAGGAATATAAAGCTGGCCTTTCGTATTTGTTGGATAAATAATCTGTAAACGCGGCCATAGATTTAATTTAATGGCTTCAGAAACAAGCGTATATGATCCGGAAATTAACGCTTGTGAAGCGATAATGGCTGCCAATGTTGCAAAAACTACGCCAATAATCCGGAAACTTGCTGGCATCATTTCAAAGAAAGGATTTATTTCTTCAATATGTTGGAAAGACGGTTTATCTTTTACAGACAACAACCAGGCACCTTGACCAAAATAATTCAGTAGTAAGCTTAATTTTACAAATGGCCATGAAGCATAAATGTTTTTTCGTCCTACGTGACCTAAATCAGAATAAAGAGCTTCTGCTCCGGTGGTTGCTAAAAATATACTACCAAGAATTAAAAAGCCTGATTTGTTTTCCTCACTTAATAAGAGCTTTATCCCATAATAAGGCGATAAGGATCTTAAAATATCCCAGTTTCCTAATGTATTGAGTACACCTAGAACAGCTAACATTAAAAACCAAAGAAACATAATTGGACCAAAAAGACGTCCAATCACTTCTGTACCAAATCGTTGGATCATAAATAAAAAACTAATAATGATAATTGTAATCAACAAAACTGTATTTTGACTAGAGCCAAAATGCTCTATGTAAGAGGGAATTCCTCTTAACCCTTCAACAGCAGTTGTAACTGTGACAGCTGGTGTTAAAATCCCATCTGCCAAAAGCGTAGCTCCACCAATCATCGCAGGGACAATCAACCACTTAGCTTTTTTTCTAATGAGTGTATACAGAGAAAAGATACCGCCTTCTCCATGATTGTCCGCTCTTAAAGCTATACTGACGTATTTGATCGTTGTTAATAAGGTCAGCGTCCAAAATACGAGAGATAAAGATCCATAAATAAACTCATCTGATATATTTGCTAACCCGTCATTACCATGAATGAGTGCTTTCATTACATATAGTGGAGAGGTGCCAATATCTCCATAGACAACGCCAAGCGTAATAAATAACCCGCCAATCGTCAGTTTTTTTTTCTGTGTTGAATCAACTTTAGATTCCATTTAATCTATTCCTCCAATTGTTCGTCGAAAAAAAACAAGACCCATGTATAAATTTATAACAAAATTTATACATAGGTCTTGCAATTTGTTGTTAAACCAGCGTTTTAGTAACGCATATTAGTTGATTTAACCACACAATAAATTGTGCTTGCTACTCCCCTATGAGCAGTTTTTTATTCGATTTAATATGACTACTTTATTATATGAATTTCTAACACTAAGTCAATACACATCTGATTTTTTTTGGGGGGTCAAAATTTATTACGGTATTGTCTAATTTTTTATTCCCTATATTAAAAACTAGACAATAAGTAGTAAAGAGTTTTTTTTGAATAAACCGCTTAATATTGGTATATTTATGGAAACATTATAATGTTTTTAATGAATTAGGAATGAAATGGAAATGAGGAAAGGTACGACAGTCATAAGCGATCGCTTATTTAACAAACTTCCTAAAGCAGCTTCTTTTTCGAGTATTATTGAACTAAGCGGCAACACGTTGAAAAAAGAAATACTATCTATTGAAGAAGTACAAACTATAAATGAAGATGATCTTATACGTAAAACATTTAAGGAAAAGTCATATAAATTAACCAGAATTTATTATTTGAATGGGGAACCTTATATTTATTTTGAACATTTCCTTCCTGTTTTAGGGAGTATTGAGGCCTTGGAGCAAACAGAAAGTGTTTCATTATATAAATGGTTAGCAGAATTTGATAAAAACGTTAGTCGTTTTCAAGATAGTTTTGAAGTCGTAAAAATTGAAGAACCTATAAAAGAAAAATTAAAGATAGACCATACACACTTATTAAAAAGGGTCAGAAAAACAATTAGTACGTTTAATGAAGTGATTGAAGTCTCGTATGCCATATATGATACAAATAAGTATCCATATAAGTATCCATATATTATTGACTACGAAGTTTAAATAGTGTCAGTGAAACTTTTGTAAAGAAATTTGGTATCAAACTATTTACCGGAACATTGCGTGAAAATAAAGGTGAAGAACAGTTATTAAAAGGATTTATTAGAAGCGATAAGGGCTTTTCAGTTAGTACTGAATATAAATTGGAAATCCTAGACAGAATAGGAACAGGAGATGCTTTTGCTTCTGGTATCATAACAGGTTTCATCGAAAATTGGTCCGATGAACGTTCTGTGGACTTTGTTATTTCGAATGCAGTACTTGCACATACGACTTTTGGAGATACTCCAATGGTAAGCAAAAAAATAGTTGAAGAGTACATGAATGGAAATCGAAACAACCTTTTGAGGTGATACTGTTAGAATTTAGGAGCTTTTTCTCGTTTGGGAATCTCCAAACACAATGTATCTCAGCCAAAAAAAGAGTGGAATAGCTAAAAAAACTAATCATAGACATGTGATTAGTTTTTTTAGCTATTCCGCTTTTAACTATTTATACCAATTTTGATTTAATCCATTCGCCTAACATTAATTCCATTTCAGCTTCTCCCCTTACAGGATACATGGAGGCAGTTGTTTTCAGTTCTTCGTAGTAGTCTATAGCTTTTTGATAGTTCTTACAATAGAACCCTTCGTATGCCATCATGAGGCGTTTTTTACTTGGCAAGTAAGGAGTCTTTTTAATGAACTGCTGTAAATCTTCATCATATATTTCTTGTATTAGATTTGGATTCTGTGGTTGTTCACTTAATACTAAAAATAAACGCTCGCAATTTAACTCATGTCTATAAAATAATGGCAAGTTTTCTAAGTGAGGGAGAAAAGCATCTAATTTTTGTTTTGCAATACCTAATTTTAAATTGTCTAAATACCAATTGTATTCCAACAGGTAAACAGAAATGGCTAATAAATTAGAGAATTGAGGATTTCCTTTTAATTGAATGTTTTCTAAAGGAATATCTTTTAAGCGTGAGCCTTCTGTCATTAGTGCATTTACTTTTAATTGAATAAAGAAAGCTTTTTTATTTTCTTCCTCTTTTAGGATGGAAAGAAGATTGTATCCGTCATTTGGCATTCCGCCTATTTTCATAGGAATACCATTTGTTAAAGCTGTGAGTAAGGCTGAACCAGCGAATAACAGGCATAAAGATAAGACTGGTAGAGAAAGACCTTCAATAGTTAAAGTAAGGATCAAGGGAATAACTGAAAAGAGTAGATTGATGAAAACTCCACCCAAATTATACAAGACAAATGGAAAGTGGTCGGTAGAATAGTCTGGCGGAGACATCAAACATTGTCCACCGGTCCCTGGTAAATGGAATCGTTTGCGTTTTAATTTGCCTTTTTCTTTTATGATCGTTAACGTACCGATTCGAAATGAGACGAAGGTATATCCTGTTAATAATCCAAAGATAAGGTGACCAGTTTCATGAAGTAAAATATGTATGAAAAAACTAATAAAGAAGAATAGTACACCACCAATCAAGACAAATAGGTTGATCTCAAAGTTGAGGAATGGAAAGAATACGGCAGCAAAAATGCCAATCGCTATCCCGGTAAAAATAGATCCTCCTGCTAAAAGCATATTGTTATAGAACTTACTTTTTTTCTTTTTAGATAGATTGTTTAGCGCCATTAATTTCCTCCTAGGGTATGTTTTTTTACTTCGGTTAATAACAATATTGAACGGATGGAACAAAAAGCTGATAAATTGTTTAGAAAAAACGATGACTGTAAAAAAATACAATCATCGTTATTAGGTTAAAAGGATTTGTAGATCTTTTTAACATTCAATTATAAATTAGTCTGCCGTAGAAAAATCCAAAGCTGTTTGAGACTGTTCAAGATAAGTATCATATAGTTTAGTTAATACACTAATATCCCCATTAGCTATTTTTAAAAGTTGAATAAATACAGGTTTCATAATTTCAGGATTACTGTTTTCATTTAAAATGGCTAAAGCTTCTGGATTAAGCATAACTAAATCATCTAAAATAACATGGTATTCCTTTAAGAATTTTTCGAAGCCTTCTTTATCTTCTAATAAAATCATTTTCAGTTTTTGGTTTTTTTCATGAAGATTTTCTAAGTATTCTCCAATAGTTATATTTAGCGAATCTGAAACTTCTTGTAACTCATTGAAAAAATTATCGTTAATATCAATTAACACAAGTTCCACCTCCACAATCACGATAATTGATTATATAATATTCCTTAAGAAATGAAAATATTTTTTCAATGACAACTATAAATAAATGGGTAATGTGGACAAAATATGTCTAATATCATGTAGACAGTTAAATTAATAAAAAGAAAAAAACAAAAGTGTCAAAATTTGGGTTCTGTCTGATTCAGCGTTACAATAGTAATAGAGAAGTAGAACAGGTAGTAAAAATTAGGAGGAAATCACTATGAAGATCGGTATACCAAAAGAAATTAAAAATAATGAAAGTCGGGTGGCCATTTCTCCAGCCGGTGTAAAAAGTCTTGTAGAAAATGGGCACGAAGTTGTGATCGAAGAAAATGCAGGAGAGACAGCTGGTTTTCTTGATAAAGAATACCGATTAGCAGGTGCCGTTATATTGGAAGAAGCTGAGCAAATTTGGGGTAATGCTGAAATGATCATTAAAGTAAAAGAACCTATCCCAAGTGAGTATCAGTATTTTAAAGAAGGCATGATACTTTTCACTTATTTGCACTTAGCTCCATCTCTAGAGTTAACAAAAGAATTGATGAAAGCTGGAGTGACAGCTATCGGCTATGAAACGATGGCTGGAAAAGATGGCACATTGCCACTTTTAACCCCTATGAGTCAAATTGCCGGAAGAATGGCTGCACAGGTTGGGGCAGAGTTTCTTGAAAGCGTCAATCAAGGAAAAGGAATACTGTTGAGTGGTGTACCTGGAGTTCAAAAAGGGAAAGTAACGATTATTGGTGGTGGAGTTTCAGGAACGAATGCTGCTAAAATCGCTATCGGATTAGGAGCAGAAGTGACTATTTTAGATGTGAATCCGAAACGTCTGGAAGAATTAGATGATTTATTTGAAAACAGGATCAACACATTAATGTCAAATGAATACAATATTGCTAAAGCTGTTAAAGAAGCTGACTTGGCAATTGGAGCAGTATTGATTCCTGGTTCAAAAGCCCCAACATTAGTTACAGAAGAAATGGTTAAATCAATGGAAAATGGATCGGTTATTGTAGATATTGCAGTAGACCAAGGTGGGATTTTTGAAACGGCTTCAGAAGTTACGACACATGATGACCCGGTCTATGTCAAACACGGTATCGTCCATTATGCTGTTGCAAATATGCCAGGCGCTGTGCCTAAAACATCTACATTAGCCTTAACGAATGTAACCATTCCTTATGCCGTTGAGATTGCGAATAAAGGAGTAGTCAAAGCAGCTAAAGAAAATTCAACGATTTATACAGGTATTAATGTGATGGATGGAAAGGTAACTCAAAAAGAAGTCGCAGAATCACTAAACCTTCCTTATCAAGAAGCTTTGACATCATTTATTTAAGTATTCGCTAATTTTTATGAAACTGAAAGCAGCTTAGATGAATAAATCAATGAATTTTTTTCAAAAATGCAGTATACTAAATGAGAAACTAACTGCAAAAGGAGCATTCGCATGGCAAAAGGAAATAAAAAAATTCAAGTAGAAGTAAAAGAAACCCCAAATAATAAAGAAGGTTTCACTGAGTTAGAGCTTTATGTGAATGATGAAAAAATTGGCAAATTGCAACAAGTTGAAGGTCAATCGGTTATCGTAACGACAAATTCAGGAACAGAATCTAAAGTTAAAACTGTTGATGAAGGCATAAATAAATTAGTTATGGAATACAACTTACACCAAATCTAACTAAGTCTATTTATTTAGTATCCTGTAAGGTAATTCAAAAGGCCAATTCTATTTTTTAGGATTGACCTTTTTTTATTTATATTCTTGTGAAAGAGCGTCCTAAATGCTTTTTAAATCTATCTGTGCTATGCTTTTTCTATACATAACACATAATATAAAGGATGTGATCGTTTTGACAACGAATGCAAAACAAGTTTCTTTCAAAGATAAACTCAAAACTTTCGTAGAAGTCGCAAAACCCAATTGGGCGCGAGCAGAAGTTTCTTCAAATGCAGCAGAACTTGCTTATTTTACTTTATTATCGTTATTTCCTATTCTATTGGTTGTAGCAAATATTATCCCGCTTTTTCCTATAAGTGCTGGAGATATTCTTCCTATGTTAGAGACGGCTGTGCCACCAGATATTTACAATGTTTTAGCTCCAGTTTTAGAAAGCTATTTGAGCAGTTCAAGTGGAGGAGCAATTTCTATTGGGCTGATCACGTCGTTATGGTCAGCAAGTAAAGCTTTTAATGCCTTGCAAAATGTTCTTAATGACGTTTATGGAGTCGAAAAAAGAAATAACTTTATTATTGTTCGTTTGGTCTCTTTCCTAGTTCAATTAGCTATAGTAGCTATTGTAGGGGCACTGATTTTCATCTTTGTTTTTGGTGAACAGATCTTATTGTTTGTTCAAGACTTTGTTGGAATCGATTTAGGCTTTGTTCTGCAAGTATTTGGTTATAAATGGTTGGTTTTATTAGTTGTCTTGATTCTTGTTCTTACAATGGTTTACTTTTTAGTACCGAATCATCGGTTGCATATTAAATATGCTCTTCCAGGAGCGATATTTGCAACTGTAGGCTGGTTGATATTATCCCAAGCCTTTACGCTTTATGTTAAATATGCTGGAGGAGAAGCAGCTGCTAGTGCAACATTTGGAGTATTCATTGTGTTAATGCTCTGGCTGTATCTATCCGCTATAATCTTATTACTTGGTGGATTGATCAATACGATTTATTTCGAATACAAAACCGGGGAATCTGTCAATGAAGCGAAACTTGAAAAGGATGAAGCTGAAAAAGAGGATAAAGAAAAAGAGTATCCAGACAGTTCAGATTCGATTCAACACAAAAAATTAGTTAAAGTAAAAACAGTAGAAAAACAAAAAGAAGACTGAGTCTAAACTCAGTTTTCTTTTTTCTACATACAGGTTTAATAGAGTAGCACTGTAAGTTTTTTCTAAGAAAGACGAGAAGCCTTTTTTTTAGGGAGGATTTCTTATATAATGGATTGAGTTTGATAAAGAAATTTTTGATAGATAGGATACAAGGAGAATTTTAAAAAATGACAGAAAATAAAGAAACAAAAATAGATTACGGAATTATTTTATCCGTCATGTTGCTTGCAATCATTAGTATTGCGACTATCTTTTCAACCACTTATTTAACTGGGAACTCTGGGATCAGTGCTACATTGATGCAAATCATCTGGTACGTAGTGGGTACAGTTGCGATTATCGTGATTATGCAGTTTGATTCGGAGCAGTTGTGGAAACTTGCTCCAATAGCGTATGGTGTAGGGCTCTTTCTGTTAGTGCTGGTATTATTCTTTTATGATCGGTCTCTTGAGTTAAGTACCGGAGCAAAAAGCTGGTTTAAGCTAGGTCGACTAACCTTCCAGCCTTCGGAAATCATGAAAGTTGCCTTTATTCTTATGCTGGCTCGTGTTGTAACAAAACACAACGGCGATTACTCAACTCATTACCCTAAAGCTGACTTCTTATTACTAGGAAAAATAATTTTAACATCTGTTCCTCCCTTGGTACTTGTAATGATGCAAAATGACTTAGGTTCAACATTGGTGTTTATTGCAATCATTATTGGTTTAATATTGATTTCCGGAATTACATGGAAAATTATTCTTCCTATATTTTCAGGTGTTGCCGCACTTGGTACATCATTGCTCGTTCTTGTAGTGTACAATCGCGATTTTTTATTGCGTTTAGGTTTTAAACCTTATCAATTTTCTCGAATAGATTCTTGGCTGAACCCTTATGGAGATTCGGGAGGTGCATCCTACCAACTGATTCAAAGTATTAAAGCGATTGGTTCAGGAAAAATGTTTGGTAAAGGTTTTGGAACTTCAGAAGTTTATGTACCCGTTCGCGAATCAGATATGATTTTTTCTACGATTGGAGAGAATTTTGGTTTTCTCGGCAGTTGTATTTTGATTTTTATTTACTTTTTATTGATTTATCAAATGATTCGCATTTGTTTTGATACGAAAAATGAATTTTATGCGTATATCGCAACGGGCGTTATCATGATGATCTTATTCCATGTTTTCGAAAACGTCGGTATGAGTATTGGATTACTTCCTTTAACAGGGATTCCATTGCCGTTTATCTCTCAAGGTGGAACAGCATTGCTTGGGAATATGATGGGTGTTGGGCTGATCATGTCCATGAGGTACCATTACCGTAGTTACATGTTCTCAGAAGAAGATGAAGACTTTAAATAAAAGCTAGTATAACGAACTAGAACTACTGGAGTGAACGTAATGCTTGAACTTTATCAACACCCGACGTGTTCAACTTGTAAAGCAGCAAGAAAGTGGCTGGATGAACATGCGGTAGAGTATCATGCAATCAACATGATCGATGCTCCACCAACAAAAGAAACCTTGATCCATTTAATTGAGCAGTCTAAGTTGCCTGTCATCCGTTTTTTTAATACAAGCGGAAACAGATATCGTGAATTAGGCTTAAAAACGGTCGTTCCAAATTTGGATATAGAAGAGGCTGCTGCTCTATTGGCTACAGATGGTATGTTGATTAAGAGGCCTCTTTTAACAGATGGAAAAAGAACCACTCTTGGATTTAAAGAGCCGGATTATGAAGCAGCTTGGGGAAAAGAAACTAAAAACTAGAATGGGAGCGACTAAAATGGAAAAAGAAATGAGATACAGCGAAAACGGCCTTTGGATTTTAAAAGAAGGCGACAACTACCGTATGGGATTGTCAGAGAAAGGACAAGACGATCTAGGTGAAGTCATGTTTGTAGAACTTCCTAACACACTAGCTGAAGTCAAAGAAAATGATGTATTGCTAGGTGTAGAAGGAGCAAAAGCTGTTACAGAATTGTTGTCTCCTTTAACTGGAATCGTTGTTCAATTCCATACAGAATTGACGGATAATCCTGAAAAGTTAAATAGTACAGATAAAAAAGATAACTGGATTCTTGAAGTGAAAGATGTAGAACCAGGTGCTTTTGAAAAATTGTCAGCAGAAGTTTAAGAATTAAAGTTGACAGAAAAAAAATGCTCTGTTAAAATGTGTTCAATATCAATAACGCGATGATAAGAAGAGTACGTTCGTAATAACCGTTTATAGAGAGCCTTGTTTGCTGAAAATAGGTAATGGATATTGAACCGAAGATGGTCTTTGAGCAGAATAAGTGAATGCTTTGCATAAGCCTATTCCGGGTGCACCCGATAACGTGCCACAGTATAAAAAAGTTGAAAAAGATTTAAGTACTGAATGAGGTTGATTTAGTGATGAATTGACAAATTAAGGTGGTAACACGAAAATGCAAAACTTTCGTCCTTATAGTAAGCAATAGGCTTAGTATAAGGACGAAAGTTTTTTTGTTTAAATGAAACAGGAGGTATAACTGAAATGATTGAATTAAAGGGTATTAAAAAAGTATTTCAAACAAAACAAGGGAGTTTAACAGCTGTAAAAGATATCAATGTCTCAATCAAGAATGGTGAGATTTATGGAATCGTGGGGTATTCTGGAGCTGGGAAAAGTACATTAGTACGCATGTTTAACGGCTTAGAAACACCAACCGAAGGGACTGTTGCTGTTGAAGGAAATGTTATTTCTCAACTAAAAGGAAAATCACTTAGAAAGGAACGTCAAAAAATTGGGATGATTTTTCAACATTTCAATTTATTATGGTCCAGAACAGTTGAAGAAAATATTCTTTTCCCGCTCGAAATTGCCAATGTACCAAAAAGTAAGCGAGAAGCTAAAGCAAAAGAGTTGATTCGCTTAGTTGGGTTAGAAGGAAGAGAGAAAGCTTATCCTTCTCAACTATCAGGTGGTCAAAAGCAACGTGTCGGAATCGCTAGAGCCTTAGCCAATGATCCAACATTACTGCTTTGTGATGAAGCGACTAGCGCGCTTGATCCACAAACAACGGATGAAGTTTTGGATCTATTATTGGATATTAATAAACGCCTGAATCTAACCATTGTATTGATTACGCATGAAATGCATGTGATCCGTAAAATTTGTGACAAAGTAGCGGTTATGGATAATGGGAGAATCGTTGAAGAAGGTTCAGTGATTGACGTGTTCAAGAAACCCCAACAAGAGATAACTAAACGCTTTATCCGCCAAGATGCAAATCCAGATAGTGAAGATACTGATATGATTTTTGAAGAATTATTGGCTGAATACCCAGAAGGAAAAATTGTTCATTTAACCTTCCATGGCCAACAAGCCAAGATGCCAATTATGTCAAAAATCGTTCGAGAAGATGGCGTCGATTTAAGCATCATTCAAGGGAACATTCAACAAACACAAGATGGCGCAATTGGTTCGCTTTATGTCCAACTAACGGGTGAAAGCCAAAAAATTGAAGTGGCTATTGAAGAATTAAGAAAACTCCAAGTAGAAGTAGAGGTGGTAGAACATGTTGTCGAAGCTTAATCTAGGGTCCAGTGTTTTATCACAATACCTCGATTTTTCAGAAGTTAAATGGGAAAAAATGCAAGAGGCAACGATTGAAACGATTGGAATGACGATCGGCTCAGTTGTCATCATCTTTTTCGCAGGCTTATTACTTGGATTATTGTTATATGAAACAAATGGAAAAAATACTGTGGCTGCTAAAGTACTTTATCGATTAGTGGCAATTTTAGTCAATGTTTTTCGTTCCATTCCATTTATCATTTTGATCGTCTTGTTGCTTCCAGTAACCAAAACACTCGTAGGGTCGATTACTGGACCGACTGCCGCTTTACCAGCATTGATTATTGCTTCAGCACCTTTCTTTGCACGGTTAGTTGAAATTGGTTTTCGTGAGATCGATAAAGGCGTAATTGAAGCAGCTGAAGCAATGGGGGCCAGCAAATGGCAAATTATTTATAAAGTATTGATTCCAGAAAGTCTGCCAGCTATTGTGTCTGGCATTACGGTTACAACTATTTCTTTAGTCGGATATACAGCGATGGCTGGTGTTATCGGTGCTGGTGGATTAGGAAACTTAGCCTATCTTGATGGGTTCCAACGAAACCAAAGTACCGTAGTGTTAGTCGCAACATTGATTATCTTAGTGATCGTTTTTATCATCCAAGCCATTGGCGATGTGATCGTTAAAAAAGTGGATAAACGCTAAAACAAGTTAGACAGCTCTATGAAGAAGGAATCATACTCATGAGTTGATAGAAAAGCACGACCGCAGTATAAATAGGGGATTTAAAAGCACTAAAAAATAGAAAGATAAAACAGGGGGATTTAGAGATGAAAAAGAAGACAATTTTATCAGCATTAGCAACAGCAGGAGTAATTGTGACATTAGCGGCTTGTGGAAATGGAAATGAAGAAAGCAATGGATCAAATGCAGAAGATACAACGATAAAAATTGGGGCAAGCAACGTTCCACATGCTGAAATCCTTGAATTTGTTCAACCTATTCTTGAAGAAGAAGGAATCACATTGGATATTACTACTTATAATGACTATGTGATACCAAATGTAGCATTGGATGAAGGCGAGATTGATGCCAACTATTTCCAACATATTCCATTTTTTGATGCAGCTGTAGAAGAAAACGGTTATGATTTTGTGAATGCAGGAAGTATTCATATCGAACCTTTAGCTATCTTTTCTCAACGTTATGAAAGTTTAGACGATGTAGAAGACGGTGCAACTGTTTTAGTCAGCAATAACCAAGCTGACTGGGGACGAGTAATCGGTATTTTCCAAGAAGCCGGTCTAGTAACAGTGAAAGATGGCGTAGATCTGACAACAGCAACATTTGAGGATATTGACGAAAATCCTAAAAATTTAGTTTTTGAATACGAAAATGACCCAGCATTGATGACGACTTTATACCAACAAGACGAAGCTGAATTGATCGCTATCAACTCTAACTTTGCAGTAGACCAAGACATCAGCCCAATTGATGATTCTGTTGCTATTGAAAGCACATCTTCTCCATATGCAAACATTATTGCCGTTCGTTCAGAAGATTCAGAAGACCCAGCAATTTTGAAATTAGTAGAAACATTGAAATCTAAAGAAGTACAAGATTTCATCTTAGAAGAATGGGATGGAGCAGTTGTTCCTGTAACAGAATAACGTAAATAAAAAGTAAGAAGCAGATAAAATGGCTTCTTACTTTTTTTGTTGGTAGCTAAGTTAAATCGATTGGATTAAATTTATTCCGAAATAGACGGGAATACTTGTAGAAAGTCAGAGGACCGTTCAAAGACTGTAGACTTCGTGGCTTTCAAGCTTCAAACAAAGTGCTGCTTTATTTTGTTGTTTTACGCACGATCAAAGTAAAAGCCAATTCTTCGGGTGTTAACTTTTGTAAAGTTAAATCGTTATTGATCATTTTAAATGCGTTTTCAGCTTGCTTATGTATGGAATAATCAATGGTAGTGATATCTAATAAATGAGAAATTTCAATATTGTCAAAACCAATCACTGAAAAATCCTCAGGCACTGAGAACCCTAAACGTTTTGCTTGCGAAACTAAACCAGCTGCAACAGCATCAGAGCTTGTCATGAAGGCATCAGGCTTGATCTCTTGTTTGGCTAACCATTGCGCAATACGTTCACCATCTTGGATACTGTTGATATCATTGAACTGTTCGGGTGAATGAGGGGTCAAAACGTATTTTTCACAAAAATATTCATACGCTTTGATTCGGCTTTTAGTATTCAAGCGACGAATATCGCTGTATAAATTAATAATGTTGCGGCACCCTTTAGCATAAAGGTATTCAAGGCCTAAAAGATAGCCATCATACTGATCAATAAAGACAGATAGAATACAAGAGGATTTAACTCTTTGCCAGGTAACGATAGGACCATATTTTGTGTACGATTCAATGGTTGCCCAATCGTTCGAACGAATGATCAGAAAAATACCGTCTAATTGCTTGCTGCGCATCAACTCTAAAGCATTTAATTCTTTTTTATAGTATAGGGTTTTATAAAATTATTCTTGAAAAGAAGCTTATCCGGATGCATGTTCCACAAATTTGCTTTTTGTTCCACGGAGGGTAAAATAAAGGTATGAATAAGAATATTCTTCACGCCATCTTCTTTGATAAAGAACACCATTGGGACTCGCTTGTGAGAATACACAAGAAAAGAATTCGCTCTGTGGTGTTGTCGGAAGTAGATAAGTTCCACTATTGCGGCGATGTGAGGAAAGGATTTCGATTGTTCGTTTGCGAAGGCTGTCATGATGTCAAGCATGTTCCGATTCGCTGCAAGGGAAAGTTTTGCCCGACCTGTGCGGTTGGGGAGAGTCAGCGCTGGAGCGACATGATTGCGGATGACATGTACCACACCATTCACCGGCATATCGTGTTCACGATTGATGAAGGATTGCGGGATTTGTTTCTCCTTCACCGGGAGGAACTGTTGAAGGGATTAATGGATGAGGCAGCAAACGTGGTGAAGGCGTATTTCCGCAAGAAACGCATCACCCCGGGCATCATCGCAGGCCTACATACCTTCGGCTCCCAGTTGGAGTTCAATTCCCATGTGCACATGATTGTGACCATGGGCGGGTTGACAGACGGCGGGAAATGGGTGGATTACGACTACATTCCCTATAAACTCTTGCGAATACATTGGCAGAACGCGGTTCTTAAGCTCCTGCGGCGTACCCTTACTCCGAAGGAGAAGAAGAAAGCCCAGCCCCTGCTGCAAAACGCGTATTCGAAGAATGCGGAAGGCTTTTACGTGAACGCCCCGAAACGGAGCAGGACCAATGTGAAGGCACTGCTGCAATATATCAGCCGATACATGAAACGAGGACCCATCGCGCTCGAACGGATCATCTATTACGATGGTGACACGGTCCTCTTCCGGTATCATGACAAACGCACAAACAAAGAAGCAATCAAGATAATGGGGGCCAAAGAGTTTATCCTTTCGCTGATCCGGCACATCCCGGACAAAGGCTTCAAAACAATCCGCCATTACGGGTTGTACAGCAGACGTATCAAGAAGACCGTCCAAAAGGTGGTCCGTCATCTACAGGAGAAGATGACGAAGTTGCTCATCCGTGCGCGAAAGATGGCCCAACCGAAAAAATGGCGCGAAAGGATAACCGAAACATTCGGAATCGATCCACTCAAATGTTCGAAATGCGGCAACTACTACGAGTTCAAGGGGATTGTTGTGTCCAAAAAAGGACAGCTTACCATCCAATATGCGAACGATTGGGATGCGAGAAGGTATTTACGGGAGGAGATTGAACGGATTGAGTCAGAAAAAGAAAAACACCAGCAGAGAAAAGCAGAAGCGCAAGCTCTTGAAAACCTTCGGTTCGACTGGGAAGGATTACGACAGAGAGCCCAAGGACAAGAGCGTGAGCTATATCTGTCGTCAATGCAGGGCAGTGGAAGAGATTCCACTTGAGGTCGTGGAGCAATTCGATTGGCTGGATGGGGGAGATCCTCATGACCCACCGCGGTTCAGCTGCCAAGTCTGCCAGGGAGAAATGATTCCAGAATATTTCCGAGGTGCCACCGGCGTCCTCTACGACAATCGATATCTCCGAGTTGAAAGTCTCCACTAAAATAAAAAGGCCTCGAGCGTTAGCTCGAGGTTTTCTTATGTCTTTAAAACAACGTTTAAGATAGTACTCTTTTCAAGATAATGATACACTCAAAGAAAGGATAATGGTTGGGAGTGATTAGTGTGTATAAAGAAATACCAGCGAAAAAATTAGATAAACGTGTCATTCGCTATGAACGAACAAAAGATATTATTGAAAGTTTTTTTACCTTAGCTGTTTTTGTCCTTTTAATGTTTTTGACTATCCGATTTAATTGGCCAATCTGGTTGATGGCCATCTGGATTGTTTTGCCGATCATTGATTTTTTATTAAGTCTATTCGTATTGCCTTATTTAAAGTTAAAGGCTATACGCTATGAAATGCATGCGCTTCATCTTGAAATTATGAATGGTCTCTTTTTTAGAAAGAGAACGTTGATTCCAATTGAGCGGATCCAACACGTGGTCGTCAAAGAAGGTCCATTGACTAGGAGATATGGGATCCAAATAATCGAAGTCTTTACTGCAGGAACAGGGCATGAGATTCCACTGTTGTTGAAAAAAGAGGCAGAAGAGTTAAGAATTCAATTGCTAGACCAGATAAAGGCGGTGAAATCAGATGTATAATGAAAAAAAATTGCATCCATTGACCCTTATTACTGAGGCCTATAAACGGTTGATTTCTTTTATCTTGCCTATTCTGTTCTTTGCTTTTACCGGCCCAGATATGGAAGGCTTTGGCTTGATTTTGCCACTGCTTTTCTTTACGATTTTTGGCTTGTCATACCTAATGGACGTTTTAAGATACATACGAACATCTTTTTGGATTGCAGGAAATCGATTTGTGGTAAAAAGCGGGTTATTTATTCAAAAAGAAAAAGATGTTCAAATTAGTCGGATTCAAAGCATTGATTACAGTGAAAACTTGATTCACCGTATTTTTAATGTCACAAAGTTGGAGATCAAGACTCCTGGAAAAGGGATAACGTTAGATGCGTTGTCTAAAGAAGATGCATTAAAGCTGGCGAACCAACTGCATTACCTTAAAGAAACATCATTTGAAATTGACAGTGATATCAACGATGAGCGTGAAGAGAAGCAGATCGACCGACACAGTGGATTCTCCTTGCAAGAAGCAGGGGTCACAAAAAAATTGTATTCTATGAGTTTAGTAGATATCCTTAAGATGAATTTTATGGGAGGAACTGTTTTTAAAGGCCTGATCATAATTGTGGGAGCAGTAAATATTTTTGGAGAGTTTATTCCTGATTCAATTTTTAATCAAGCGGGGACAATCTTCAGTCAAACAGCAATTGCCTCTTTTATTTTTATCGGTATCCTGCTGTTTATTCTATTGTATGTGCTAGCTACAGTGCTTTCGACTATTAAGAATTTTGAATACAAAGTCGAATTAACCAAAAATCACGTGACCATTGAAAAAGGATTGCTTGAAGTTAAGAGCCAAACGATTGCTTTAGCCAATATTCAAAGCGTATGGGAAAAACAGAACTGGCTGCAAAAACTAACGGGCTATACAACCTTTTGGGTAGGCATCACTAGTGATGATGAAGTGGATAAGAAAGATTCTGTGAGTGAAATGACTGAAGAAGGAAAAATTCTGTTGCTGCCGTTGGTAAAAAAGGATCAGCTTGCAGCGTTAAGAGCGGAGATCATTCCGCAGTTCAATTTTCAGCCTGCTCAAACGATCATTCCGATTCGATCTTTTAGACGGTTTGTACAATTTCCATTGCTATTCTGGATCATTGCAGCAGCTTTAGTTTCTTACTTTTTATGGCCTTATGCATGGACGATCGGTTTAGTGGGTAGCTTGCTGTCACTTTTGTATGGTTACCGCAGCTACAAAAAAACGGGTTATGCTTTATCCACAGAAGAAGTAACCTTTCAGTTGATAACCTTCCTAGGTACCGAGATCATGTACTTACGTAAAGACCGTATTTTAAATTTAACAGTCAAGCAAAATCCTTTTTTAAGAAGAAGTCGATTGGGGAAAGTAGAAGTCTTTAGTGCCTTAGGAGATACATCCCAAAGCAAAGAACTGTCTTTTATTGAAGAAGCCGACTGTGAGCGGTTATTTGATTGGTTCTTGACAAAAGAGAGGAGTGAAAAGCATGGAGCCTGAAAAAGAGCTGGACCCTCTAGTTTTAAAACTATGGCGGATACGTGGATTTATGAACAGCATTCCTATGGTCGTTATTGCACTGGTGTATAACTTTTTTTTCCAAATCATGCCCCATACACCATTGCCGGAAGAAGGTATCTATATTACCATTGCTTTGGCTCTGTTTGGAGGATTTATCTCTATTTATGCACTGCCAACATGGCATTATCGGTCTTGGAGAGTAAATTATCGAATGGATGAGATTGATTTCATCTCAGGTATTTTTATTAAAAAACGAATCACAATTCCCATCATTCGCATCCAAAATATCGAATCAAATGTTGGACCGTTAGCAAAAAAAATAGGCGTCATGTCTTTGACCATCTCAACAGCTGCTACAAGTCATAAGTTGCCGGAGATGCCCGAAGAAGAGGCTTTGGAATTAAAAAAAAGGATTCAACGATTGATTCGCAACAGTTTATAATACAAAAAGAAACTCGTTCATAATCTGACCCACAAGAGTAGAAGGACTACTGCTGTGAAGGAAAGAAACTGAACGAGCTTTTTTGGCTCTCTGTCAATGAATGTGTTTGTTAAAAAAATTCTTCTGGAATGAACTGTTTTGCTTGTACTAGCTATGGCGTCGCCAGAAGATTATAGTCTTCTGGCTTTCAAGCCTTAAAAGGAACGTAATCGCTATTACTAAAATAGAAACCAATTCTTAATTCATTTTTTTAATGGTGCGTTTGACAAAGTCTGTAAATAAACGCTGCATCATTAAATCGTACGGAATCATTAATTCGGGATGCCATTGCACGGCTACGATACTTTGATTGGGGGATTTTGCTTCGAAGGCTTCAATCAAGCCGTCTTTGCTCCAAGCCACAGCTTTAAAAGGATCAGCTAATTCTTTGATGGCTTGGTGGTGATACGTATTGACTACATATTGGTCGCCAAAAATCTTTCCAATCTTACTTTCAGGATCAATATTGATCGTATGAGCACCGGTTTCAAAGTGTGTCAATTGAATGTGTTGAACGGTCAAGTCAGGATAATCCGATACATCCTGATACAGTGTTCCGCCATAAGCAACATTCACGAGTTGAAGGCCGCGGCAAACAGCAAAAATCGGTTTTTCTTGATGAATCGCTTCTTTTACAAGTGCAATCTCAAATGCATCACGTGCTGGATTGGTCGCGCCTAACTTTAAACTGGGTTCTTCGCCAAATAATAACGGCGACACATCTTGTCCACCAGCTAATAGTAGTCCATCTACTTTCGATAAATAGTCTTTAGCTTCAGCCGGATCGCTGATGGGGAAAACAACCGGGATAGCATCAGCTTGGCGAATGCCATTAACAAATCCTTGTGGTGTGTAAGTGATCGGTAAGCCGTTCAGGTCAGCATTGTTCAATAAAATATTTCCGGCTATTCCAATTAATGGTTTCATAAATGATCCGTCCTTTCATTAATAAAAGCAGTACAACTAAAACACAGCACATTAAAGGAATATGCTTGGTTCTGCCAGCTTCATTTTTTTCTTAGTTTACATGATTATAGCAGAAAAGTAACTTCAGAGCATTTGTTAATAAGATTGCGAAAGCAAGAGGGTTAGTCTAAAATATAAAGTAAGAAAGACAGTAACTCCAAAGAAGTATCATTTGTGAAAAAATTCTAAAGCATAGGAGCGAATCGAAGCTATGTCCGTATTAGAAGTGAAAAACCTACATGTATCGATTGAAGACAAAGAAATTTTAAAAGGTGTCAACTTAACAATGAAAACAGGCGAAATCCACGCCATCATGGGACCAAATGGAACAGGAAAATCAACTTTATCCGCCGCTATCATGGGTCATCCGAGCTATACCGTTACAGAAGGTGAGATTTTATTGGATGGTCAAGATGTTTTAGAAATGGCCGTTGATGAACGTGCTCGAGCAGGGTTATTTTTAGCCGTGCAATACCCGAGTGAAATTGCAGGAATCACGAACGCAGAATTTATGCGTGCAGCAATCAATGCTAGAAAACCAGAAGACGATAAAATATCCGTTATGAATTTTATCAAAAAGTTAGATGACAAAATGGCAGTATTGGATATGCCAGAAGAAATGGCGGAGCGTTATTTAAATGAAGGCTTTTCTGGTGGAGAAAAGAAACGCAATGAGATTTTACAATTGATGATGATCGAGCCAACATTTGCTATTCTGGATGAAATTGATTCTGGTCTAGACATCGATGCCTTGAAAGTCGTATCAAAAGGAGTCAATGCGATGCGCGGCGAAAATTTTGGGGCATTGATCATTACCCATTACCAACGGCTATTGAATTATGTCACACCAGATGTGGTACATGTGATGATGAACGGCATTGTTGTTAAAACAGGCGAAGCCGAACTAGCTAAACGTCTGGAAGCGGAAGGCTATAAAGGCATTCGTGATGAACTTGGTTTAGACATTGTGCTAGAAGACGATTAGGAGGATCAAGATGAAAGAGACCAATTATATAGATTATCTTGACTCTGTTCAGCAATTTTCATTAATGCATGAAGAACCGTTGTGGATGATGGAATTTAGAAAATCAGCGTTGACTAAAATCAACTCTTTAGAACTGCCCTCATTTGAAAGAGTTAAGTACCAACGGTGGCCATTGCTGCAAATCCCGGATCTATTCAGCTATGAAGAAGGGATCATGCTGGCAGAGGATTTTTTAACCGGCGATAGCGATGCACCGAGAGTGATTCAAGTCGGCAACCAAACCGTTATGGAACAATTGCCAATGGAGTACATTGAACAAGGTGTAATCTTTACCGATATTTTTACGGCTTTGCAAGAGCATTCGGAGTTAATGGAAAAGGTCTACATGAAGCTAGCTGTTGAACACGATGAAGACAAACTGACCGCTTTTCATGCGGCCTTTATGACCAGCGGCTTGTTTTTATATGTTCCTAAAAATGTTGTGATCGATGAACCGCTTGAAGCGTTATTTGTCCAAAACAGTCAAGTCCAAAACAGCTGGATTAAGCACGTCTTGATTTTTGCGGATACCAATAGCGAATTTACGTATGTCGAAAAATACGAAACCATTGGCACCGAAAAAAATGCAGCCAATATTATTGTGGAAGTGATTGCCAACCCTGGAGCGAAAGTGAAATTCTCAGCAGTTGATCAAATAGGAGAAACAACTACTACCTATATCAATCGCCGTGGACATGCACTCAAAGATGCCACGATTGAGTGGGCGATTGGCGTTATGAACGCTGGGAATGTGATTGCCGACTTTGATACCGATCTGATTGGTGAAGGCGCACACAGTGAAGTCAAAGTTGTGGCCATCAGTATGGGCAAACAGATTCAAGGCATCGATACCCGTGTCACCAATTATGGACGCAATACGATTGGGCATATTCTGCAACACGGTGTGATTTTAGAGAAATCAACCTTAACCTTTAACGGTATTGGGCACATCATCAATGGGGCTAAAGGGGCAGATGCTCAGCAAGAAAGCCGCATCTTGATGTTGTCTGAACACGCTAGAGGAGACGCAAACCCAATTCTGTTAATCGAGGAAAATGATGTGACGGCCGGGCACGCAGCTAGTGTAGGCAGAGTAGACCCAGAAAATCTGTATTACTTAATGAGTCGAGGCATTCCTAAACAAGAAGCCGAACGCTTAGTCATTCGAGGATTCTTAGGTTCCGTTATCGCAGCGATACCGTTAAAAGTTATGCGTGACGGGTTAGTGGATACGATCGAAAGGAAGTTAAGCAAATGAGTTTTTCAGCCGAACAATTGAAAAACGATTTTCCGATTCTCACTCAAATTGTGAACGATGAACCGTTAGTGTATTTAGATAATGCTGCAACCACTCAAAAACCAACAGCCGTATTGGCTGCTCTTGAAACGTATTACCGTGAAGCCAATGCCAACGTCCATCGTGGCGTGCATACTTTGGCTGAACGAGCAACAACGCAATACGAAGCAGCGCGTGAAAAAGTACAACACTTTATCCACGCCAATGAATCAGCTGAAGTCTTGTTTACCCGCGGCACCACGACCAGTTTGAACTGGGTAGCTAAAAGCTATGGTGAGGCGAACGTGAAGTCAGGAGATGAAATCCTAGTTTCAGTGATGGAACATCATTCCAACTTGATTCCGTGGCAACAGTTAGCTAAGAAAACCGGAGCTGCATTAAAATATATCGAATTAACAGAAGAAGGCTTATTGGACATGGAGAGTTTGCACGCTCATTTAAGCGAGAAGACTAAAATCGTAGCGTTGACACATATCTCCAATGTACTTGGTGTCGTTAACCCAATTCAAGAGATTGCGCGACTGGCCCATGCAAGAGGAGCCGTATTAGTGGTCGATGGAGCACAAGCTGTTCCGCATATGCCAGTGGATGTCCAAGAGTTGGATGCTGATTTTTATGCCTTTAGTGGACATAAAATGGTCGGACCGACGGGTATTGGTGTGTTGTACGGGAAACGCTCCTTATTGGAACAAATGGAACCCGTTGAATTTGGCGGGGAAATGATCGCTATGGTGGATGAACAAGACAGTACGTGGAAGGAATTGCCTTGGAAATTTGAAGCAGGAACCCCTAATATTGCAGGAGCCATTGGATTAGGCGCAGCCATCGATTATTTATCAACCGTTGGACTGACGTCAATTCATGAACACGAAAAAGATTTGATGGCTTATTTATGGCCGAAACTAACGTCAATCCCAGGATTAACGATATATGGACCAAAAGATACAGCCAAACGAACCGGTATCGTGACATTCAACTTGGATGGACTTCACCCACATGACGTGGCAACGGCCATGGATATGGAAGGGGTAGCGATTCGAGCCGGCCATCATTGTGCTCAACCATTGATGCGCAGATTATCAGCCGATTCAACGGCTCGAGCGAGTTTTTATCTGTACAATACGACAGCAGATGTGGATAAATTTATCGAAGCATTGCTGGCAACAAAGGAGTTTTTTGCTCATGGCCTTAACTAAATTGAATCAATTGTACCGTCAAGTTATTTTGGATCACTCTAGCCATCCGCATCATCATGGAAAATTGGAGCAGTCAACGACTCAAATCGAGTTGCTTAACCCGACTTGCGGGGACGTGCTACAACTGCAATTGGTCGTTGAAGACCAATTGATCAAAGACATTCGTTTTGATGGAAGCGGTTGTACCATCAGCCAAGCCAGTGCCAGTATGATGACCGATGCCGTCATGGGAAAAACTGTTTCTGAAGCGCTAGCCTTAGCAGATCAATTTTCCCTGCTTGTACAAGGCAAAGAGGTTCCGGAACTAGAAGAGTTGGGAGATGCCGCTTTATTGAATGGTGTCGCAAAATTTCCTGCCCGCATCAAATGTGCGACGTTATCGTGGAAAGCACTCGAAAAAGCATTGAGTGAAAAAAAGCCTGATGAAGGAAAAGCAAGGAGTGAAGCATAATGGGAGAAGTACCAGAACGCGAGAATTACCAATTCGGTTTTCATGATGATGTGGAATCCGTCTATACAACGGGAAAAGGACTAACTGAGGCAACCGTTCGAGAAATTTCAAAACGCAAACAAGAGACAGCCTGGATGTTGGATTACCGTTTGAGAGCCTATGATCACTTTATCAAACGATCAATGCCTAAATGGGGAGCGGATCTATCAGAAATCGACTTTGATAACATCACTTACTACAAGACCGTCAGCAATCAACCCGAACGCGACTGGGAAGATGTACCGGATAAAGTCAAAGAAACTTTTGAACGCATCGGGATTCCAGAAGCAGAACGCAAATATTTAGCTGGAGCTGGAGCACAATACGAATCTGAAGTGGTTTACCACAATATGAAAGAAGAATTTGAAAAAATGGGGATCGTCTTTACCGATACCGACTCAGCGCTAAAAGAATACCCAGAAATCTTTAAAGAACACTTTGGAACAGTCGTGCCCGCAACAGACAACAAACTAGCAGCACTCAATTCTGCTGTCTGGTCTGGTGGAACGTTTATTTATGTTCCCAAAGGCGTACGCTGTGACGTGCCACTACAAATGTACTTTCGCATCAACGATGAAGCAATGGGCCAATTCGAACGCACGTTGATTGTGGTGGATGAAGGTGCAAGTGTCCATTATGTAGAAGGCTGTACCGCGCCAACTTTTTCATCCAGCAGTCTGCACGCCGCAATCGTTGAAATCATTGTAAAAAAAGATGCTTACTGCCGCTATACAACGATCCAAAATTGGTCGAACAATGTCTACAACTTAGTGACCAAACGCGCTGTAGCCGAAGAAGGAGCCACTATGGAGTGGATCGATGGCAACCTTGGAGCGAAAACAACAATGAAGTACCCAAGCATCCTGTTAAATGGCCGCGGAGCCAGAGGAACGATGCTGTCGATTGCGATGGCAGGAGCTGGACAAAACCAAGATACTGGGGCTAAGATGATTCATAATGCACCCAACACTTCCAGTTCGATTGTCTCAAAATCGATCGCTAAAGGTGGTGGAGAAGTCAATTACCGTGGACAAGTCACGTTTGGTAAAAACTCAGGCGGATCGATCTCACATATCGAATGTGACACGATCATTATGGATGACTTATCCAAGTCAGATACCATTCCATTCAATGAGATCCATAATGGGAATGTCTCACTAGAACATGAAGCCAAAGTCTCTAAAATCTCAGAAGAACAGCTTTATTACCTTATGAGTCGCGGCTTGACCGAACAACAAGCCACCGAAATGATTGTCATGGGCTTCGTTGAACCTTTCTCCAAAGAATTGCCTATGGAATACGCAGTGGAGTTGAACCGATTGATTGCATATGAGATGGAAGGGTCAGTTGGTTAGTATAATGACAGCTTTTAAAATTTTGAATGTATTAATGGAACAAAATTATTCCGAATTCAGTTGGTTCTCTAATAGGTCATTAGCTTAAGGGATTTAACAATGATAAAGATCGAGGGTTCATGCAATGAATGCATGAACCCTCGATCTTTTATGATGGAAGAAGGTTTCTTTCCTTCTCTTTTTATTTCATCATCTTGACCAGTGAAGTAATAGTTTAGATGCAAGTGCAAGTCCACATAAGAGGTGGCAAAAAACGCCTTTGTCAATCGGTTACTTTACGTGTTTTTCGTCTGTACACGAGGTCTTTGTGCGGATTTTTGACCGCCTCTTCGAACTTGTTTACTTTTAGCGCGTGTTCCATTATTGCGCGTGGCAACAGCTTTTCTCGCCTGCTGTGTTGGAGATTGAGTGTCTTCTTTCAACAGATAAGGATGGTCTTTTATGACTGGAACTTTCCTCTTACTAAGTTTTTCAATGTCGCGCAACAAGTCTGATTCTGTTTCATCACAGAAAGAGATAGCTTTTCCACCTAGCCCTGCGCGTCCTGTACGGCCGATACGGTGAATGTAGGTTTCTGGAACTTCAGGCAAGTCAAATTGGATAACTTGCGAAAGCTCAGGCACATCGATACCACGGGCTGCAATGTCTGTCGCTACGAGAACGCTAGTTTTCATGGTCTTGAAGTTTTCTAAAGCTTGTTGACGCGCATTCTGAGACTTGTTGCCGTGAATCGCTTCGGCGGAGAAACCCGCTTGCAGAAGTTTTTTGACGATTTTATTGGCACCATGCTTGGTTCTGGAGAAGACTAGGGAGCGCTCAACCTGCTTATTCTTCAAGAGATAGATAAGTAGGTTAGTTTTTTCGGTCTTGGCTACGCGATAAACGCTCTGTTGTATGACTTCAACAGTTGATGAAACCGGATTGACCACCACTTTTACCGGGTTTGATAAAATAGTTCCCGCAAGTTTTTCGATTTCATTCGGCATCGTTGCTGAAAAGAACATGCTTTGACGTTTCTTAGGCAATTCGCGGATAATATGGCGTACATCACGTAGCATTCCCATGTCCAACATCATATCGGCTTCGTCTAAGACGAAGAAATCAACCTGATTCAGTTTGACAAATCCTTGTTTGATAAGATCCAAAAGTCTGCCTGGCGTCGCGATTAGGATATCCGTTCCACGTTTCAGCACGGCTGTCTGAGGATTCTGGGAAACGCCACCAAAAATTACTTGGATATTCAATGGAAGGTATTTAGCGTATGTTTGGAAACTATCACCGATTTGTATGGCAAGTTCACGTGTAGGAGCAAGGATTAAGGCTTTGATGGCACCTTTTCCAATTGTTTTTTCTTCCATAATATTTTGAAGGATGGGTAAGGCAAAGGCAGCTGTCTTACCAGTACCAGTCTGGGCACAGCCCAACAAGTCCTTGTTGTTCATTAAATGCGGAATGGCTTCTTCTTGGATAGGCGTTGCTTTCGTATAGCCTGCTTCTTTCAGTGCGTGCAATAGGTGTTGGTTCAATTCTAATTCATTAAATAACAAATGGTTCTCCCTCGGCATGTTATACATGCATTTAATTTTTGTGAATGTGTTCCGGATTAGGTTGGTTTAGCATACGAGAGTCTGACTATCTTTCAAAAATCGACCTAATCCGAACAGGTATATAATTTCTCTGAGAAATAGCGTGACTGGGCTATTGTATCAGAAATGGAAGTGAGAGTCACACTATTCCTTTTTTTGGATTTTAGAGTTTTTATTTTTACATAAAGATGATTTTCAAAAACACTTATTTTTGGAAAAGTAACTAGTTATCTTATGATAATTTTTACTTTATTGAATGAAAATTTAAAATTCCTTTTATCCCACAGCAATTGTCCAATAAAATGAGACAATAGTGTCCGCAAGTGAAAATAATAATAAGTTAACCAAGTTAGAATGTGATTTAGAATTTTAATGAATTTAGTTTGTCTACATGGCTTTTTTTGAATTAACCAATAGAAAAATATCGGAATAGTAAATCTTACTATAAATATTTGTGAATAATTGAACATTTCTATTTACTTTAATAAAATTCAATCATATAATTAGAATCGAAGATACTTATCAATTTAAAAAGTTTGATTTGTCTTATATAGTTATCTGGTTTTAGACAATATATAAAAGTATGAAAGTGCAGAACTGAACGAATAGAAAAAATATAAAATAATTGGAGATGAAAAAATGACTATACTAAAAACAATGAAATACTTAGGTCTTATTACAGCTTCAACCTTGTTGCTAGGGGCGTGTGGAGAAAAAAATGCTGCTGAAGAACAGACAGCTGCGAATGAACAGTCAATGGAACAGACAGAAAAAACAACTTTTCCATTAACGTTGGATAATTACACTGCATCGTCAGAAGGCGCGGTATTTTCAGAAAAAGAAATCACGTACGAATTTAGTCCAAAATCGATTGTGGCCAATAATCAGGGAACAGCGGAGTTGCTGATCCAACTTGGATTAGCTGAAGACATTGTAGGCGTAGCTGCCTTATACGGTGAAGGGGATGAAGCGGTGACTGAAGATTTCTCTAGCATTCCTGTTTTGTCAGAAGGATACGTAGGAAAAGAATTAGTTGTAGGTACTGATCCGGATATCGTTGTGGGGCGTGGGCAACTGTTTGCCAATGCCGAATGGGGAACAGGAACAGTTGAAGAATTAAATGACGTGGGTATTCAGACGTATATTCAAGCGACATCAACGACTGGCGCAACTTTTGAGGATATCTATACAGACATTGATCAGTTAGGAAAATTATTTACGGTTGAAGAGAAGGCACAACAATTTTCAACGGATGTGCAAACGCGGATGGACGCGATCGTCGCAGCCATTCCTACTAAACAAGAAACACTTGATTATGCGTATATTTTTGGGGCAGAAGGTACGAATGTGGATATTTACAGTGGAGCAGCAGACACTTACTTAAACGATGCATTAAGCTATATGAGTTTAGAAAATACATTTTCAGATGCAACGGGAGAAATAAGTGTGGAAGCTTTATTGGAAGCTGATCCAGATGTATTATTATTGGTTAACTATACTGGTGGACGCGATCCCAAAGAAAGCTTAGCTGATTTGAAAGCAAATGACGCACTTTCAAGTCTGACAGCAATCAAAGAAGACCGTATCTATACGATCGATTACAATCAGTTCTGGAGTTATGGGTACCAAATTTTAACCGGTATGGAACAACTCAGCGCTGAAATGCAGTCAAAAAATTAATTTATAGTAGGAGGGAGTAAGCTGATGAACCACATCGATAAACAACGAAAGTTATTTTATATGTGTTTACTCCTTCTTATTGTATTGATTATTTTTTCGGTTGGAATCGGTGTCGCGATCGGACAAGTTGCAGTGCCTTTAAAAGAATCTTTTCAGATACTGCTTAAAAATTTGTCAGGTGGAAGGATTGATAACTTACCGGGAGGTTCTTCTGATTCTTTCGAAAATATCATCTGGCAGATTCGTTTTCCGAGAGTACTATTAGCGATGCTCACAGGTATGGGCTTATCCTTAGCTGGTGCGGTCATGCAGACAACGGTCCAGAATCCACTCGCAGACCCTTATATTTTGGGTATTTCTTCTGGAGCCTCTCTGGGGGCAACATTTGCTATCATGATCGGCTTTGGTGGAACCAGTATATTGGCTCAATTTGGTTTGTCTTTTTGGGCATTTTTAGGTGCTGTGATAGCTGCTCTGCTAGTCTTACTGCTGTCGAACGCTACTGGACAAATGAATTCAATCAAATTGATTTTATCCGGGATGGTATTAAATGCTCTTTTTACAGCCTTTTCCAATTTTATTATTTATATTGCTAACGATGCGGAAGGGATTCGTTCCGTCACTTTTTGGATGATGGGAAGTTTAGTAGGAGCCAGTTGGTCCAAGCTTCTTTTGATAGCCACCGTTGTTCTGGTTTGTTTGCTCTTTTTCTTAACCCAAATACGGACGTTGAATCTTATGTTATTAGGCGATGAATCAGCCATTACGCTTGGAGTAAATTTGAAATTTTACCGCAAATTGTATCTCGTTATTACGTCGGTTTTAACGGGAGTCATTGTGGCAAATACTGGAATGATTGGATTTGTAGGGTTGATTATCCCACATATTGTCCGTGGGATAGTCGGGTCAAATCATCGGTATTTTTTACCATTATCAGTTTTTTCAGGATCCTTATTCATGGTATGGTGCGATATCTTGTCTCGCATTATCCTGCCAACGGTTGAATTGCCTATTGGTATTTTAACCTCTTTAATTGGTGCACCACTGTTCATTTATATTTTTGTGAAAAAAGGCTACGAGTTTGGAGGGTAAGTATGAATTTAACGATTGATAACGTATCGGTATCTATTGCCTCTCAGAAGATTATAGAAGGTATTTCTTTGCATGTTAGTCAAAATCAGTTTGTAGGTGTAATCGGACCGAATGGCTGTGGGAAATCGACTTTATTGAAAAGTGTTTCTAAACTACTTGAACCCAGTAAGGGAGTCATTACTCTGGGTGATGAAAATGTTCAAGATCTTTCAAATAAACAGCTCGCACAAAAATTAGGTGTTGTGGGGCAGTTTCACGAAATCAATTTTGATTTTTCCATCCGTGACATGTTATTACTCGGACGCTCACCATATAAAGGTTTGATGGAGAGAGACAATGCTTTAGATTATAAAATTGTTAATCAGGTTCTTCTTCAACTGGACTTGGAAAAAATCGCGGATAGGAGTTTCTTATCCCTGTCCGGTGGAGAAAAGCAAAGGGTCATATTAGGTAGAACCTTGGTCCAACAACCTAAATTTTTAGTTTTAGATGAGCCCACCAATCATTTGGATATCAAACATCAATTGAGTATTTTAAGAACAGTCGGTTCTTTGCCTATTGGTGTATTAGCAGCTTTACATGATTTGAATCTAGCTGCACGCTTTACGGATTATTTGTATGCGATGAAAGATGGACGGATCATTAAAGAGGGAATACCTGAAGAAGTGTTAACAGAAGCGGTCATTAAAGAATTGTATGAAGTGGATTGTCACACCTATGTTAACCCTATTTCAGGTAAACAAACCATTGAATTTCTATGAAAATAAGAAAACGTCTTTATAAAAACACCTCTGTCGCATTCATATACATTGAATGCGACAGAGGTGTTTTGCGTCAATTTAGTAATTTAAGTGTTTTGAACAAACCTATTTACATTTCCATCCAACTGGGCTCCAAGGTATTTCCGTCTGGATCTTGTACTTCAAGTCCAAACATTTGATTTTCAGACATCCCCATGTCTACTTTGTAGAAATCACCGCCATTGGCTTTGGCTGTTTCAGCAAATTTTTTAACTGCATCAGCACTTTCCAGACTGAATGCAATTAGAGAGCTGCTAGTGGTTTGAGTGTTTGCAATTGTTTTATCTTTAATGAAACGGCTATAAAATTCGTGATTCAGCAGCATAATCCAAAAGTGATCATCCCAAACCATTGCCACAGCTTCATCGTTTGAGAATTCGTTATTTTTAGCAAAACCTAATTTTTCATAAAATGCAGCAGAGCGGTTGACATCAGATACAGGGAAATTTACAAAAACCATTGTTGACATAAAGATCCTCCATTCTCTTCATAGACTGATTTTATTACAAGTAAAGCATCTCACGAGGGAACTTTTTTGTCAAAAATAGTAGATTAAATTGCGCTAGTCATTATAAGGTTTATGCCAAGTCTACGCGAGTAAAAAATGAGGGCTAAAACCGACAAAATGTTGAGAGACTCTGAGCTTTATCCCGTTAAAAAAGTAGCACTTCTATTATACTTAAGTAGAGAAGGTAATAGGAGGCAACTAAGATGAAAAAAATGATTATGGGAACGAATCATGCGTCTATTGCAGTGGAAGATGTTGGAGATGGTCAGCCAATTGTTTTCTTACATGGGTGGCCGTTTGATCATCAGATGTTTGAATACCAGTACAATTATTTTTTGCCTAGAGGGTATCGAATGATTGGAATCGACTTTCGTGGGTTTGGTGAATCAGATTTAGTAATTGAAAATTACGGCTACGACACATTTGCGGACGATGTTAAGAGAGTTTTAGAAGAACTGCACATTGAAGAGGCTATTTTGGTCGGATTTTCGATGGGTGGAGCGGTAGCCACGCGTTACATGGCTCGTCATAAGGGATTTGGAATTAAAAAGCTGATCTTAATCAGTGCAGCAGTTCCGCAATTTGCTAAGAAACCTGCTTACTCCATCGGGATTAAAAAGTCAGAAATCACAGCCATGATTGAACAAATTCAAGTTGATCGTCCTAAACTGATCCAAGACTTTATTAAAAAGTTGTTTCATGAGAAAACCTTAGTCTCCTATAAAGGTTGGCTGACAAATTTGGCAGTAGGGTCTTCTTCTTATGGGGTGATTCTTTCAGCTCTGGCTATGCGAGATGAGAATGTACGAGAAGACCTTGAAAAAATTACGGTATCGACCTTGATTTGTCATGGTAAAAAAGACACTGTTTGTTCGTATGAAGTGGTGGAAGAAATGACTCAATTGATTTCTAAAACTATTGTCGTGCCCTTTAGAAAGAGCGGACACGCGATTTTCCACGATGAAACAGAGAAATTGAATCGGACGATGTTGATGTTTATTCAAAATAAGAACTAACGAAAAAAGCTAGAAACAGAACCTGTTTCTAGCTTTTTTGTCTACTATATTTATTTTGCACATAATTCTAGTAGACTTATGCTGATTGGAATTGACTTTGATAAAGATCAGCATAGAAACCGTCTTTTTCCAATAACTCATGGTGGCTTCCAGTTTCAATAATATTCCCTTTGTCCATAACTAAAATGAGGTCTGCATTTTTAATTGTCGACAATCGATGGGCAATCACAAAGCTGGTTCTGTCCAACATGAGATGATCAATTGCTTGTTGGATTTTAATTTCCGTTTTAGTATCGATACTTGAAGTGGCCTCATCTAAGATCATGACTTTCGGATCGGATAAAATGGTCCGAGCAATGGTTAACAACTGTTGTTGTCCTTGAGAGATCATATTATTTTCACTCGAAATAATCGTATCATAACCTTCTGGTAACGTTTGGATAAAAGAGTCACACTGAGCTTTTTTAGCTGCGGCAATAACTTCTTCTCTAGTAGCGTCTTTCTTTCCGTAGCTAATATTTTCAGCAATGGTTCCTTCAAATAACCATGTATCTTGTAAGACCATACCAAACTGTTTTCTTAGATCATGTCTGGTGAGGGTGTTCGTGTCGATCCCATCAAATAAAATAGAACCACTATTAATTTCGTAGAAACGCATCAATAAGTTTACAAGTGTTGTTTTCCCAGCACCCGTAGGACCTACGATGGCAATCGTCTTTTTAGGTTCTGCAATAAAATTAACATCTTTCATGATCAATTGGTTTTTGTTGTAGCCAAAGCTGACATGCGAAAATTCGATTTGGCCAAGAGGATTATCGATTACATTAGCCTTTTTGATATCAGGAACTTCATTTTCTGCATCTAAAACTTCATAAATCCGTTCAATGGCTGCTAAACAACCTTGAAGCATGTTCACGACGTAAGAGGCTTCTGTAATGGGATCTGAAATTTGATTGACATATTGTAGAAAAGCTTGAAGCAATCCGATTGTTATCGTTCCTTGGATGGCTAAAGTAGCGCCCATTAAGGCACTGCTGATATACGCCAATTGAGTAATGCTTCTCATGATAGGGTAGATTGCAAAGTTAACAAATTGGGCCTTTTTATGTGCTTTATATTGTTCGTCGATTAATTGATCGGCTTTTTGAATGACTTCTTCTTGTTTATTAAAAGCTTTAATAATCGTGTTTCCGGAATAATATTCCTCCGTAGCGCCACTTAATTTTCCTAAGGTATACATATTGTCGCCAAATAACGTTTGATTCTTTTTAGAAATGACTTTCGTGACGATAATATTGACCAGGATCATACAAATAATAATCAAGGATAAGCGGCCGCTAACATAAATCATTAGACTCAACCCAACAATGACAATGATGATTGAACTAATAAACTGATTAAAACTCATGATAATAAAGTTCGCTACTTTATCTGCATCGGCTGTCGTTCGACTTAATAGATCGCCTACTTGTGTTTGATCGTAAAAATTTAAAGGCAATTTATTTAGTTTAGCTGTTATTTTCTTTCGTAAGGTTAGACTGGCCTCTTCGCTGACAGAGGCGATTAAATATTCCTGGAAGTAATTACAAATAAATATGATTCCAGCAATGATTAATAAGATTAAAAGTGGTCCCGTGATTGCAGCTCGAATACTTTCCATCATTGAAGTACCCGGTAATTTTACAGCTTCAATTAGTCCATCAATAGCTTGAGCTGTAACTAAAGGAATCGAAACATAGGCTAATGTGCCAATGATGTTTGAAAGAATAGCTGGAATGGTTTTCTTTTTTTGAAGCATTAGCAGTTCGAAAAAATAATGAACGGCTTTTTTTAGATTTTTTGGTTTTTCTGAGTCTAGTTCTTCTAAAAGCACTTGTTCTTTTTTAGACATTTTCTTTCACCTCGCTTTTAGACAGCATATTTTGAGATTTAGCTAATTCTTGATAAACAGGATTTTTTTCAATTAATTCTGAATGGGTTCCTTTACCCACAATTTTCCCTTCGTTTAAGACGATGATTTGATCAGCATCAATGATCGTGCTGATTCTTTGGGCAATGATTAACGTTACCGCGTCTTTCAATTCTGGTTTTAAAGCGGCTCTTAGTTTCGCATCTGTTTTATAATCCAGTGCTGAAAAACTATCGTCAAATACATAAATCTGAGATTTCTTTATCAGTGCACGTGCGATTGCCAAACGTTGTTTTTGTCCTCCAGAAAAATTGGTTCCTCCTTGAGCTACCAAGGCATTAAATTGCTGATCCTGTTCTTCTATAAACGGTAAGGCCTGAGCAACCTGAGCTGCATGTCTCAATTCATTAACCGTAGCTTCTTTATTCCCATCTAAAATATTATCCTGGATGGTTCCACTAAATAAAAATGCTCTTTGTGGGACATAGCTGATCAATGAACGAAGGTCCTTTTGAGAAAGTTTGCTGATATCTGTACCGTGTATCAAAATGCGACCCTTTTGAATGTCATTGAACCGTAAAAGGATTTTAGCAATCGTACTTTTACCGGATCCCGTTCCACCAACGATAGCCAATACTTCACCTGTGTTGATTGAAAAATCCATGTCTTCTAGGACTGATTTGTCAGCACCTTGGTACTGAAACGTTACATTTTCAAATGACAAAGCAGGCTGCACAGTAACATCTACTTTTTCGTTTAACTGACTATCATCTTCCACTTCTGGCTGAAGTGTCAGTACTTCTTGAATTCTATTTAATGATGCGATTGCTCTAGGTATGTTAAACATAATCAAAGCGGTCATGATAAATGAAGACATTGTGATGACTGAGTACCCGATAACGGCAGTAATGGAACCTACTTGAATGGTGTTGTCTGCAACTAAGGAACTCCCCACCCAAATAATAGGGATCATCGTAAGGGCGTTCAGGCTAAAAGCAACAGGTGTTAGAAAGGCAAAGTACTTATTGATCCGAATCATGTTAGCAGCAAAATCATTAAAACTACCATCAACTTTATTTTTTTCATATTCAGCGTTATCAAATGCACGAATAATTTTTACGCCTTTAAAAAATTGTCTAACAAGCATTGTCATTTTATCCATCTTTTTCTGAATGTTATTGATCAAGCGAGTGGATTTAAACATTACGGCAGTAATCACACCGATAAAAATAAGGATGGATATAAGTGGAATGACCGTCATCATAGGGGAAATCCGATAAGCCAATACAATAGAAATGACTGCCATAAATGGACTCGGTAAAACCATTTGAAAGAGAGATAACGTCACCTCTTGAATATTGACAACATCACTAGACGTTCTTGTGACTAAAGAGGCCACACCTATTTTATTAGTGTCATTTAGTGACAAATCTTGTATTTTTCTAAATAACTTTTTACGGGTTTCTTTTCCAAAACGTGAAGCAATTTCAGAAGTGTAGTAACTTCCAAGCACCCCAACAACAGCTCCTACAAGAATAGTAAGCAACATCTGGATTCCAATAGAAGAAACGACGTGGGTATTTTTTTCTAAAATGCCTTTATCAATGAGTTGAGCAATTAAATAAGGAATGAATAGAGTTGCTACGGATTGAAGTAAAATTAAGCTGCTTGTAACGAGAACAAGCAGTTTGTTTTTCTTTAAAAATGTAAAAAATAAATGCATATTGTTCATGTCTCCTTTTAGTTATTCGTATAAACTTACTTCAAATTGCATAGGAGCAAGAACTATGCTTTGAAATGATCGAATAATAGCAGTATAATCTGTATAGCTACTATACAGTCAAGTTTTATTTTCAAAAACTGTGGACACAAAGAGAGGAATCACATGGAAAAGGAATATTTAACCATCAGTCAGTTTTCTACTTTATCTGGAATCAGTCGCAAAACCCTTATTTATTATGACAAAATCGATTTGTTTTCACCAAAAATGCTTACAGATAAAGGGTATCGAATGTATGAGGAAAAACAATTAGATACCATTAGTGTGATTTACATTTTAAGAGAATTAGGGAAATCAATTAAGGAAATAAAAATCTATTTACAAGAACGAACTCCAGAAAAAATGCTGTCGTTGTTCCTAGAAGAACAAAAACAGATTGATAAAAAAATTAGTACGTTACAGCAATACAAAGATATGTTGGAAAAAAGAATAGAGTTAACAAAGTTGGCAGACGTAGTAACTGTTGGAAAACTTACTTTTATCCAGCAAGAAAAGAAACCGATACTAATCGGTAAAAAAATAAATCAACAAAACAATGAAGCCCTCATTGATTTCTATTCACTTATTGACCAACAACAAATTGTCCAAGGTTTTCCAATAGGAGCGATTATTGGAAAAAATGAATTGGCCAATGGTGAATTTTCAAATTTTAGTTATTTTTATATCAATAAATCGACTGAAGATAAAAATCAGTTAAGTATAAAGCCTGAAGGATGTTACGCAGTCATGTATGATTATTGTGATTACAATAAAACCGAAAAACTGTATCAGAAAATGTTGGATGGTTTAGTAGAAAATGGTTATGAGATTGATGGGGATGCCTATGAAGAATACATCATTGATGAAGTTGCAGAAAAAAATCCAGAAAAGTATTTGGTTAAGGTCATGATTAAAGTGAAAAATAAAAATGAGAATAATTCTGAAATGGTAGATTAGTAACCGTTCACTGATCTAATATCTATCAAAAGATAGAACCTGTTTTGAACCGAATTTGGTTAAGAGGTTTGTACATATACACCATAAGTTTCTTTTTATTCAACTTATAAGGTACTCATTATTTGTTTACCTACTGGAAGTTCCTTGCTAAGTAATCTGTATGGTACTCAATTGATAGTTGTGTACACAATCTATTCAACGATAACTTCCTATTTCTGCTGTATTGAAAACTAAAGTGTTATTCTTAGGGAAATCAATGTTATTGATGTTAATAACATTATTAAAAAAGATAAAATAATTTCTACTTATTACTTTCAGAAAGGATTTAAACGCATGACAGAATATCTATACATTGCAGCAGATGCTCCTTTAAGATCTGGTTTGATAGATGGCAGAAGAGGAGATCAACAACCAAATGAGTTTCAAATGGAAACCAAAGAATATTTTTATTTTGAAAACAACATTAGCGAAGATACTGACGATTATTTTAATTTTAGTTCCCATTTTCTTTTTAAAAAGACCAAATATCAAGTAGCATCGATAGATTCAAACCTTCCTTCGTTTAAGAAACGTGACAGCCTATCTCCAAAATTCAAAAACACATTAAAAGCATTGGAAGGTTATATTCTTGAACAATTTGAAAATGGATGTAACCAGTTAATAATTTTGTATAGTTTAAATAGTTATGAAAATGAGCCTTTAAAGGAAATCGAAGAAATCTACTTAGTTGATTTAAATTATCAAGATTTGTATTATCGTGAAGGTAGATTATTAAAAATTAAAAAGTAAGTAAGAATGATTTTTATCCTTTGAAAAGTACTTTTAGTACTCTTAGTAGTAAGAGTAATCGGACAATTAATATAAAAAATATTGACATCTCTTGTATTTCAATATATTCTTACATTACAAAAGTAAATTAGTCTTCAGGGCAGGGTGCAAGTCCCTACCGGTGGTAAAGCCCACGAGCCGCAAGGCAGATTCGGTTAGATTCCGAAGCCGACAGTATAGTCTGGATAAAGCGAAGACAAAGTAATTGCAGAGAAATTAAGATAGCTATAGTCTTTTTTTGGATAGATAGCAGTCATGAATTTGTGAAGCAACTATTAACTAGTCTTATTTAGCTATAAGTCGAAGCCCTGGATATAAAAATCTGAGGGCTTTTTTGTGTAGAAAAGTAAAAATTAAATAGTCTTCAGGGCAGGGTGCAAGTCCCTACCGGTGGTAAAGCCCACGAGCCGTAAGGCAGATTCGGTTAGATTCCGAAGCCGACAGTATAGTCTGGATAAAGCGAAGACAAAGTAATTGCAGAGAAGTTAAGGTAGCTATAGTCTTTTTTTGGATAGATAGCAGTCTTGAATTTGTGAAGCAATTATAAGAAAGTCTTATTTAACTATAAGTCGAAGCCCTGGATATAAAAGTCTGGGGCTTTTTTGTGTAGAAAAGTAAAAATTGAATAGTCTCCAGGGCAGGGTGCAAGTCCCTACCGGTGGTAAAGCCCACGAGCCGTAAGGCAGATTCGGTTAGATTCCGAAGCCGACAGTGATAGTCTGGATAAAGCGAAGACAAAGTTTACAAAAATCAACAGTAACCGAGTAAAGAGTATTCGGAGTTATTTGTTGAGCCTTGTAAAAAAATGACGAAAGCCCTGAGAGTAGATTCTTAGGGCTTTTTTAATTTGAATGGAGTGAGAGAATTGGATGAAGTATACATGAGGATGGCACTGGAATTGGCAAGAAAGGGTAAAGGGTGGACAACTCCTAATCCTTTAGTTGGAGCGGTCATTGTAAAAGGTGGAAGAATTATTGGGCAAGGCTATCATCAAAAATATGGACAGCCCCATGCGGAAGTAAATGCTATTGCATCAGCCAAAGAAGATGTGACTGGGGCAACATTATATGTCACGTTAGAACCTTGTTCTCATTTTGGAAAAACACCTCCTTGTTCAGACTTACTGATAGACAAGAACATTAAACGAGTAGTCGTGGGAACACTCGATCCAAACCCACTAGTTGCTGGAAAAGGAATCGAAAGGCTTCGTAACAATGGAATTGAAGTAGTGACTGGTGTACTAGAAGAAGAGAGTCAAAAATTGAATGAGATCTTTATAAAATACATTGTCACGAAAGAGCCATTTGTGGTTATGAAAAATGCGATGTCTCTAGATGGAAAAATCGCTACAGTGACAGGCGAATCTCAATGGATTTCTGGTGAGTCATCTAGAAAACAAGTCCATTCTCTGCGCCATGAATTAGCTGGAATTATGGTCGGTATAGAAACGATTATCAAGGATGACCCACAACTAACTTCTAGAACACTAAACAGCCGTAATCCTATTAGAATTGTTGTCGATAGTCAGCTAAGAATCCCAATCGCCTCAAAGGTATTAACCCAACAAGATAAAGCGAAGACAATTGTGGCTACCACGAAAAGAGCCAATAATGAAAAATTAGATACGTTAAAGCAGATGGGTATTGAAGTGATTGTGATTAAAGTAAAATGTGAAAGAGTTGATTTACGAGAATTAATGAAGGTAATAGGAGCTAAAGGAATCGATAGTATCTTACTGGAAGGCGGTGCAAATTTGAATTTCTCGGCTTTAGAAGAAGGGATCGTGGACAAAATACAGTCCTATATTGCGCCAAAAATAATTGGAGGAAAAGAGGCTAAAACCGCTGTAGAAGGGGCAGGTATCCAATTATTAAAAAATGCGTTTAAAATTGATCGAATGACGCCTGTGATGGTTGGAGAAGATCTGTTTGTGGAAAGCTATATTGTTAAATAAAGAGAAACAATCGATTGGAGGAAAAGCATGTTTACAGGAATTATTGAGGAAATGGGAACGATTCAATCCATCAAACGAGGTGAAAAATCTTCAATATTGAAGATAAAGGGAAAAAAAGTATTGCAAGGGACTCGTATCGGGGATAGCATCTCGACAAATGGCATCTGTTTGACAGTAACAAAAATAGAAAATGATTCTTTTGAAGCGGACGTCATGTCTGAATCTTTGATAAGAACGAACATAGGAGAATTGACGCCTGGAAGTTATGTCAATATGGAACGAGCACTAAGTTTGGAAACACGTCTTGGTGGCCATATGGTTAGTGGCCATATCGATGGAACGGGAAAGATAAGAGAAATGAAGCGTGAGGATAATGCCGTTTGGATCACGGTTGAAACAAGTCCTAAATTATTGCGTTACATTATTGAGAAAGGTTCTATAGCGATTGATGGCGTTAGTTTGACAGTTGTGACGGTTGATAATCAATCGTTCAAGGTTTCTGTCATTCCTCATACCGGTGAAGAGACCGTTCTATTGCATAAGCAACCAGGAGATGCTGTAAATCTTGAATGCGATATGATCGGAAAATATGTTGAAAAATTATTAGGTTTGGATTCGAAATTGCCAGTTCAAGAGAGTCAAGTAACGACAGAATTTTTGAAAGATAACGGGTTCTTTTAGAACAGAATGGAGAGACATATGTTTAATACAATTGAAGAGTTACTTGCTGATTTAAGAGCTGGGAAAAACATTTTATTGGTAGATGATGAAGACAGAGAAAATGAAGGAGACATTATTTGTGCGGCTGAATTTGCTACTACAGAAAATGTGAACTTTATGGCTAGTTATGCCAAAGGTCTAATTTGTATGCCTATGCCTAAAAGCTATACAAAGAAGTTCGCATTGCCACAAATGAGTCTAAACAGTACAGATAATCATGGGACAGCTTTTACCATTTCAGTGGATCATGTGGAAACGACAACGGGTATTTCAGCTGGGGAACGGTCATTGACCGCTATGAAATTGGTGAGCGATGATGCAAAAGCGGAAGACTTTAGAAGACCAGGGCATATGTTCCCGTTAGAAGCTGTTGACGGGGGTGTATTGGTTCGAAATGGACATACAGAAGCAACGGTTGACTTGATGGGTTTAGCAGGTTTGCAACCAGTGGGTCTGTGTTGTGAAATCATGAATGAAGATGGATCGATGGCAAGAAGAGACGATTTATTGGCTTTAGCTGATGATTATGATTTGAAAATCGGTACAATTGCCGATTTAATTGAGTATCGAAAAACCCAAGAACAAGTTATTTTCCGCGAATCTAAAGCACTGTTACCTACCAAATATGGAGATTTTGACATCTATGCCTATGAACATACGGTAACTGGTGAACACCATGTCGCCTTGGTTATGGGTGAAGTCAGTGATGGAGAGCCGGTACTTTGTCGTATCCATTCGGAATGTTTGACAGGTGATGTATTTGGTTCTAAAAAATGTGATTGTGGTCAACAATTGGATGCAGCAATGAAACGAATTGCAGATGAAGGACGTGGGATTTTAGTTTACATGCGTCAAGAGGGGCGTGGAATTGGCTTAGTCAATAAAATAAGAGCTTATGCGTTGCAAGATCAAGGACACGATACCATTGAAGCTAACTTATTGCTTGGTTTTCCAGTTGATCTACGAGAGTACTATGAATGCAAACAAATTTTTGATGACTTGGGTGTTTCTCATCTACGCCTGATGACTAATAATCCACTGAAAGTAGAGAGTATGGATAAATACGGTTTGGATATTGTAGAAAGAATTTCACTTCAAATGGAAGCTTTTGCGGAAGATAAAGACTATTTAAAGATCAAGCAAGAAAAAATGCATCATCATTTGAACTACTAAAAATGGACAGCGTACTACAAAAAATATCATACATGGAGGAATTAAAATGAACGTATTCGAAGGACAATTAATTGCAAAAGACTTAAAAGTGGGTATCGTGATTGCACGGTTTAATGAATTTATAGGATCAAAATTATTAAGTGGAGCTGTTGACGGTTTAAGAAGACATGGCATGCTAGAGGAAGAAATCACAGTTGCGTGGGTTCCAGGAGCTTATGAAATTCCATTAGTTGCACAAAAAATGGCAGCTTCAGGAAAGTATGATGCTATTATTACTTTAGGGGCAGTCATTAAAGGGTCTACCTCGCACTACGATTATGTCTGTTCTGAAGTTTCAAAAGGAGTAGCTGCAGCTGCAATGAATACAGGTGTACCCGTAATGTTTGGGGTCTTAACGACAGATAACATTGAACAAGCCATTGAACGTGCCGGTACGAAAGCTGGAAACAAAGGTTATGAATCTGCAGTTTCAGCGATTGAAATGGCCAATCTATTGAAAGGCATGTAAGGTCGGATCATGGATAAAACAAGACTAAAGAACATTCAAACCAATATTTTTGATTACGATGGGACACTGCATGACAGTACGGCAAACTATATTGCTGCTTTCAAAATGGCTTATAACTATTTGATCGAGAATAAAAAAGCTGACCCAAGAGAGTGGAAAGATAAAGAAATCACTAAATGGTTAGGGTATAGCAGTAAAGACATGTGGGAAAATTTCATGCCTAATTTAGATGCTGAACACCAAGCTACTGCTTCAAAAATCATAGGAGAAACGTTGCTGAAAAAAGTTCTCGCAAAAGAAGCAACTCTTTATACTGGAGCTTTGGAAACATTAGGTTACTTAAGACATAAAGGATACCAACTTATCTTTTTAAGTAATTGTAGTGAAAAATATATGAATGCACATCGGCAAGCTTTTCAGTTAAATCAGTATTTTGAAGAGATGTATTGCACAGAAACATTTGAGTATAGTGCCAAATACAAGATTTTTGAATTAATTGAAAAACAGTATAAAGAAAATTTTCTTATTGTCGGAGATCGCATACAGGATTTTGAAATTGGTCACTACCACAATCTAGTTAACATAGGATGTAATTATGGATTTGGGTCAGAAGAAGAATTGCAACAATCAGATATAAGGATAAATGCTATCCAAGAATTGCAAGACATTCTTTAGATAACAGATTTTAAATAAGATAGTTTTTTTACTTATGTGAGAAAAAGATAGCCTTCAGTTTGTTTAGAACAAACTGAAGGCTATCTTTTTTAATAAGGTGAGCTTTACTAAACTTCTCCAACAAACGCCCAAGTCTTTCCGTTGTCTTTGGATTGATACAAGGCTTTAGAGCCGCCGTTATAATCGCCATCTTGACCTTGATTCACCTGAATAAACAGACTGTCGCTTTCTTTATAAGGCATTTCTGGAAAATCGAAAGGAGCGTACTTCTCAGAATCGGTTAAAGGGACTTCGATTATGGGCAATTCTACTGGTTCAAAAGTGACACCGCCATCGGTCGTCAAATAAAGATCCGCATAACTGCCACCACTGCGAGACAATCCAATAAAGCCAAGGTTTTCATCCATAAACGTTATCCCAGATGAAACGCCTAGTTGTCCTACAAATGGATCAGAGTTAACAACGTCCCAAGTATTTCCACCATCTGTGGTTTTGTTCAAGGTATAGAAACGTGAGCCTAACGCAGCATCTACTACGAATAATTGATAACCAGTTTTTTCAGTCAAAAAGTACGTTTCATTGTCATTCATGTTTTGATCGGTTGGAACATCTCCAATTTGTGCAGGAGATACTGTTGGTGAATAGTCAACAAAACGTACCGGTGTGATCGTGTTGTTATTTGGGGTATAAACAGAAATCGTATAGCCAATAATTTCATTGAAGGCTGTTTCGATTGGAAAGGTATCTCCCTTTTCATCAAAATAAAGAATCCCTTCAGTATTGTATCCCCAACTGCGGGAACCAGCATAATAGATGCCAAGGGTTTCTTCATCCCAATCTTTGACCGTTTCTTTTATTGGAAGATTTTCCATTGCATCTAACAGTGGTTGAAGTCTCATCGTTTTCTCAAAGGTTGGATTGACGTTTCCGTTCAAAGTCACACTGAGTTCATCACTTTTTGAACTATCATAATCGATCAAAAAACTTTCCGTCTCACCATCTTCGTTTAAACCGTACAAAAAGCTGTATAAAGTAGTAATGTCACCCTTTTTATTAAAGGTCAATTCAACTTGATTACTGACATACAATTCTTCTGGCAAATCATATTTCGTTTCAAGGTCTTCAAGTAATCCATTTAAGCCATCTTCATAGACATTATTATGAACAAATTGAACATCGCTAGATTGCAAGTAGTCTTGAATCACAAAAGCTAATCTTCCTTGGGAATTTGTGCCACTTTGATAAAGACTTATACCAGATGCAAGTGTGATCAAAAGGAATGAATTCACACTGAACAGAAAGAGGAATTTGCTACGTCTTATAGAACGGGGAGAAGTGGATTGATTTTTATTGGTTTTCCATATGTACCAATAAAAACCCCAGCCAACCCAAACAAACAGACTAAGAAAAATGATTAGGATAATGGGAGCTTTCTGAGCAATCCCGCCGTCTTGAGCAAGTGAACATAAGTAATAACACCCTATAGCGTAGATAGCTACGGTAATCGGATTAAAAATAAAAGCTCTCAATTTATAATTTTTGTTCTTCAAGTAAATCTCATCCTCATTAGTATAAAATTTTCGGAAAGTTATAGGCATAGTTTAGCACTTTTTCAGTGTCTTATTCAATGAAGAAATGACTATAACTTTGGTATTATCAGCAACATTAATTTTCAATATTATTTTGAAAATAGTTTTAACTTATTTTTTAATTTTTTTGCATTGAAGCCAAGAAGTGCATCAGACAACCCAGTATTAAAGGATAAAAATAGGTAAGTCATTATTCCGATAACGGCAGCAAAGATGACGATAAGAAAACTATGCATTTTACGTTCAGGATCTAAAAATAGATAAAGAAAGTTTCTTACCAGCAATACAACAAGAAGCATTAGAATACATGAAAAAGAAATTAAAACAGTTCTTTTGAGCAGCAGCTTAATATCTGGATGAGTAATGTTGATTATTTTTTTTAGATTTAAGATGCAAATTATTCCAAATGAAATAGCAGTAGCTAGTAATGGACCATAAACTTCAAAAATTGAAATTAATGGGTATTGTAAAATCAGTTTTACTATAGCTCCTATAAGTAAGGTAAAGATGGCATATCTATTTTGATTAATACTTTGGAGAATACTTGAACTTAGCATATAAAAACCGAGGATAAAACCAGTTAAACAAGCTTGTATAAGAACTTTTGTCCCTAAGTTGCTTGGTTCATAAAATAGCGTGTAAAGAGGTTTTGCTAATAAAATCATTCCTAATATAGATGGAAGGGTGATAAAAAGGAAAAGTTGAATATTGTTTGTCACCATCTTTGATAATGAAAGTTTGTCTTTTTTTGTAAAAAATTCTGTTAATAGAGGAAGACCAGCACTTGATAGAGATGTAGCTAAGGCAATTACAATCATCGTTAATTTATCAGGATTTGTGCTGAAAATCGCAAATAATTCAGTTAAGCGCATATCAGAATAAGTAGAAATTTGACTCATGATTCTAGAAAATGTAAATTGATCAATTAATTTAAAAAGCGAAATACCTGAGGCCACAATGATAAAAGGTATCGATACTTGTAGCAGTTCTTTCAATAAACCTTTAGAGTTAATTTCCGACTTTTTATTTTGCAGAAATATGCTATTAAGTGGTGCCTCTTTATGTAGTTTAAACAATAAATAGACGTAACTTACTATTAGACCAATAAAAGCTGCAAACGTTGAATGAACCACTGCTGTAACATAATTTCCGTTTAATACCTTCATAATAATAAAAGTTGAAAGCAGCATATAAATGACTCTTCCTATTTGTTCCAAAATTTGCGAAACAGCGTAAGGTTTCATTTGTTGGTTTCCTTGAAAATAACCTCTTATAACACTCATACTAGGGAAAAAAATAACAATAATACTTAAGGATCTGATGACTGCTGTCAAATCTTGATCATCACCAGAACTTTTTGCAATTATCGGCGAAAAAAGATACATACCAAAACTAGCTATGACTCCAATAAAGGTGGCTATTTTAAGAGAGCTATAAAAGAACTGATTGCTCATTTCGGGATCATTCAATGAATTGTAATAAGCGATTTGCTTTGTTACAGCAGAAGGAATTCCAGCCGTGGAGATTAATAAAAATATAGCATATATATTATAACCCATTCCATAAAGTCCATTAGCTACTTTTGCATGTTCCCCCATCCAAGAATACCAAGGAATAATATAAATTAATCCAAGAAATCTAGAAAGAAAATTTCCGACAGTTAACCAAAAAGTCCCTTCAATCATCTTATTTGTTTTAGAACTTGTAGTTTCCATATTTAATTCATTAGATTCATCCATAGTATCCTCCAACTTTTATTAGACCAAAACTAGCTGTTAATTATTCAATTCAATCTATTACTAAACATTCAGAAGTAAGGTAAATGAACATACCAATTTATTGTCCTTCTATAAATAGTATACAATAAAAGAAAATAGAACTACGGCCAGTTGCTAAACGTAAGAAAAACTTTAAACACTATCTAAATTAGGTATACTTTAAGTACTTTTCTGAAAAAAATTTAAAATAGTCTATACTAACAGATAAAGAGGAGGGAAAGTGTTGAGTTTTAAGTCGATAAATTTAATAAACAATATGCTTACTGGTCTAGGAAAACCTAATATTACAGCTCTATCTGAGGAGAATCATAACTATGAATATGAGGGAACGAGCTTTAGTATTGCAGACAATACCTATCGGAGTCGCTTAGCTAAATTGACCCCAAGTAAAAAAGGGTATTTTGTAGTTTTCTGGAAGAAAAATGATACTAATAAAAATCAAGCCTATTCTTACGATGAAAGCCCAGAAAAGATAATAATTTCGGTTATAGATAATGAATTACAAGGACAATTTATTTTCCCAAAATCTATATTACTTAAACAAGGAGTTTTGAGAACAGGAAATTCTAAAGGGAAAATGGCAATACGGGTTTACCCTTCTTGGGAGAATGAGCTAAACCAATCTGCAATAAAGACTCAAGAGTGGCAAAGAGAGTACTTTATTGATTTATCAAACGAAGTAGATAACAATAGGCTAACAAAACTATATTTTTCTAAATTAATTAACTTAAAGTGAAGGGGTGTTCAACGTGACTAATTACGAAAAACAATTGATAGAAATGATTGAACAGGACACTTACATAGTATCGATTCTAGAAACAGTTGAGAAATTAAAGGTAAATGATGCCTGGGTATGTGCGGGGCTTATTCGAAATAAAGTATGGGATAGTTTGTATAATACAATAACGTCTATAAATGATATTGATGTTATTTATTTTGATACTGCAGATATTTCCTGGGAAATGGAAAAGCAGTTGGAAGCAGAGTTAAAAGCTTTGTTTCCAAATCAACCTTGGTCAGTAAAAAATCAAGCCCGTATGCATTTGAAAAGCGGCTTTGATCCTTTTACTTCAACGTATGCTGGTGTTGCCCATTTTCCAGAAACACCAACTGCAATAGCTGTGAGGCTTTGCAATAATGATATTGAAATTATGGCTCCCTATGGAATAGAGGATTTATTTGAAATGAAGGTGAAGCCTACACCCTTTTATCAAAAGAATAGCGAATTTCATTCAATATATGTTGAACGCATTAAAGACAAAGAATGGGATAAAATATGGCGAAATTTATCTATAGAATTTTAAAAATAAACTAATAGTTTCTGATTAGGATGATATACATAAAGAAAAGAGTTCACAAAACAAAAATAGCAATTAGTTTAAGTAGTAAATAATTGTGTAATCGTATGGGGAATTTATTACTTCAAAAGAAAGTAGGATTTTTATGGATAAAAGCCAAGTTATAATCATAAGCGGGGTAACAGCAAGCGGAAAAACTACGTTAATAAATGAATTACATAAAGAAATTCCATCAAGCACTATTATTTCATTTGATGATTATAGTATAGATAAGCTAGATACGGCACCTCAACTAGGTGATATTTTAGATAATCCTGAATTGTATGTAAATCAATATGACATTAGCCTACTGATGGCTGATTTTTTTGCTTCTTATAATAAAGTTCCAGTAATACTCATTGACTTTCCTTTTGGCTATCAACATGACATGCTTAGACCTTACATCAATAAAGTAGTCTATATTAAAACGCCTTTAGATATCACGTTTGCTAGACAGCTAGTAAGAGACTATCAAAAGAGAACATCTGAAGAAATTATCCAATGGTCTAAGGACTATTTAAACTTTGCCAGACCTATTTTTAAGGCTCATGAGCGATCTATTTCTTCAACTGCAGATTTATTGCTTGATGGAGAACTGCCGCTAGACCAACAAATTTTTAAAGTAAAGCAACTAATTTATTAGCTAATAAGCCTATCTGTTTGATGATGAAATAGGAAGTTGATAATGCAATTTATTTAAGTTACAATTAGTAAGTAAATGAGGATTACTTAATAAGTCAAATTACTTTAAACCAATAAAAAATAACTACTAGGAGTGTTGACATGCAAGTAGAATTTTTCCATGATGTGATTTGCAGTTTTTGTTTTCCAATGTCTTATCGCATGAGGAAAGTGGCTGAAAAATATCCAAAACTAGAAATCATCCATCGTTCATTTGCTTTAGGCTGGGAGAAAGAACAGTTTATTCAGCAATTTGGTTCGCATGAAGCAGTAAAACCTGAAGTAATTCATCATTGGGAAAATGCCAACCAAAATGATGACGAACACCGTTTTAATATAGAAGGAATGAAAGAGCAGGATTTCTTATTTCCAACATCTAAAAATGGATTAAAAGCTGCAAAAGCTGCTGGAATGATTGCGGATCAAGACACGTATTGGGCTGTATTTGATGGCCTGCAACAGGCTTTGTTTGTAGAAAATAGAGATATCTCAGATTTGACAGTGATTGAAGAGGTAGTAAAGAAAACTTCAGTTGATTTTGATGATTGGAAAGTGCAATTCGAGAATCCAGAAACGGAACAAGCAGTTATGGAAGATTTACAAAGAGTAGAAGCTTATGGCATTCAAGGAGCACCTGCTATAGTGGTGAATCAAAAATATTTAATCAGCGGAGCACAACCGCAAGAAGTGATTGAACAAACGATTGAACAAATTGCTGAAGAAGAAGGTTTCCAATTAAAAGGATTAACCATAATGGGAACAGATGCTGCTGCGTGTAATATGATTGATGGCAAATGGGTTTGTGACTAAAGGTTAATGAAGATAGGTAAATAGTGAATATATGAAAGCTTAAGTTTTGTTCCATAGCTATTCGGACTATACGAATGATTATGGAACTGACTAGAAGCTTTCTTTTTTTTTTGAAAGAAATACCTATTTGACAAACAAACTAGTTTTTACGAGTAACTTATTTAAAGGAGTTAAGGAAATCGTTTCCTAGAATGGAACGGTATTGGTATACTAAAATCAGATAATCAATAGTGAATGCATGAGGGTTCAACATTAGGGGGTATGGGGATGAATAAAAGAATGAAAAAGGGATTAGGTATTGGAGGAGCTTTTTTAGGATGCTTCGCTTTTAGTGAAACAGTTTTTGCTGAAAATGAATTATCAGATATGAAGATTGAAATTGAACTGCAAGAAGACGGATCTGGAATCGTCACAGAGCATAGAGCGATGAATATGGATGATGGTACTGAGTTATATATCGTGTTGGATGATCTGCAAGATTCTCAATTACTTGATTTTTCAGTAGCTGGTTATCAAGTGATGGAACCATGGAATCTAGATGCTTCATTGGAAGAAAAAGCTGGCCAATACGGTACTGTAGTGACAGATGATGGATTAGAACTCATATGGGGTATTGGCGAATATGGAGAAAACAATTATGAAGTAACGTATACTTTATCAAATTTAGTTCGTGAATTGGAAGATGGACAAGGTTTGCTATGGAATTTTGATACGTTTTCTGACATACCAGCAGAAAATTTGACGGTTGAAATTACTGGATTTGAACCCTTTACCGAAGAAAATGTCCGTTTCTGGGGATTTGGTTTTGAAGGGGATATACAATTAGAAGGAAACATGATTGTGTGGGAAGCAGAGGAAGAAGTTGACGATAGTAAAGATGTAACGGCTTTGCTACAATTCCCGCAAGGTATGTTTACTACACAAGCCAGTGTAGGGATGACATCCGAAGAGCAACGTGAAATGGCTATGAATGGTTCAGCGTATAACGATGAAGCTACTTCTGCTACAGTTCCAATCATTATTGGTTCTCTAATAGCGATTGCTGGTGGAGGGATCACAGCTTTTATTATCAAATATTCTAAAAAATTAAAAAAAGCGAGAGAAGAAGCGGGACAAATGCGTACTGGAAAAGAAAGAATCAAAGAAAATAGTGAGACTGTATTAGAAGAGATTCCTTACCATGGAGATGATTTTGCAGGTATCGCTTATTTATTGCAAGACATCGATAAAGGCTATTTTGAAGATTACTTCTCAGCCTATTTACTGAAATGGTCTTCAGAAGAACGGATCCTAATTCATACAGCTGAAGATAAGTCGTTGTTTGGTGATGATTACGATACAGAAATAGAAATCATTCATTTTGAAGAAGAGCGTGTACGTTATCCACAATCATTCAAAGAATTTGTGGATAACATTGAAACAAATCCTGAAGCGAAGTATGAGACGGGATTATGGATCATGTTATTAGATGCTTCAAATAGCAGTGGATTCATTGAAGATAATGACATGAAGAAATGGGCTAAAAAACATGCCAAAGAAGTCGGAACTTATGCCGATTATCTGATTGATTACTCAAAAGAGTATCTAGAAAAAGAAGGCCTGATTTCATTTGGAAAAGTTGACGTTTGGGGTGCCAAACATGAGGTAGCTGTTGCCAGTCCTGAAGGCGATGAATTATTTGACCGTCTAGTTCAGTTTGATAATTATTTAGAAGAAATCGATTTAGAAGGTTTTGCGGATAACACTAACCCATTCTCTTTTGAAGAATTTTTGTTCTGGAATACGTTGTACTATAGAAGCGAAGAAATAACAGAAGAGTTTAAGGAAATGATTCCGAATCCAGATAATATTTCTGGCGAAAATCAATTCATTTATCATTACTGGTATTGGAATGGTGTAACAGGGTTTAGAAACAACTGGTCCAGTGGATTAGAGAGTGGCGGATTCCACTCAAGTTCTTCATCATCAGTATCAGGTACTGGTGGCTCAACTTCCTTTGGCGGTGGTGGAGGTGCCGGTGGTGGAGGCGGCGGAGGGGCTCGATAGGAGAGTCTTTAGTCACAAACGGTTTTGGGAATGAGGAAGTGCCATATAAAGGATGGAATGACCGTCATATAGTATATAAACTCAGGTTGTAGGTCACAGCCGTGTGACAAAACTAACTATATGGTACGTAAGAACAGTTTGTGGTCCCTATGTATATGATGAGACTAATCATACGGTCCGCAAACTCTTTTTGATAGCGATAAGAATTAAAAAACTCTATTCATATAGTAGATAAGAATGTAGTATTTATTATGCGGATAAAATTACTTTCACTTCATAGATGAAAATAATTAAGTTTGCTTGGGAATTTTGATTGAACTAATTTAATGCAATTCTAGTGATTTTAACTAAACAGAAAAGACAAAATATCTTTTATATGATATTTTGTCTTTTCTGTTTAGTTTAACGACTGCAATTCTTTTAAGCCTTCAAAAAATGTCCAGCCATTAGTTGAACGACCTGAAACTAACTCAGCAGCACGAGAAGGACTATTAAAAGAGATATTAATTGCTGCTTTTAAAACTCCATTTTCTTCTACTACTTTTCCATCCTCAATATAGCTATCCATCACATCGTTGTAACGAGTAAAAAAGTTGCCAGTTTTCCAAAATTCGCTTGATTTAACAGGCCTACGTAATTCGCTGTCTTTAGTTATAATAAATTGACCATCTTTTACAAAAATACGTGATTTATAATCTCTATTTTTGGGATAGTAAAATTTTTCATCATTTAAATTAGTTTGAATGGGATCAATTGAAACTCCTTCTGCACTTAAGAGAAACTCAATTTGTTTAATATAGGATAGGATATTTGGTTTGTCATACATACTGACATTTGGTTCATTTGTGCGTGGATCTTTATTCATTAGTATATAACTGCTTTTTTTAAATCTTTTAATAAATTCATATTCCATATAATCTATAGTTAATTTATCAAAACTGTTATTATCAGTTACAAACAAAATGCAGTACGACCAAAAATTTTTTTTATTAATATGGTCAAAAATTCGTTTTACACCATTTATAGATTGGCCTATATACGTTTTCTTATTATCAGTATCACTGTTATCAAATAAAAAATAAATTGCATAGTTAGTTGAAGAATCTAGTCTTTCGATTTCTTTTATGTGTTCTTTTGTAAAATAAAAAGCTTTAATTTGATTTGTTCGATCTTGGAAAACTTTCAAATGTGCTGCTTTATTTTCATTTGGATAGAAATAAGTGATTGTCTTTTCTATGATCATTCTCCTCTTTTCTGAGTGTTATCTATCTTTAGTATAGCTTATATTAGAAAAGGCACAAATAAATGAATAAAAAATGTTTGTTTTTAATCAAATCCTATATATGATTTTTCACCTTGGATATTGCGAGGAGTTCCTTGACTATCAACATAATTATAGCCAATCAGTTTAATGTGATCTGGGAAAAGGTGAACTCCATTTATCTCTGTCACTGATTCAGCATACTTATAGAAATCATATCTATTTTGCTTTCTTCCAGATTTAGTTTCTCTTGCCTTTACTTCATATCTCGGACTAGCCTTAATGATTTTAAAAGCACTAACGATCATGCCACTTCCCGGATAGACACCTAAAATGTATTCTATATCATTTGCCTTTTCCAAACTCATCGCCCATTTACCTAGAGTTCTCATTTTTAAAGCTTCGGATTCAGGGTTATACATTTCTTCAGCTTTTAAATCTCTTTTTGGATTTGATATATCTGTGGTGGGTTTAATTTTTACAAACATGATTTTATGAGGACTAAGAACTTTAACATCAACCGGTTTGGGACTAAGAGCATCTTGTAATACTTCAACTCTCCCAAAGGTTTGTAAAGCTGACTTTTGTTCATCAGAACGATGACCGCTCATAATATTAGTCAACTGTTTTATGTTAAGCTGTTGACTGTCTATTAACTTACAGAAATTAATCACTGCATTCTCTACATGAAAAGCCTCATTTTCACTTAAACCAAACGTTAATATGTATTTTTCAACTTCAAAACCTTGTGAATGAATTTGGCTTATTACATTTAATTTTTCTTTCTCAATAAAATCATTGTTATTGTCATATTTTAAATACTCATGTTCATGAGCAAACACTCTATTTTTTGTTCCTTTGCCAATATAAAAAACAGTATGACTGATTGGATTAACTAGTACATAGACATAGTAACGTAATTGAGTCATTACTTCTTCTGTAAACCGGTTCATAAACAAATCTCCTTTAGAAAATTTTACTCTGGCTTTTTTTAAGACATTATAATTATTTGAAATATTACAAGAATTTTGTATACAAATTTAAAAATGAATGAAAAAATTACTTCTTATTAATTATAAGGTATATTGAACAATAAAAATATGAAATCAATTAAATAGGTATTAAATTCCAATTTAGATGAATTATCTTGGGTAGTAAAAATAGTGAAAGAGAAATGTAAGGCAAAAATACTCGTTAACCTTTATATGAATAAGGTTAACGAGTATTTTTGTATTCTTACAGCCATTCTTTATTGAACTTAATATAAATCATTTTGACTACTTGAGTCGTCAAAATATAAGCTGAGACAATTAGTATCATCCATTTCCAATAAGTTGCTGGCAGTGCTACAAAGTCAAAAAATGTTCCGAATGTGCTGCCTGGAATCAATACAGCAGCAACTATCACACCAAGTGTGGATAACATTACGCTTAAACTGGCTCTACTTTGGATAAATGGAATTTTTTTCGTTCTGATAACATGTACGACAACAGTTTGAGTGATCAAGCCAATCACAAACCAACCAGTATGGAATAGTGCAGCATCTTGGACGGTATTGGCTTGGAAAACAAACCACATTAAAATAAAGGTTAGAATATCAAAAATAGAACTAATGGGACCAATACTAAACGTAAATTTCAAAAAATCTGACGTTCCCCATTTAGCAGGTTTCATTAAGTCTTCAGGATCCATTTTATCCCAAGGAATTGTTAATTGCGCAACATCATAAATAAGATTTTGTACTAAGAGTTGAATCGAAAGCATGGGTAAGAATGGTAGAAAGGCACTAGCTACTAAGACACTAAACACATTTCCAAAGTTTGAACTAATCGTCATCTTGATGTATTTCATCATATTTCCAAAAACAGTCCGACCTTCTAAAACGCCATCTTCTAAAACCGTCAAACTTTTTTCCAGCAGAATAATTGAACTGGCTTCTTTAGTAATATCGGCTGCAGTATCAACAGAAATACCTACATCAGCGGTTCTCAATGCTGGTGCATCATTGATCCCATCACCCATAAATCCAACAGTGTGTCCTTTTTGTTGTAACAATCCAATGATTCTGGATTTTTGAGTTGGGTTTAATTTAGCAAAAAGATTCACTTTTTCTGTAGCGTCCATCAATTCAGTATCTGTCATGGATTCAAGTTCCGTTCCAAGGATTGCTCGATCGACTTGGATTCCGACATCTTTGCAGATTTTTTGAGCAACGATCTCATTATCGCCAGTCAATACTTTTACATTCACACCATGTTTATGAAGTGATTTAATAGCTGTGATAGAAGATTGTTTTGGCGGATCTAAGAATCCCATAAAACCAACAAGGATCATATCAGACTCGTCTTTAATGGAATAGACAGCTGAATCATAAACGTTTTGTTTATACGCAACACCAAGGGCACGCATGCCTTCTTTATTCATCTTGATGCTGACTTCTTCCATCGTTTTTTGTAGTTCAGGTGTTAATGGAATAATTTCGTTATTTAATTCTACATACTGACAAACTTTCAGCATTTCTTCTACGGCGCCTTTCGTGATCATCAATTGCTGATCGCCTGCTTTAACAGCGACTGTTAGGCGTCGTCTTGAAAAATCAAAAGGGATTTCATCGATTTTTTCGGTTTTTTCTAATTCATTTTCTTCACGATTCTCATTGAAGTACTCAATCACAGCATGATCCATCACGTTTTTCCAACCGGTTTGGTAATTGGAATTCATATACGCTAATTCTAAAACGCGCTCACTTTCTTCTCCGACTGGGTTAACATGTTGCACTAAAATAACTTTATCTTCCGTTATGGTGCCTGTTTTATCGGTGCATAAAACATCCATAGCACCTAAGTTTTGAATGGCATTTAATTCTTTAACAATTACTTTTTTCTTAGACATCGTAATCGCGCCTTTAGCGAGGTTACTGGTGATAATCATTGGCAACATTTCTGGTGTCAGACCAACGGCTACGGCTATTGAGAAGAAGAAAGCTTCGCTCCAATCGCCTTTTGAGATTCCATTGATCAAAAAGACAATAGGAACCATAACCAACATAAATCTGATCAATAGTTTACTCACATTTTTTACTCCACGGTCAAAACTCGTTTCGCCTCTAGACTTAGAAGATTGAGTAGCAATATCGCCAAAGAGAGTATCTTCGCCAGTTTTTACAACAACAACTTTACCTTGGCCACTTAAAACATCGGTACCCATAAACAATAAATTAGGAAGATCTAAAGCGGTCAACTGTGAATCTTCTTTTTCTTTTTTTAGAGAAGTAAGTTTCTCAATGGGCATGGATTCACCAGTCATTGAAGATTGATTAACAAATAAATCCTTTGCCCAGATCAAACGAGAGTCTGCTGGAATCAAATCTCCAGTTGAAAGAGTGACAATATCACCAGGAACCACTTCATCGATTGGAATTTCTTTTGTTACGCCATCTCTAGTCACCGCGCAAGTCGTTTCAATCAGTTCTTTCAAAGCTAAACTAGCTTTTTGAGAACGGTATTCTTGAATGAAATGAAGGCCAGCACTGAATAAAATCATCATAGCCATCACAATACTGGCTTCAAAATCTTTAGTGGCAGCTGAAACGACTAATAAAAGAGTCAAAACATAAATAAAAGGATCTTTGAAGGCTTGAAGCAACAATAAATACCAAGGCGTTGGTTTTTGAACAGCTACTTCATTTAGCCCAAATTCTTCTAAACGTTTTTCCGCTTCCTGATTGCTTAATCCTAATGCATTTGATTTCAGTTGTTTTAAAACACCTTCTTCTTTGAGGTAACCTAATTCCTTCAATTGGTTGTTTTTAGATTTTTTTTCTGTATAAATAGACTTCTTTTTGTTTGTCATTATTATTTCCTCCTTTGTCTTACCAGAAGAAATAAGGCTTACTGCATGAGTTTCCTAACCAAGAAGAGGCTCATGGCAGGTTTGCTTATTCCTTTTTTTATTCTCCAAAAATCATCATCTGGACTATCATTACTGGAACTTTTTTCCATACCACTCACCTCACTTTTTTTGTTCAAACCATACACTATATGATATGATAAGCCCAAGCTTCAAAATCAGGATAAAAACCTTTTTTTGTAAACAAAACAACAAAAAAAGCATACACTCTATTCAACGATAGAGTATATGCTTGAAAGTCCATTCCAAATAAACGATTCCATATTTAGCTAAAGTTTTTTACACATCAAAAAAACTTTAGTCTTTCTCCATCGTTGAGTTTTAGCACTATATGGCGTAGATTATTCATCAGCTACGTTAAAAATGACCTTAATTCGATCATTCCTGTTGACCCATTGGTGTCTCTCGACGTTTTTGGGCAGCAGCGTGTTTCCATATAGGAGCCTCACCTAACAGAAGTCTTATTCATTTCAATTACTATGCTAGCTCAAAGATTTTTAGAAGTCAAGCTGTTCGACTAGCAGAGAACGCTATTATGGGTATAAATAGTTTTAATAGCAAAAGAAACAGAACTCCATTATGCAGTTGTTGGAAAAGCCCAATCAACTGTGAAATGGGGGTTCTGTTTCTAAAGTATTGTTTTTTTAAAATTGCTCAGTTAAGTTTTCTTGATGAAACGCTCGTGACAGTGTGGACAGGTGATATTAATTTTTCCTTTATTACGTGGAACACGTAATTCTTTTTTACAGTTAGGACAAGAGTAGTACTTGTAAACTTTTCGTTGGTAAAATTTATTTCGTGTGTTGTTCCATTTTCTGACAAGTTGGCGAGTAAAGGTTAGAAATTTTTGATTCTCTTGATACCGCTTTGTCCGATTGCGTGAAAATGTTCGATAATAGCCAAGGATGATTGCTGCCCATCCGAGTAAACCAACAATTTCCCAATTTAGTAAATTAAATAAGACAACGACAGCCAAACCTCCGTAAAGCAAATAAGTTGAAAGTTTATCTATACCATATCTGCCAATCATGAATTTCTGAATACGAGTTCTCATTTTGTTCATTTGATTTTTCGCCTCTTTCTATGTCTTCCATAAGGATAGCACTAAATAGTGTACCATTTTGGAATAAGTTCAGCGACAGACTTTAGCCTGATTTTAATGATAAAATTTTTTTGAACTGCCGCATAGAATCTTCATACAGTAATTCATTAGAAAGAAGATTCATCAAACTTTACATTAAGGTGTAAAACGCTTACGATTATTTTATATAGAAAAAAACATTTTGCCATTTACTTTGCCATTTACATAGAATACAAAGAAAAGGTTTGAAATATGACACATAAATTGGAGGAAGAAAATGAAAAAAATAGGGTTTTTGTTAGCAGCGTTGTTACTAAGCGGTTGTGGAAATGAAAAGGTTGAAGAACCGATGGAAACTTCATCAGAAATTATTTCAACAAGTGAATCATCTGGTAATCTTGAAGAACAGAGAAATGAAGAAAAGAGAGTGTCTTTTCTAGGGGTGGGAGACAATCTGATTCATAATGTAATTTTTGAAGAAGCGCAATTAGAAGACGGATCTTTTGATTTTAAACCCATGTTTGAGAACGTGTCAGATGATATTGAAAAGGTCGACTTGGCTTTTATTAATCAAGAAACATTGATTGGCGGAGATGAGTTCGGATTTTCTGGTTACCCAACGTTTAATACACCTAGTAACATGGCAGGTAATCTAAATGAGTTAGGTTTTGATTTAGTCAATGGAGCATCTAATCATTCATTGGATAAAGGCAAACAAGGTATCATAAATACCTTGGAAATCTGGGACAAACAAGAAGATATGGTCTTTACAGGAGTATTTGATTCTCAAAAAGAGCGTGATACGATACCCGTCATTGAGCGGGATGGAGTAACATTTTCTTTTCTAGCCTATACATACGGGACCAATGGAATTGAACCGGATGTGTCTTACCGTTTGAATTATTTTGACGAAGATTTGATCACTCAAGATATCGAACGGGCAAAGGAAGTCAGTGATTTCGTTATCGTGTCTGCTCATTGGGGCGATGAACATATGCTTGAACCGAATGATTTTCAAAAAGACTATGCACAATTATTCGCGGACTTAGAAGTAGATGCTGTGATTGGAACCCACCCTCACGTGATTCAACCTGTTGAGTGGGTAGAAGGAAAAAATGGCAATCAAACATTGGTCGTGTACTCACTAGGCAACTTTCTGTCTGCGATGTCGACTGGAACAGAAAATAATATGTTAGGTGGAATGATTTCATTTGATTTTGTAATGACAGAAGAAGAGAAAGCTATTGAAAATGTTAAATGGGATGCTACAGTCATGCAGTATACAGGTATTAAAAATGAAAATACTGATTCAAGAAACCACTTTAGGATTTATCAGCTGGATGAGTATACAGAAGAACTTGCGAGTCAGCATGCTCTTAACAGCTCTCAAGGAAATCAACTTTCAAAAGAATCTTTACAGCAGACTACTGAAAATGTCATTGATGCTGAATTTCTGAGACAAGAATAGCAACAAACTGACACAATCATTAAAGCCATTCAAAATGAGGAGCGAAATAAACCTAGTAGAAGTAAAAGGATTAACTAAACGATTAGGGAAATTTACTGCTTTAAAAATGCAGCGACTATGAATGGGCTAACCTTTTATCGTCGCTGTTGTACACGTACCTAAGAATAAGAAAAACTCTCTAGTTCTTTTATAAATAAAAGATTAGAGAGTTTCTTTATAAATATTTTTCAATGACTTGCAGTACACCAGATTCGTCATTGCTAGGCGCTAAATTTTTTGAGGCCTCTTTTACTAATGAGGAGCCATTTTCCATAGCATAGCTATGTCCAACGTATTGAAGCATTTCTACATCATTATTTCCGTCTCCAAAAGCTACGATGTCTTCTGGAGAAATACCCCATTTAGTTGCTAAAAAGCTTAGTCCATCTGCCTTGTGTTTTCCAGGAATGATAATGTCTACACTCCCATGACCACTAGATACAGCAACGATTTGATGACCAAAATAAGTTTGTAAAGAGTCTTGAATTTGTTCTGTTTGGCTAACGGGTACGCTGAGAGCAAACTTCACATACTTATCTTCGCAAAAATTTTGTAAATGATCTACTTCTTGTAATTTATGGTAATAGGTTTGGGCGATTGATTTAAAGCATTTTGATGTGTTTTTTTCAATATAACTACTAGCAATACCGCAAAGAATCATGTCTACATCTGGATGTGTACTTTTTAAATAAGTGATGATCTGACCAACAAGATCGATTTCGAAATGATGTTCTCTTATTAAAGTGTTTTGTTCAAAGATCAAGGCACCATTTTCTGCAATAAACGAAATGTTTTCATGTGACTCTGGGAAAAATGATTTTAATTGAGCGTATTGATTGCCGCTAGCTACTACAAAACGAATATTCTGCTTTGAAAGTTTTTGATAGATCTCTTTAAACCATTCCCGGTTGTAATCGTGCTTAGAATTCAAAAAAGTTCCATCCATATCGACAACGACTGCTTTGATCATAGTGAGTTCCTCTTTTCTATTCCATATAATGAATGAGATTTTCAAGTCCTAAATGAATCAATCCGCGTAAATAGTCCTCTTGAAAGCTTTCAGCCAATCTTAAATCAGAAAGTTCAAAGTAAGGAAAGACTTGAGTAAGTTCAATTCTGATATTTTCCAAATCATCCTTTGAAAAATCTAAGTGGTTGGTATAAATGACTATTCTAGTAGGATCGTACATACTAATAACCACTTGAAGTGCTTCATAGATATTTTTCACTAAAACTTCCTTTGGCTTTGGAAAAATGTCTTTATTACTAGTTAAAGGCAGGTGTTTGATTTCTCCACTTAAGCCATGTTTGCCGCGAAATAATTTTCCGTCATAAACTATGCCAGCACCTGGAGGATAATTTTCTGGATAATAAAGTGAAACATAAATTTCATCTGATGTATTTAATTCAACAGCGTAACCTAATGTGGCAGCATTGATATCATTTTCTATTATAACCTGAATACCAAACTTTTCTTGCACAAGCTGGCGCAGATTAAGATGAGATAGAGGTTCAAAATCCATTATTTTGAGTTTATCTTCAATTTCTACACCAGGTATGCCAAAGATAATGCTGCTAATAGAAGGATCTTTCTCAATAAAGACAGAAATATTTTGCTTAAGCAAATCCCAAATCAATTCATCTTTTGTAAATTCCTTCTCTTCAATCACCTCACCAAATAAGTTGCATACATGAAATAATGCAATGATGTCTTGATTTTTTTCCGTAAACTGAATAACTAAAAAATGAGTGAAATGTTGATTGAACTGATAAATTGAAGCACGTCTTCCACCGGTAATTGCTGGATTTTCTTGTATGGTTACCTCACCAGTTTCCACCAACTCGGATAATAGCTTATTGATACTAACCACACTTAGTCCAGAAATCGCTGAAAGATCCTTGGTAGATAAAGAACGATTTTCTCTTAACACGCTACGAAGGACATTTAGATTATGGTTTTTTATATTTCTAGGTTTGTGGGATTTCAATTTTTCACCTTCTTTTTTGCTGGTTAATCTTTCATTTCTTCACTGTAAGCTTCTTTTAAATCTGTCCAATACTTTTTATCTTCTTCGGTTATCGTTCGCAATATTCGACAAGGATTTCCGACAGCAACCACGTTATCTGGAATATTTCTAGTGACAACAGATCCTGAACCAATGACAACATTATTTCCAATATTTACACCAGGATTGATAACGGTACTTGCACCGACCCAAACGTTATCTCCGATTGTTATAGGTGTACCAAATTCTAACCCAGAAATACGGACTTCATGATCAATTGGGTGACCAGCTGTATAGACGCCGACTCTTGGCCCAAACATAACGTTGTCCCCAATGGTGATAGATGCGATATCCAGCATGATACACTCAAAATTAGCGTAGAAATTTTTTCCAACTGTAATATGACTCCCGTAATCACAGCGGAACGGACGCTCGATGTAAACATTTTCTCCAGTTTGCCCAAATAATTCATTGATAATTTCTACGCGTTTAGATCTTTCATCAAATGTTGAATGATTAAATTCGTCTATTAAACGTCTGCTTCTATTAATCATTGTACGTAATTCAGGACCGCCAGCCATGTATAAATCTCCCGCTAACATTCTTTCTCTTTGTGTTCTCACTTATTTCCATCCTTTCAAACTACCTTTATTAAGTTTATTAATTATGTTTATTAGGATAACATAATTTATTTTTTATCACAAATTACCATATGATATAAGCTGTTTATTTTACTTGAGGAACAAAAAAGAACGAAACTTGACTAGTTGAAAAAATTCCTTTAAGCTTTATGAGACATTGGTAGAAAGATATGGATTTATTCGATTGATATCTAGTATACGAATAGGAATGTACAAAGGAGGATTTGGAAAATGACAGCATCTATGAGATTGCGTTTTAACCTTTTGAAGTAATAATTAAATACTATTATTCAAAAGGTCCTGTTATGTTAGCAGAAACAGGGGAGCAGTCTGTCCATTTTTCAAATTCTATTTATCTAAAAAGATAGATATGAAAATTGTCAAAAGAGATAGAAATCTATCTCTTTTTTGCGTACCCAAAAATCTGTTAAGTGCACGGCCTAATTTAAGGAGTGCAAAATGATGAAAAATCTATCTATAAGATTAAAAGATATAAAAGTAATATTTGGCAATAAAAAACGAGTGGCTGCTGATTATGTTTTAGGTAAAATAGTAGTTCAAGCATTCTCTTTGGTGAAGGGAGTTTCGCTTTAATGGAAAATCAAACAAAAAATTGGCGAAAACAATTTGTCCCATTAATTTTAGGCCAATCCATTAGCTTGATTGGCAGTTCAGCTGTTCAATTTGCCTTGATGTGGTGGCTGGCAAGTCAAACAAATTCAGGTACAGTATTATCAATAGCAGGGCTTTTTGCTTTTTTACCTCAACTGATCATAGGTCCTTTTGCTGGAGTCTGGGTCGATAGAATGGATAAAAAGAAAGTCGTTATTATTGCTGACCTGTTTACTGGTCTGGTTGCTCTTTTTCTTTCCCTTTCGATTGTGATAGCTGAGGCACAAATAACACTGATCTTAGTTTCTTTGTTCTTAAGAGCAGTGGCAAGTGTATTTCATACACCTGCCATTCAAGCAATTGTTCCAACATTAGTTCCGGCAGATGAATTAGTAGAAGCTAATAGTTGGAATCAATTTTTACAATCAGGTGCCTATATGTTAGGGCCGGTAATTGGGGCTGTTCTTTATTCTATAGCGCCGCTGTGGGTCATTTTATTGACCGATACTTTAGGAGCAATAATCGCTTGCGGTATTATCGGAAGAATAAAAATTAAAAAAATTACGGCCTCTGGAGAAACTTCATCTTATTTCGAAGAGTTAAGGCTAGGGTTTAGAGAATTTGTTCAAAACAAGAATATCTTAAAAGTCACTATTATTGGCGTTTTTGTCATGTTCTTTTACTTGCCGCTTTCTTCTCTGTTTCCTTTAATGACAACGAACCACTTTCAATTATCCGCTCTTTTCGGGGGGATCATCGAAGTTGTTTATGCGTTTGGCATGCTTTTAGGAGCTGTAGTTATTGGAAAGCTCAATAAAAAACAGAATAAACTCAAGCAGAGTATTTATGGACTGATAGGCATTAGCGTAGTGACAGTACTATCAGGCGCTACATCAGGTAGCCTGATTGGATTTTGGTTGTTTGCCTTATTCTCATTTTTAATGGGTGGGTTTGGAAATCAATTCTCAATTCCTTTTACTGCTTATGTCCAAGAAGAGATTGCTGCAGAAAAATTGGGGCGTTTTTTCAGTTTTTATGGAAGTATTATGAGTATCGCAATGCCAGTTGGATTGCTTTTAGCTGGACCTATGACTGATTTACTAGGAATAAATAGTTGGTTTTTAATTGCAGGAATTTGCAGCTTAGTTATTAGTATTTTCGGCTATTTTAGTATTGAATAAACCAAAACCAAAGTACTAGGAAAATTTGAAGAACTAAAGAAAAAACTTATGAAAAGAGCGACTGCCTTTTTTCATAAGTTTTTTTGGGCTATAATAATACACATTAGTAGAAATAAAGGATGTGATTGTTTGGTACGCTTGTTACACTATGCCAAAAGATATCGGAAACAAATTATATTAGGACCTTTTTTCAAATTTTTAGAGGCCTTCTTTGAATTGCTCTTACCTTTAATGATGGCAATGTTGATTGATGAAGGAATAGCCGTTGGAAATAGTACACGCATTTGGCAAATGGCAGGATGGATGGTGTTACTGACGGTGGCTGGGGGAGTTTGTGCTCTGATCTGTCAGTATTTTTCTTCTATTGCATCACAAGGGTTTGGAACGGAATTGCGTAATCAAATGATGAGAAAAATCAATCAGTTTTCCCATGATGACCTCAATCTCTTTGGAACAGATACATTAGTGACAAGGATGACCAATGACATTAATCAATTACAGCTGGCTTTGGCTATGTTGATTCGTCTTGTCGTGCGAGCTCCCTTTTTAAGCGTGGGCTCTGTTTTGATGGCCTTTATCATTGACGCACGTTTAGGCATGCTTTACCTTCTATTACTACCCATTTTTTGTGTCATACTTTATTTGATTATTCGATATGCTGTTCCTTTGTATCAAAAAGTTCAACAGCGTTTGGATAGAGTGAATAAGCTGATTGCACAAAACTTGAGCGGTGTACGCGTGATTCGTGCTTATGCCCGAACAGAAACGGATACTAAGGTTTTTGCCAAGACGACAGATGAATTGGCCGATATTAACGAAAAAGTTTCCAATATATCTGCTTTATTATCTCCAAGTACGACATTAATTATGAATTTAGGGGTTATTACTCTATTATACTTAGGTGGTTTTTCTGTTAATGAAGGAACACTGCAACAAGGCCAGATCTTAGCTTTGATTAGCTATATGAATCAGATGTTGCTTGCACTGATCGTAGTATCAAATCTTGTCGTTATCTTTACCCGCGCATATGCTTCAGGGCAACGAGTAAATGAAGTGTTAGATACTGAACCAAGCCTAGTTTCTCCAGAAAATGGCAAAATTGAGAAGCAACTCAATCAGCCGCTGGTTGAATTTAATCATGTTGATTTTCGTTATAGTAAAGATGCTGGCCTTTCGTTAACGGATATTGATTTTTCGATAGAGGATAACACCGTTATTGGCATCACTGGTGGTACTGGTAGCGGGAAGTCAACGTTGACTCAGTTAATCCCACGTTTTTATGATTCCAGTGCCGGTACTGTCGATTTTATGGGACTAGATGTCAAAGAGTGGAACTTAAAAGAATTGCGCAAACAGATTAAAATGGTACCGCAAATAGCGGTGTTATTTCATGGAACGATTCGTGAGAACTTGCAGTGGGGAAAAACGGATGCAACGGATGACGAATGTTGGGAAGCGTTGAAAACAGCACAATGTTTAGAATTTGTCCAGAAGTTGCCAAGTAAGCTGGACACTCTTGTAATGGAAAATGGAAAAAATTTTTCTGGTGGTCAACGTCAAAGGTTAACGATTGCACGTGCAATCGTTAGTAAACCAAAGTTATTAATTTTGGACGATTCGTTATCTGCATTGGATTATCAAACAGACTTAGATTTGCGGGAAGCATTAAAAAATGATTTAAATGGTACGGTTATTATTATTTCACAACGTATCCGTTCATTGCAGCAAGCCAAGCAGATTTTGTTGATGGATAGTGGACGAATTTCAGCTGTTGGAACACATGAAGAGTTGTTAAAACATTCTGCAGCTTATCAAGAATTGGTTGCTTCACAGGAGGAGGTTTAAGATGAAAAAAATATCTTCCAAAGGATTCAAATTGTTTTGGCCATATCTTACTGCGTATCGAAAAGAATTAGGATTTGCCAGTTTATTTGGTTTAGTTAGCGGGGTAACGGTTGTTTTAATGACTTATTATATAGGAGTCGGAGTAGATTTGTTAATAGGAGCAGGGGAAGTGGATTTTTCTGTTTTATATCGAACACTATTTTTATTAGCAGGAATTTTATTGGTTACAGTGGTGAGCCAATGGTTGATCCAAATTTTAGCGAATCGAGTCGCTTACAAGTCGATCGCAGAATTACGAAAAGATACGTTTATCCACTTAAATCAACTGCCGTTAAACTATTACGATCAAACAGCTCATGGAAATATTGTCAGCCGGTTTACAAATGATATGGACAATGTATCTGTAGCCGTTGCTTCTGTATTGATGCAATTATTTTCTGGCGTGTCGACATTAGTGGTTGCCTTTATTTTTATGATGGTTTTAAGTCCGATACTAACATTAGTTGTATTAGTTGCAACACCCGTAATCTTTTTTGTGATGTGGTTTGTAGCGAAAACCTCTCAGTATCGTTTTAAAAGTCAACAAGGGATAACGGGAGAATTATCTGGGTTTATTAATGAAAGGATTCTAAATCAAAAAATTGTTAAAGCTTTTCAACAAGAAGAATCTTCTCAAGAAAAATTTGAAGTCATCAACCAACGGTTATATGTAGAAGGACAAAAAGCACAATTTGCTTCTTCTTTAACGAATCCTCTTTCAAGAGTTGTGGATCACTTAGCGTATATTGCGGTAGGTTTAGTAGGTGGGCTATTGATTATTTATGGCAACACTGGTGTGACGATCGGAATTATTTCTAGCTTCACGATTTATTCGACACAATTTACAAAACCGTTTATTGAGATTTCCGGAATCACGACAGAAATTCAATTGGCAATAGCTGGACTTGATCGAACTTATGACATCATGAAGCAAACAATTGAAAAACCTGATGAAATAACTGCAAAGGTTCTAACGAATGCTAAAGGTGTAGTGGAATTTGATCAAGTCGATTTTGCGTATAAAAAAGACCAACCTTTGATTACTGATTTTAGCTTGAAAGTTTATGCGGGAGAAACAGTTGCGATTGTAGGGAAGACGGGTGCTGGAAAATCTACATTGATCAATCTGCTTATGCGCTTTTATGACGTTGATGCAGGGAGTATCTCTATTGATGGAACCGACATTCGCGCTATTACACGAGACAGCTTACGTCAGAGTTTTGGCATGGTATTACAGGATACTTGGCTTTTTGATGGTTCTTTACGCGCTAATTTACGATATGGAAATAAAGAAGCGACAGATGAAATGATCTATGACGCATTGAAAAAAACTTACATGTATGAATATGTGATTCGGTTACCTGAAAAGCTGGACACGAATATTGGAGCTAGTGGAATAAAGGTATCAGAAGGTCAAAGACAATTATTGACGATTGCGCGTACGATGATTTCCAATCCGGATATGTTGATTTTAGACGAAGCAACAAGCTCTGTAGATACATTGACGGAGCAAAAAATTCAATCTGCTTTCTTGCAAATGATGGAGGGACACACAAGTTTTGTCATCGCCCATCGATTATCTACGATTAAGAATGCTGATCAAATTATCGTTTTAGATCAAGGACATATTCTAGAAGTTGGTACACATGAGGAATTGCTGGAAAAAGGTGGAAGTTATGCTAAACTTCATAAAGCTCAGTTTACTGTAGAAGACTAGCAATACGCTTATTATTTCAAAATGGTAGCCTTTCATTAGTTGGCAATTGACTTCTTTAGGTCCAGTATGATAGGGTAATTGTACGAACACTAACGAACGATAAAAATATACACAATGATGAGAAGAGTAAAGTATCCATTTCTTTTTTTAGAGAACCTGGTAAGGTGAAAGCAGGTAAAGAAATGCTACTCGAAGATGGTCTCGGAGTGGCTAATTTGATTGTAGCAGTTGATGCTATTTTAAAATTAGACGGGTCCTCCCGTTACAGTGGAACAGTATAACTTTTAAGTAATTTTTAAAGCGTACTGGTTGAGGCAAAAATAGTAATGTTTTTGCGAAAAAAGGTGGTACCACGTGTAGATTTAACATCTCCGTCCTTCTTTCATATGTTTCGGCATATGAAGGGAGGACTTTTTTTGTTCTTTTTTTTAGAGGTTCTGTGTTCAGAAAGCATTTTTTAATTGTGAGAACAGGAGGGAGAGCAAGCAGGGGAAACAATGTTCAAAAAACTAGGTATCATCAAAAAAATTATAATAGAAAGTAGGAAAATAAATGTTTAAATCTATAACAAAAGGATTTATTGCGTTAGCATCAATAATAGTTTTGAGTGCTTGTGGACAAAACGGAACTGCAGAAGATTCAGAAACATCAAGTAACGGAAATGGTTTAGCGGAACAGCAAGAATTGAGCGTCAGTGTTCCAGCAAGTATAACGAGTATTGATACAATACAAACGACTGATAAAAATACTTTTACGATTATTCAACATTTATATGAAGGATTATACCGTTTGGATGAAGATAGCAACCCAGTTCCAGGTTTAGCTGCAGAAGAAGCCGAAATCAGCGAAGATGGACGAACGTATACATTTACTTTACGGGATGATGCTAAATGGAGTAATGGAGAACCCATTACTGCTCATGATTTTGTTTATTCTTGGACAAAACTAGCTAACCCTGAAACAGCTGCTCCAAATGCTTATTTACTGGATAGCGTTGTAAATGGATTGGAAGTACGTACAGGAGAGAAAGCGCCTGAAGAACTAGGAGTTGAAGCCTTATCCGATACCGAATTTCAAGTGGAACTAGTTGAACCTCTGCCATCTTTCTTAACATTGATTTCGGTTGTTTGGCTAGCTCCACAAAATGAAGCTTACGTTGAGGAGCAAGCTGACAGCTATGCAGCTTCTAGCGAAAATGCGATTTATAGTGGTCCATTCGTTTTATCTAATTGGACACAAGGTGAAGAGACTTGGACACTAGAAAAAAATGATGAATATTATGCGGCTGATGAAGTGAAATTAACAAAAATTGATTTCAATACGATCAAAGAAGATCAGACTGGTATTAATTTGTTCAATGCAGGAGAATTAGATTTAACTAAAATTACTGGTCAATATGTAGCGCAATATCAAGATAATGAAGGGCTGGTTTCTCATAATGATATAGCAAATACATTTATTGATTTTAATAAAGAAGAAGGAACGCCTTTAGCGAATGAACATTTAAGAAAAGCGATTGCCCATTCTATTAATAAAGAAAATTTAGTCAACACGGTTCTAAATGATGGATCAGTAGCACTTAATGGACTGATTCCGAATAATCTTTATCGAAACCCGGAAACGGATGTTGATTTTAGAGAGTACAGCGGTGAGTATTTGACATACGATGTTGAAAAAGCGCAGGAAGAATGGAATCTAGCAAAAGAAGATCTAGGAGATTCTATAGAATTGAGTTTATTAGTTGCAGAAGATTACACAAATACTCAAACAGCGGAATATGTACAAAGCCAGATTCAAGAAACATTGGATGGCGTAACAGTTACAGTAAATAAACAACCTAAAAACAATGTAAACCAAACACGTGCGGATTCAAATTATGACATGTCTATTTCTGGATGGATCGCCGGTGATAATAACTTAGGTTATTACTTCATTTTATATGAAAATGGTTCTGCATATAATTATGGCAACTATCAAAATGAGAAGTTTAATCAATTAGTGACAGATGCAAAAACGGTAAACGCAAATGATGTGAATCAACAATTTGAAGATTACAAGCAAGCAGAAACCATTTTACTTGAAGAAGATGCAGCTCAAGTTCCGTTATACCAAGGCGCATCAAATTACTTGATTAATCCGAAAGTAAAAGGAATCCAATACCATCTTTATGGAGATTATTTCCACTTCAGAACAGCTTATTTGACTGAGTAGCATCTGATAAGAGCCTGCTCTTTTAGTTAATATAATGAAGAAAACTATTGATACCAGCAAAGATCCAAAAAGGAACTTGTTGTGGTGTCAATAGTTTTTTGTGTTTAAAAATGGATCTTGTATAAAATGTTGGATCACTAAAAAAATAGTTTTATTTCGCTAATCTTTTTTGTAGTAGACAAAAACTTATCTAACTTTCAGCTTGTACAATCAACCATCACATGGTTTCTCCCATTTTAAGTTCTAAATCCGTTTCATTTGTCATGTTAACGTGCTCTTATTTGTTTAGATCGTTCAATCAGTTCATTAAATGTTATTTCGTTCATGAGAAATCCTCCTTTTTAGGTTACAACTATTTAAATGGATTAATATAGCACATTACGAATAAGTAGTATTCAAAGGTTGTAGCTATTTTTTATTTGAGTAGACACAATAAGCCATAATTCGATTAACTCAAAGCTATTTTTTATTTGAGTAGACGCAATAAGCCGTAATTCAATTAACTCAAAGCTATTTTTTATTTGAGTAGACGCAATAAGCCATAATTCAATCAACTCAAAGCTACTTTTCATTTGAGTAGACGTAATAAGCCGTAATTCGATTAACTCAAAGCTATTTTTTATTTAAGTAGACGCAATAAGCCATAATTCGATCAACTCAAAGCTGTTTTCCGTTTGAGTTAATGAAATGAGTATCAGTTCGTTCAATTTAAAATAGAATTCTTATTGAAAGGACCAAATCTAAGGGACAATACCAAAAGAAATTACTAAAAATACCTTGATTGAGTGATGCTGTTTGACTAAATGCAGATACCCTTATCGAGCGTGCTAAGCTTATGGATAAACTTGTTCTAGTTAAACCGATGCCAAGCAAATCATTCTATATTTAGAAGAAAAAATATTTGTTATGCATCAAAAAAAGAAGATAATTCCGTCACTTCAGGAAATATCTTCTTTTTTATTATTAATTAATTTTCAACACTTGCGCGACTTAAATCAAATTCTACACCAACTGAATGGAAAATGATTCCTTTAACAGCCGGGTTCCGTAGTTGTGTTTCTGCTTCTTGGTACAAAGGAATGAAGGCAAAGTCATCTGTTAAGATTTTATGCGCTTCTTGAAGATCTTCCCAACGCTTTTCATCATCATTAGCATTTGTTGTTTTTGATTGATCGATCAGAGCATCATAATCAGAGTTGGAATAGCCGCCTTCATTATATGCTGAATCACTATATAAAAGATCCATAAAGTTGATGGCATCAGCAAAGTCAGCGCCCCATCCAGTAAGAAGGATATCGAAGTCGCGAGAGTCTGCTAGAGCAAGACGGTTCTTCTTAGGAACATTACGCAACTCAACAGAAATACCAGGTAAGTTGTTTTGAATTTGACCTTGGATGTATTGACTGATTTGTTTGCTTTTTTCATCATCATCCCCAACGAAAGAGATGGAAATATTATCCACGCCTAATTCAGCTTTGGCTTCTTCCCATAATTCTTGAGCACGCTCAATATCGTAAGAAAGGAATGAGTCAGTTTCTTCAGTGAAATCTTCTCCTGTAGAAGGGTTTGTGACAAAGTCAGCTGGTAAAAATCCACTGATTTCAGTAGATCCGTCAGCTAAAACAGTATTCACTAAATCATCGGTATTGATAACCAATCCTAATGCTTCTCTTAATTTTTCATTTTGCAAGTATTCGTTGTCCCAATTGAATTCCAAGTAAGAAGTTCTGGCTTTCTTTTGAACGACAACATTTTCATTATCAGCGTATTGTTTAACTATTTCACCAGTCAGTTGAGAGTTGTCAATTTGCCCGCCTTCAAATAAATTGACGCCGGTACTTGTTTCTTTGACAACTTGTACATTGACAGTATCTAAAGTTACTTCGTCAGCTGCATAGTAATCTTCATTTTTTACTAAGTCCCAAGTCAATCCGGTTCCATCCCAATTATCTAAAATAAAAGGACCATTTGCTAATAGTGCATCACTTGTAGTGCCGTAATCTTCGCCTTGTTCTTCAACAAATGCTTGATTTTGAGGGAAGAAGGCTGTGAAAGATAATAGGAATTCAAAGTAAGGTGTTGGTTGTGTTAAGTTAAAAGTGATTTCATAATCACCATTAGCTGTAACCCCTAATTCACTTGGTTCTTTTTCACCTGCCATAATTTCATTCGCATTTACAATCGTTTCAGCTAAATAGCTATATGAAGCACCCGTATCTGGGTCAACTAATTTTTGCATAGCATATACGAAATCATTTGCAGTAACGGGATCGCCATTTGACCAGACAGCATCTTCACGAAGCTTATAGGTGTATGTAAGTCCATCTTCTGAAATGGTTCCCTCATCAGCTGCAATAGCGGGTACAGGATTCCCTTCTTCATCAATTCTCAATAAGCCTTCAATCACATGTCCTAAATAGTTTGAGCTATTGATGTCGGTAATTAACGCGGTATCCATAGTTGATAATTCTGTAGGTGCACTATAGTGAACTACTTGTCCTTCTGAATTGTTACTCGTTGAATCACTGCTGGATGTGCTAGAAGTATCTCCATTACTACTACATGCACTTAATAAGAATACGGTACTCAATGATGCTGCTAATTTATATGTTGTTCTCACTAGAAACACTCCTTAATCTAATTTAATTAATGATATTTTAATATATTAACATATCTATACAAAAAATGTGTAATTTAAGCTAAAAAATTAGGTTATTATGAATAAAAGGGTCGAAATACTGTATTTTAAGAGGCGTTATTGCATTATGAAAAAACCTACTGCAGTCTATCGGAGAAGATAGACTGTAGTAGGTTTCTAGTTTTCAATTGCTATTTGATAAGAAGCTAGCAACTTAAGTTTTTTTGATGAATTTTTCACGGCAATGCGGACAAGTGATAGTGATTTTTCCTTTGTTTCGCGGCACACGTAATTTTTTATGACAGTTGGGACAAGCATAGTATTTGTATACTTTTCGTTGTAAAAATTTATTGCGCTTTTGATTCCAACTTCTAGTTAGCTGACGTGTGAAGGTCAAAAATTTTTGGTTTTCTTGGTACCTTTTTGTCCGATTACGGGAAAATGCTCGGTAGTAACCAAAGAGAATGGCTGCCCAACCTAGTAATCCAATAATTGACCAATGAAATAAATTAGCCAAGACGAGGATAATCAGTCCTCCGTATAGCAAATAGTTAGAAAGCTTATCTACGCCGTATCTGCCAATCATAAATTTTTGAAGTTTAGCTCTTAATTTTCCCATGTAAAGTGGTCGCCTCTTTCTATTTCTATCAAGTACATACTAAACAGTATACCATTTTACGAAAAACCTGCGACCGTCTTTAGTCTGATTTTTATCCTGATATAAATGATAATAATGAAAGATGAGTTCCACAAATTCAATTTCTTTTTGATTAATGAAGTTTATTCTTTAGCGGATCTTTTCTTATCGATTTTATCTCTAATAAAATAAGTAATAGGAATAGATAGAAACATTAGGCCTGAAAAAAATTGAATCAATCCTTCTCCTATTTTTCCGTTTAAGATGAAATCCTCAGGGTAAACACCCAAAGATTGGTAGGCAACAAAAATGTTAAATATCCCTAAAAACAGAAGCCCAATAATAGAACCTTTTTTATCTTCATTTTTACGAAAATAGGCATTGTGATAAACACTGATATTAATAAAAAACAAAACCGTTATAAAGGTAATGATAATTGTTTCCAGCTCTTTTGTTTGAGCCCATTGAACTTCAAAAATGAGTCCTAAAATATAATTTGATACAATTAGCAAAATTAAAGTCATAAATGAATAGTAACCATATTTATATCTCATGAACTTTTGATACTCATCATATTGTTTCATCATTATTCCTCCCAAAATAAGTCATTCAAGGTTAAGTCAAATACTTTACAAATGTCTATACATAAATTAACTGTAGGGTTGTAATCCCCTCGTTCAATAGCACTGATCGTTTGTCGTGTTACGTTTACGGCGTCTGCTAGTTGTTGTTGAGATAGTTCGTATTGAGCACGAGCTACTTTTAAACGTAAATTTTTAGCCATTATGAAATTTCCCTTTCTTAACGTAAAATATATTTTACATCAAGAATGATATACCATTCAAAAAAAGGTGTCAAATTTTTTACTATACTATTAATTTTTATGATAGTTTAGTCATTTAGTAGCTAAAAAAGAGAATTATATTAGGTAGAATAGTAGTAAAATGTACAGGAAATAGTAGAATAAGAGATAGTTAAGAATATGAAATTCAGTAAGTATTGGAGGAAACTAATTAATGAAGAAAAATATAAAGACAGAAGATACTATTAAAAGATGGGACAACTTTGCAGAAACTTATTCAAAAAGTCATACAGAGCAAGGAGATGTACATAAAGAAATTTTTTTGAACCCAACGTTATTTTCATTGATGGGAACAGTAAAAAATAAAAAAATTTTGGATGCGGGATGTGGTGAAGGGTATTTAAGCAGATTGCTAGCTAAGTCTGATGCTAACGTAACAGCAGTAGATTATTCCCCAAAAATGATTGAAATTGCACGTGAGAGAACGCCCAACGAATTATCCATTCATTATATAAAAGGTAATTGTGAAGATTTACATAGTTTAGAAGATGCAAGTTTTGATTTAATCGTGTCCAATATGGTCATACATGATCTGGAAAATTATAAAAAAACATTCAAAGAAATGTTTCGATTATTAGTTGATGGAGGAACCTTTGTTTTTTCTATTCTGCATCCTTGTTTTGTTACTCCGGGTAGTGGTTGGGAAAAAACAGAAAATGGAGAAAAACTGCATTGGAATGTAGATAATTATTTTTACGAAGGAGCTTATGAGCAGAAACTAGGAAATACAGAGAAAATGGTTTATTTCCATAGAACTTTAACGACATATATTAATACACTCATACAAACTGGTTTTACTTTAGAATGTATGGTAGAACCTGTGCCGTCGAAAGAAATGTTAGAGAAATACCCTTCTTTTGAAGAGGACTTTAGATGTGCTGATTTTATGGTGTTTAAGTTAAAAAAATAAAAGGTGAAAGAGTGTAGTGTTTTTTGATAATACACTAAATAAAACATGAATATAATCCTATTTAAAAAACGATACACTAATTAGTGTATCGTTTTTTGTTTTTCAGAGGAGTGTATCTGCTGGAAAGATAACCTTTCTGAACGATACACTAAACTTGGCACGATACTTGCTTTATATAAGTGAGGGACAAATATCAGATAGTGATAGGAGGGAACTTTTACAGTAGTAGGAAAGTTGGTTTTAAATACAGACAAAACGATAGATATTTTTTCTGGAAGTTGTGTCTAATTAGCAAGTAAGAAATAGATCATTTAGGAGGTAGAAATATGGTAGGAATTATACTAGCAAGCCATGGCGAATTCGCTGAAGGCATCTTGCAATCTGGCGCAATGATTTTTGGAGAACAAGAAAATGTTAAAGCTATTACCTTAATGCCTAGCGAAGGACCAGAAGATGTTAAAGCAAAAATGAAAACTGCAATTGCATCTTTTGATAATCAAGATGAAGTATTATTCTTAGTTGATTTATGGGGCGGTACTCCATTTAATCAAGCGAATACTTTGTTTGAAGAACACAAAGAAAAATGGGCAATCGTTGCCGGGTTAAATTTACCAATGGTAATTGAAGCTTATGCATCTCGTTTGTCAATGGAGTCTGCGCAAGAAATTGCAGCACATATCATTGAAACAGCAAAAGAGGGTGTGAAAGTTAGACCTGAAGAGTTAGAACCACAAACAACTAATGCTGCACCTGTTGCTGCACAAGTACAAGGTTCGATTCCACCAGGCACAGTTGTTGGCGATGGAAAAATCAAGTTAGTTTTGACACGTGTGGATTCTCGTTTATTACATGGTCAAGTAGCAACTGCTTGGACTAAATCAGTGTTGCCAAGCCGTATTATCATTGTTTCAGATGCAGTTGCTAAAGATGATCTTCGTAAGAGATTAATTGAACAAGCAGCCCCACCAGGAGTTAAAGCGAATGTTGTTCCAATCAGTAAAATGATTGAAATTGCTAAAGACCCTCGTTTTGGAGGAACAAAAGCATTATTGTTATTCGAAAATCCACAAGATGTTATCAGAGTTATGGACGGCGGCGTAGACATTAAAGAAGTTAACGTTGGTTCTATGGCACACTCAGTTGGTAAAGTGGTTGTAAGTAAAGTTCTTTCAATGGGACAAGAAGATGTAAAGGCTTTTGAAGAAATGAAATCTAAAGGCGTTAAATTTGATGTACGTAAAGTACCAAATGACTCTAAAGCTAACATGGATGATATTCTTAAAAAAGCAAAAAATGAATTAGCACGCGCAAAATGAACTAATAAAATAATATTAAATTAAATAGGAGGCTTATTATGTCTATAATATCAATTATTCTAGTAATTCTTGTTGCATTTCTAGCCGGTATCGAAGGAATCTTAGACGAATTCCAATTCCACCAACCATTAGTGGCATGTACATTGATCGGTTTAGCAACAGGTAACTTAACAGCATGTATTATTCTTGGCGGAACACTTCAAATGATCGCTCTTGGTTGGGCAAACATTGGAGCAGCCGTAGCACCAGATGCTGCATTAGCATCAGTTGCATCAGCAATTATTTTAGTATTAGGTGGACAAGGCGTTGAAGGCGTTCCAGCAGCAATCGCTGTTGCAGTTCCACTTGCAGTAGCAGGACTTTTCTTAACAATGGTTGTTCGTACTTTAGCTGTTCCTATTGTTCACTTGATGGACAGTGCAGCTGAAGAAGGAAACTTCAAAAGAATTGAAATGTTGCACATTGGTGCAGTAGCTATGCAAGGGGTTCGTATTGCAATTCCAGCAGCAGCTCTTTTATTCATACCAGCATCATCAGTACAAGCATTCTTAGAATCTATGCCAGCTTGGTTAACAGATGGTATGGCTATCGGTGGTGGAATGGTCGTTGCGGTTGGTTATGCACTAGTTATCAACATGATGGCAACAAAAGAAGTATGGCCGTTCTTCATTATCGGATTTGTAGTAGCAGCAATTTCTCAATTAACTCTTATTGCTCTTGGTGCATTAGGTGTAGCTATCGCTCTAATTTACTTGAACCTTTCTAAAATGGGTGGTTCTTCAAATGGTGGCGGAAGCAACTCGGGTGACCCACTTGGCGATATATTAAACGACTATTAATCCTGAAGGAGGAGAAGAGACATGGCAGAAAAAATTACTTTATCTAAAAAAGATCGTTTAGCCGTAGCATGGCGTTCTACGTTTATCCAAGGTTCTTGGAACTATGAACGTATGCAAAATGGTGGTTGGGCTTACTCAATGATTCCAGCAATTAAAAAATTATACACTACTAAAGAGGACCGTGCAGCAGCATTAAAACGTCATTTAGAATTCTTTAATACTCACCCATACATTGCTTCACCAATTCTTGGAGTTACTTTAGCTCTTGAAGAAGAGCGCGCAAATGGAGCTCCAGTTGATGATGTAGCCATTCAAGGGGTTAAAGTTGGTATGATGGGTCCTTTGGCCGGTGTTGGTGACCCTGTGTTCTGGTTTACTGTACGTCCGATGTTAGGTGCTCTAGGAGCATCATTGGCAATGGGTGGAAGTATTCTTGGACCAATCATCTTCTTTGTAGCTTGGAACCTTATTCGTTGGGGATTCATGTGGTATACACAAGAATTTGGTTATAAAGCCGGTTCTAAAATCACTGAAGATCTTTCAGGTGGATTATTACAAGACATTACTAAAGGTGCATCAATTCTAGGTATGTTCGTATTAGCTGCTTTAGTACAGCGGTGGGTATCGATCAGTTTCCAACCAGTTGTTTCCAGAGTTCAACTAGATGAAGGAGCATACATTAAATGGGATGAACTTCCAATGGGTGGCGAAGGAATTCGTCAAGCCTTTGAACAAGTCAACTCAGGATTGGCACTTTCACCTACAAAAGTAACAACTCTACAAAACAACTTGGATCAATTGATTCCAGGATTAGCTGCATTGGCTTTAACAATGTTCTGTATGTTCTTGCTTAAGAAAAAAGTTAGTCCAATCGTTATTATTCTTGGCTTATTCATAGTCGGTATTGGTGGACATTTAATCGGACTTTTATAATATAAATTGTAAAAAGGCCGTTTGAAACCTGTGGATTACTAACAATTCGCAATAAAAAAAGTGGCTGGGATTCTCTCAGTCACTTTTTTTATTGCTCTAAGTGCAGGTAACAACGTATAATGAATATAACAGGATAAAGAAATGGAGCGGATAGAATGGTTGAATCAATTAATACGAAAGTAGACTTAGTAACAGACGCCACCGCTTTTACAGGATTGACGGATTACGGAAAAATTATGATCGGCGATAATGGATTTGAGTTTTTTAATTCTCGTGATGCGCGTAAATTTGTTCAAATTCCGTGGGAAGAAGTAGAGAATGTTGTTGCTTCAGTTATGTTTAAAGGAAAATGGATTCCACGTTATGCGATAGAAACAAAGAGATCTGGAACATTTACCTTTTCATCTAAGAATCCTAAAAAGGTACTTCGAGCTATACAGGTATATGTAGACCCAAGTCATATGGTTCATTCACTAAGCTTCTTTGATGTTTTGAAACGTGCGTTTAAATCAATGGGTGGTAAAAAGAAAAAGAAATAATAAATTCAAGTTATTTAAAGAATGATACTAAGGTTTAGAACTCAACAGTTCTGGATCTTTTTTTTTTTTTGAAATTTATACCTTAGAAAATAAACTAGCAATTGAATTGAAGGAATAAAATAGAAAAAAACATGAACTGAAAACACTACAATCCATTTGCTGTATAAAGACAAGCAAATTATGATAAAAGAACTGATAAAAATGATAAAATAAAGAAATAAAGAGAGAGTTATTAACTAAGAGTTGAAATTATTTTGTTTGAATAATTGGAGGAATTGAGTAGATGAAATTCAATAGAATGTTTGGAGTGAAAAAAAGAAAGAAGAGTTTGTTGCTAGGACTGACGATAGGATTAAGTATAAGTTTATTTGGTTGTTCGGGAGAAAATGCGAAACAGGAAGAAAGCAGCAGTAAGAGTATTAATAGTTATGATTCAGAAGAACAATTAGCTTCTTCTGAAAAAATAGAAGTAGAGGAAAGCGAGAGTTCTTTTGATAAAGAAATAAAAGAGAGTGGAAATGAAGAAGAAACCTCTGAAGGTAATCAGCCAATAGTTGAAGTTAAAAAATATTCTTTTGAAGAAGCAAGTGCAAAAACATCAGCTTTTCTAGAATGGGCTGCTTCAAGAGCGGAGAAAGGGAATATGGCTGTAACTGATTTGTTTTTTAATCATGGAGCTGCTGGTAAAGGAGATTGGTATGCTGTAACAGAAGATGGAGAAATTCAGGTTCAACAACCATTCCTAGATGAAACATTACCTGGATATGATGCTTTTGATATACATGCTTTGGGAGGGGTAGTATTTTATACTTCACTTTCAGGCATTACGGGCTACGATGGGACCCCAGAAACGCAAGCTACTGCAGTAGGATTTCATGAAATTGCAGATCTTAACTATTCTATGCACAAATATTTATTAGGAGACAATGGAGTAGTTTATGAATTAATTGGAACAGTGGAAGAGATAGGAAGCTTTAGTGCAGGTTATGATGAGTATTCTGATGATGGTTTGACTAAGCCAGGAGCTGAAGCAGTTGAAAAATTTGTTTTTGAAGTTTCAGAAGATAAAGATGCACAAAAAGAATGGGTGCGTATACTGACAGAAGATTAAAAATCCTAAAAAATTTGAGTCAGTTACTAGAAAATGTAAATTTAATTTTCCTTATTGTTCTAAATAGTTGATTATCGGTATTTTTGTATGAATAGAAATTAAACAAACGTTATTATTAGATAACTAAATATTAAGGTAATCCTTTTAGATTAATAAATTAGTTATCTTGAAAGGATTATTTTTTCACAAAAAAAGTTCTAGAGTTAATAGCATTTCTAGGGTCAAAAGAAAAAAGAAGAAATTAATGAAAATTGAAAGTATGGCTAAAAAACGTTATTTAAGATTATTAAATATAGTAACTAAAGAAATATTGAAATTATATTCTTATAACGAAAAGAGTTATTAAACTGGCTGTTTTTTTAGAGAATCGATATATTTTAGTTATATTGAGAGAACTAAAATATATCGGCGTAGGGCTTTTTGTTAGTTTTTTTGACCACATGAATAAACCAAACTATTAATGAAAGATTGACTTATTGGATTATTTGCTTAATATAAAATTGAGGTGAATAATGTTGTTAAAGAAAAAACTGATTGATTATTTAGAAAACCAAACAGCTTTTTTTGATTCAGATAATGTAAGCGATATTTTTACAGCTAAAAAAATGGCTGAAGAATTTGGAATCAAAAGAAATACTGTTAGTCATTACTTAAGTCAACTAAATGAGCAAGAGATCATTGTCAAAATTAATACTCGCCCTGTTTATTTTTTACACAAAGAAGCTTTTGAAAACCAATTTTATTTTTTATCTAAAACTATTTACAGTAGCTTAGAAGAATTAAAAAAAGAAAAACCTTTATTTTACAAAAAAAATGATTTTTTCTCGTTATTGATTGGGAACAGTGCAAGTTTATCCCGCAGTATTGAACAGCTAAAAACAGCTATCTATTATCCCGATAATGGTTTGCCGGTTTTACTGACAGGTGAAAGTGGAACAGGGAAAAGTTATATGGTGAAGATTATTTATCAATTTTGCTTGGCTAATGACTTAATCGAAGAAGATGTTCCTTTGGTTACCTTGAATTGTGCGCAATATGCCAATAACCCAGAGTTATTGACGAGCCAGTTGTTTGGGCACGTTAAAGGTGCGTATACAGGAGCTGATGAAAATCGTAAAGGAGCATTTGAAGAATCGGATGGTGGAATATTATTTTTAGATGAAGTCCATCGTTTGAACGCAGAAGGGCAAGAAAAATTATTTACCTATTTAGATCAAGGAATTATTTATCGGATGGGTGAATCGAATAATCCACGCAAAGTAAAAACACGTTTATTCTTTGCCACAACAGAAGATCTTTCTAGTAGCTTTTTAACGACGTTTATTCGCCGGATTCCGGTACAAATTGAATTGCCTGCTTTAATTTCTCGTACACAAAATGAACGTTTAGAAATGGTTTATGATTTTTTAATTAAAGAGCAGCGAAAAATAAAAAAAACGTTATTAGTCAGTGGTCAAGTATTGCATTTGTTGAAAAACGGGATATATAAAGGCAATATTGGTGAACTAAAAAATGTAATAAAAGTAATTGTAGCAAATGCATTTTCGCTGCAAAGAGAAGAATCAGAAGTAAAAATAGCCATCCACCATTTGTCACCAGATTTTCTATCTCATGCTGTGCTTAATACGAGTGCAGTGGTTGAAGAAAGTGTGCGGATTGACGAAACAACGACAGTGGAAAACTTAATTGTTCAAAAAAATCCTGATCAACAAAGAATCATTCATACTTACGAAAAGTTATTAGTTGAATTCAGCACTCATCGATCAGATTTAACTGTAGCAGAAGAAAGTATGAAGCAAGAAGTGGATAATCTATTTGATTTCTTGATTTTTGAAACAGATAGGGAACAAAAACAAGAATTGCTTTTATTTATGACCCAATATGTACGGGATACGTTAAAGCAGATGGAGGCTTCTTATCAAATTACTTTTAATGGCAACACAGTATATGCCATTAGTTACTATCTTTTCCAATGCAGTAGTGTCCGATGGCAACCGGAAAGTACTGGATTAATTCGTTTAATCAAAGAATTCAAAGAAAAAGTAGCACAGACATATGCTACACAGTTTCAATATATCGAACGGATCCTCATTTTAATTCAACCTAAATTAGATATTGAAGTATCGGATATGGACAAGGTATTGCTTACGCTCTATCTTAATCGACTAGGAGTATCCCGAGAATCTATATCTGCTAAAGCCATTATTGTAGCTCATGGTTACGCTACAGCCAGTAGTATTGCAAATGTTGCCAACAATATGTTAGGGAAAAATATTTTTGAATCGTTTGATATGCCACTGGATACTACGCCGCAAAAAATTGCTGAAGAAATTGTTGACTATTCAGAGAAAAATGACATTAGTAATGGCTTAGTTATTTTAGTTGATATGGGTTCATTAAAAGAAATTTATGAATATTTTCCACAACAATTAACAGCTCCGATTATGATCATGAATAATGTTACAACACCTTTAGCACTTGCTGTTGGAGAAAACATTCAAAAAGAACTGAGTCTTTCTGATGTAGCAGTCCGTTCGGCGAGTTATCTTAAACAGAATTGGAAATTAATCTATCCGCAAGAAAATAAGGCTAAGGCTTTGTTGACGACTTGCTTTACAGGAATCGGAACAGCAAAACAAATCAGTCAATTATTAGAAGAAAGTTTGCCGGCAGCTAGTCACTTAAAAGTTATTCCTTATGATTATGAAACATTGTATAATCATAAAAAGAAAGAAACGGTCTTTTCATTATATGATGTTGTTGGTATTATAGGAACCGCTAATCCCGCAATCGATGACATGCCCTATCTTTCTCTTGAAGAATTAATTTCTGGAAAAGGAACGCAAAATCTTTCTGATTGGCTGAAAAAAGTCATGACTCCGGAAGAAAATGAACAATTTAATAATCGTATGATTCGTAATTTTTCATTAAAAAAAGTCATTGATTCGGTTACCATCCTTGACAGTGATAAAGTCATGTCAGAAGTTGAATTGTTTATGCGCATATTTGAAGAACTAACAGAACAACAGATTGCGAATGAGGGTAAGCTTGCTTTATACATTCATATTAGTTGTTTAATTGAACGGCTAATCCGTAATGAGACAATTGAAAATTATAGTTGGGAAAGGTTTATAAATCAGTGTCAAAAAGAACAGCTAAAAAAAATCAAAGAAGCATTTAGTGTCATAGAGAAAAACTACAGTGTCAAGATACCTGATTCTGAATTAGCTTATATCCATGATATTATTTTCCAAAAACTTGATGTATCAATAACTGAAGAAGAATTTTAATACTCGTAAAGAGCGTGCCACTAAATTTGGCACGCTTTTTGCATATATATAGATATAAGAGAGGTGAATAAAGTGGAAAGAAAATTAATTTTAGCCAGTCATGGAAATTTTGCATCAGGAATTTTAAGTTCATTAGAATTAATTTGTGGTAAAAACGATAAAATCACAACTATTGATACTTATATGACAGCTGATTATAATTTGAGCGAAGAAATAAAAGGACTTATGGACGTAAATAAAGAAAACGAATTGATTGTTGTAACAGATATTTTTGGCGGTAGTATAAACAATGAATTTTTAAACTATATTCATACTCCCAATTTTTATTTAGTTGCAGGAATGAATTTACCGTTACTGATCGAATTAATGACTCAATTGGAATTCGCTGATTCGATTCCGGAAATGGTTAAAAAGGCACTAAATAATTCAACATCGACAATTCAATTTTGTAATGAAACGATTCAAAATGAAACTGAAGAAGAAGAATTTTAAGGGAGGAAAATAACATGCTTAAATTATTACGTGTAGACCATCGCTTATTACATGGACAAGTAGCTTTTTCATGGACACAAAACATAGGGGCAGATTGTATTTTAATTGCTAATGATGATGTTCCACAAAATGATATCCGTAAAACAACGATTAAATTGGCTAAACCCCAAGGCGTAAAGTTGGTTATTAAAAGTATCGAAGACTCTATTAAAGCTTTACAAAGTGGTGTAACAGATAAATATAAGCTGTTTATTGTTGTGGAATCTGTAAAAGATGCTAAGACACTAGCAGAGGCTTATCCAGAAATCCAACAGATCAATTTAGGAGGTATAAAGGTACGCGAAGGTACAAGAAATATTTCTAAAGCAATCAATGTTACATCTGAAGAAGAGGAGTTGATAAAAGAATTAGTCGATAAAGGAATTGAAGTGGAAATTCGTCAAGTACCAGCTGATAAAAAAGTTGCTGCATTAAATGCTTTTTAAAAGAAAGGAAGAAAATAGATGATCATGCAAGCTGTCCTTCTGGGAATTGTGGCTTTTATTGCCCAATCTGAATATGCTTTAGGAACGTCATTATTATCTCGTCCGATTGTGACGGGTTTGTTTACTGGAATTGTATTAGGTGATATTAATACTGGGATTATCATGGGAGCTACTTTAGAGTTAGCATTCATCGGTTCATTTTCAGTGGGTGCTTCAATTCCTCCAGATGTTGTAACAGGTGGTATTTTGGGAACTGCTTTTGCTATTACGGCTGGTGCTGGTACCGAAACAGCTCTATTACTTGGGCTTCCAATTGCTACATTGACGTTGATTTTTAAAAATATTTATTTAGGATTATTGATTCCAATCATGAACAACAAAGCAGATAGTTACGCAAGTGAAGGGAATTATAAAGGTGTTGAACGGATGCATCTAACTGCAGGATTTGGTTTATCTTTAATGCTTGCTTTAGTTGTTGCAATTTCTTTTTCAGTAGGGAGCAACACAATCAAAGGATTATTGGATATGATTCCTGAATTTGTCCAACATGGGTTATCTGTTGCTACTGGTATTATCCCTGCACTAGGGTTTGCTATGTTAGCTCGTCTATTAATTAATAAAACGGTAGCACCGTACTTTTTCTTAGGGTTTATTGTTGCAGCATACTTAGATATTCCGGTTACTGGGATTGCTGTTTTAGGTGCAATCATAGCGGTCATCGTTGTAAATATTATGAACTTTAGAAAAGGACCAACTGACGGGGTTCAGACAACAAATGGGGAGGTTATTGACGATGACGAAGACTTCTAAGTCAAAAGAAGAGAATTTAATAACAAAAAAAGATTTAAATAAAGTATTCTGGCGCTCTTTCCAAATGGAATTCTCTTGGAACTATGAACGTCAAATGAATATGGCGTATGCTTATGCGATGATCCCAATTTTAAAAAAATTATATAAGACTAAAGATGAAATGTCTGGTGCTTTAAAGCGTCACCTAGAATTCTTTAACACAACACCGCATATTGTTACCTTGATTCTTGGAATCAATGCAGCGATGGAAGAAGAAAATACATTAGATGAAAATTTTGATGTAAAAACAATTGATAGTATCAAAACATCTTTAATGGGTCCTTTAGCTGGTATTGGCGATTCATTTTTCTGGGGTACCTTACGTTTAATTGCGACTGGTATTGGAACATCATTGGCTTTACAAGGAAACGTTTTAGGACCTATTTTATTTCTATTGATTTTTAATGTTCCTCACCTTATTTTACGGTATTTATTTACTAATTGGGGTTATAAATTGGGGACGGGGTTCTTAAAGAAAATCCAAAGCAATGGAATGATGGATAGTTTAACTTTAGGGGCTTCAATTATTGGATTAATGGTGGTTGGTGCTATGACAGCAACACTAATTGACATCACTATTCCGCTTTCAATCGGTACTGGAGATGGTGCAGTAACTGTACAAAGTATTTTTGATAATATTATGCCAGGATTATTGCCTTTAGGAGCTTTTGGAATCGTCTTTTATTTATTGAAAAAGGATGTTAAGCCACTAATGATTTTAGGTGGAATGGCCGTTGTAGGTATCTTAGGATCTTGGATTGGCATTTTTTAAGGGGGAATATAATGACAACAATGCTAGATTATATCGCAGAAGAACAAACTAGTTTAACAACTATTCTTGCTGAATTTATTTTTGATAAAAAACAATTGGCAGACGTAAAACATTACTTGATTTTAGCAACGGGGTCTTCTTTCAATGCTTGTTTAGCTGCAAAGTACTATATGGAGAGCACAGCACCTATTTATATCGATATCCAAGAGCCTTTCAATTTCTTACATTATGGCAAAGTGGATCCTAAAGTTGATTTAGTAATTGCTGTCTCTCAAAGTGGTAAAAGTACATCAACGATCCAAGCGGTTGAAAAAATAACAAAAGCACAAAATATTAAAACCATTGCTATGACAAGTGATGTTACTAGCCCCATTACTAAAGTTGTCGACACTGTTTTTGATTTGAATATGGGAATTGAAAAAGTTGGTTTTGTCACAAAAGGGTATACAGCAACAGTCTTAAATCTTATGTTAGTAGCCCTGGCAGCTGCTAAGGAAGCGGATTTCCTAACAGCTGATGAAGTAACGCAGGAGATTAGTGATATTCGTTCAGCAGTTATGAATATTGATAGTGTGATTGCTAAATCTATTGATTTTTTTGAAACACACAAAGAAGCTTTTAAATTAGGACAACGCTTTATCGCAATGGGTTACGGTCCTAACTGGGGTACGGCAAAAGAATTTGAAACTAAATTTACTGAAACAGTGAGGAAACCGGCACAAGGATTTGAACTAGAAACTTATATGCATGGACCTTATCTCGAAGTAGATCAAGACCACACGCTTTTCTACATTGAAACGGACAGCAGCTTAAAGGAACGCTCAATAGCATTAAGAAGTTATATGAGTGAGTATGTTAAAGATTCTTTCACTATCACCACAGACAAGAGCGATGATATAAATACTTTGGCTTTGGGTGTAATAGTTAGTGAAAAAATCAGTCCTTTATTACTAATCATTCCTTTCCAATATCTGGCTTATCAAACTGCAACTGCTCAAGGGATTGATTTAAGCAAAAGGATTTTCGATGATTTTGATGAAGTATTAAAAAGCAAAATATAATAAAAAGGGGAAATAAAAAAATGTTGAAATTCGATGAACCTAAATTAATTGATAGTGTAAATGGAGCTTTAAAATTAAGAAGTGAAGTAGAAAAAATAGTAGATGAAGTCTGGGAAAAAGGTTTTGACAATATCTACTACTTAGGAATAGGCGGAACTTATGCATCAAGCATGCAAGCTGTTACTTACATCAATAGCAAAAGCAACTTACCTGTGTATGTTCAACATGCAGCTGAATATTATACAACAGGCAACAAACGGCTAACGGATAAATCAGTAGTCATCTTATCTTCAGTAACAGGTACAACTCAAGAAGTTGTGAAGGCAACTAAAGAAATCAAAGAACTAGGAGCCACTATAATTTCTTTTGTAGATTTACCAAACACTCCTTTAGCAGATATTGGCGATTACTTAATTACCTATCCGATGAATGAACAATTGAAGTTTTTTATGGCGGCAGATCGATTCATGTATCGTAATGGAGAATTTGACGATTATGAAGACTATTATAAAGAATTAGAAGCACATTTAGCTATTGGATTGATAGAAGCTGAAAAATCAGCTGATGATTTTGGGCGTGAATTTGCTGAAAAACATAGGCACGATGATATGCATTACTTTATTGGTGCAGGTAACCAATGGGGAGGAGTCTATTCCTACGCGATGTGTTATTGGGAAGAGCAAAGCTGGTTGCCTTCAAAATCAATTCATGCAGCAGAATTCTTACATGGAACATTAGAAATCGTGGAAGAAGCAACTCCAGTTACGTTATTCATTGGTGAAGACGAACAGCGTTCTTTATCTGAACGGGTAGCTAAACTATTGCCTCGTATTTGTGCGAATTATACAATAATTGACTCAAAAGATTATGCATTAGAAGGAGTCAGTGAAAAATATCGAGGTCGACTTTCGCATTTAGTGGCACACTGTGTGACTCAACGAATTGATACACATGTTGAAAAACTTAACTGTCATCCGTTAGACATTCGTCGTTACTACCGTCAATTTGATTATTAAGATTTTCCAGAACAATTATGTATTTGCTCATTGCAACCGTAAAGGTGAAAATGAGCATTTTTGCTTACATAGAAAATAGTATACAAGGCTAATACACTTAACAGTTAGTATTAAAAATTCAAATATATTATCTGTGGAAGTAGCTAAAATATTTTGAATTATCAATTTTCAAATGCCAAATTGAAATATTAAAATAAATTATGAATTTACTATAACGATAATAGCTCAGGTGATTTCAGTAGGTAAAAACTTATCGGGGAAAGTAGACAAGATGAAGGAACTGATAAAATAGTATAATTAACAGTGAAAAAGGTGGTATCCCGATAAATACAAAAGATGTATTACTTTTATTAACCGATAAATGGGCGGATTGGGAAGCTTCGTATGCCATTACTGAAGTAAATTCCGTTAAGACCATTGCTTTGGATAAGACCTCAAAGTCTTCTATTGGCGGTTTACGAGCTGAAATTGATGTTTCGATTGAAGAATATTCTGACCTTAGCAATTTAGCTTTAGTTATCTTGCCGGGCGGATTTTCATGGCAAGATAATCGATATGAAGAAATTGCTCAATTTGTTAAGAAGGTTATGGAACAAGAGATTCCGATCGCAGCGATTTGTGGAGCAACAGTTTTTCTTGGTAAACATGGGTTACTTGATCATGTGAAACATACTGGGGACGATTTTTCTTTTTTTGAAAACCAAGAAGGATATCAGGGAGCAACGAACTTTTTAGAGGCACAGGTGGTCCGAGATAAAAATATTATCACAGCTAATGAAACAGCTGCTATTGAATTTGTCTATAAAATTTATCAGGTACTGGAAATTGACGAACCTAAAGAACTTGAAGATTGGTATGATTATTTCAAAAATGGTCTCATAAGGGAGTAGCTTTTGCCCCTTCAATGAGGGAGTTGTTAAATAGCTTAACTTTTTAAAAAGGAGAAAACCTAGACTATATTGTTTAGGTTTTTTTTTGTGTTTTATAAGAGGTGGAATAAATTAAATAATCATTGTATACAATTATCAGAACTTTTACATAAATTACATAAATGCTATTGACATTATAAAACGATTAGATTATTATGATGAAATAGTTAAAACATATAGAGTGTTTTTTAAAAAGAATACTCTAACTATAATCAGGAAAGTGGTTTTCCTATGGTACTAATGCATTCATTATTTCCCCCTACGAGTTTTGGATAATTAGAAAACTATGAGGATTATCATTTTCCATTTATAGATTATACTTCATGTTTAGAGAAAGTATATAAATACTTTATAAACATAAAAAAGAAGAAGAAAGAAGGGGAATAATTAATACTAAATTTAAGATCTTTAATCGTTCTCATTATCTGTATAAAAAATTGTTAGATTCTATTTTGAAAACAGTAGGTTAAACACATAATAATAATCTTTTAAACAAAAAAATATCTAGAAGTTTATTAAAAAGGAGGAGTAAATTTGAAAAAAACGATACTATTATTTCTAGCAACTTCACTTGCATTGGCAGGATGTGCGGGGGCTAATGATGAAAGCAAAGCTAGCACTGATTCAACTACAGTAGTTGAAGGAGGTACCTATAACAACGTTTACTCTACTGATATTGCAACCTTAGATTATATTTTTTCGAGCCGTCAGACCAATAGTATACATTATACAAACTTTGTAGATGGTTTACTTGAAAATGATTCATTAGGAAACTTGATTCCAGCCCTTGCAGAAGACTGGGAAGTTAGTGATGATGGATTAACCTATACTTATAAACTCCGGGAAGGTGCTAAGTGGGTAACGAATTCTGGAACAGAATATGCAGAGGTCACAGCTCACGACTTTGTAACAGGATTAAAACACGCAGCTGATATTAACTCAGAAACACTTTACATAGTGGCTGATAGTGTAGCAGGATTGGCAGATTATGCTAGCGGGAAAACTACTGATTTCAGTACAGTAGGAGTTAAAGCAATTGATGATTACACAGTTGAATATACACTGAACACTCCAGAATCCTATTGGAATTCAAAAACTACTTACGGTATTCTTTATCCCGTTAATGAAGAATTCTTGAATTCTCAAGGTGAGAATTTTGGTTCTGTTTCTCCAGACTCAATTCTTTATAATGGAGCATTTATTTTAACCAATAACACAGCAAAATCGGTTATCGAATATGAAAAGAACGAAATGTATTGGGACAGCGACAATGTACATCTTGATGATGTGAAATATACGTATAATGACGGAAGCGACCCAGATGGTTTATTTGCTTCTTTCCAAGAGGGCAATTTGAGTTTGGCTAGAGTTTATCCTAACTCAGCAGGATATGCAGAAGTTCAAGAAACGTATCCAGAGGGTGTAACTTTCTCTCAAACAGATGGTACGACTTATAATATGTCATTTAACTTGAATCGGGAATCTTACAATGCAACAAGCAAGACGACTGATGAAGAGAAATCTTCCACAAAAGCTGCTATCTTAAATCGTGATTTTAGACTAGCTATTCAATTTGCTTTTGATCGTGCATCTTATAATGCACAAAGTGTGGGAGAAGAAACATCAAGCGAAGCCTTAAGAAATACACTAGTTCCTCCTACGTTTGTAGCGATTGACGGCGAAGATTACGGGGATACTGTTGAAACTGAACTTCAAGCTCTTGATGCTGAAACGTGGGCAGACATTGATTTAGCTGATGGACATGATGAATATTTTGACAAAGATAAAGCGGCTGAGCATTTAGAAAAAGCCAAAGAAGCTTTGGCTGCTGAAAATGTTTCATTCCCGATCCATTTGGATATTCCAATTATGGAAACAAGCGAAATCAGTGTGAATAGTGCAAAATCATTGAAGAACTCAATTGAAAGTACTTTAGGAACAGACAATGTAGTTGTTGATATCCAATTGCTCAATGATGATGCTTACTTAGCTGCAACATACCAAGCAACAACTGGTACAGCTAGTGACTTTGATATCTCTACAGCTTCTGGTTGGGGCCCTGACTATCAAGATCCATCAACTTACTTGAATATTTACAACTCAAGAACTGGAGATATGCTTACAACTCTTGGACTTGATGGTAGTGATCTTGTTGAAGGTGAAGATGTAACTGCTGATGCAAAAGAAGCAGTTAACCTTGATGAGTACGATGCTTTATTAGATGAAGCGAGCAAAATTTTGGACGAAGATGAACGTTATACAGCTTATGCTAAAGCTGAAGCTTGGTTATTGAACAATGCTCTTCAAGTTCCAGTTTATGCTGGTGGTGGTCTGCCGCGTGTAACGACGGTTGTTCCATTTAGCGCTCCATATAGCTGGTCAGGAATTGCTGCTGATAAATTGAAATATATTCAGTTGCAAGAGGATGTTGTAACAACAGACCAATATCAAGAAGCTCTTGATAAATGGAATGATGAACGTAATCAAGACAAATAAAAAAATCTATGAATAAAATGAATAGGAATGCTGAAAAGGATTAGCATAAAAACTAATCCTTTTTTGTTATAGGTCTGGAGGAAAGAAAGTGAAAAAATACATTTTCTATAGAATTATTCGTTCAATCATCAGTATTTTTTTGGTAACGACTATTGGTTATATCATGATTTTTTCTTTAGTACCGAGATATACGATTTTCCAAAGTGATCCTGTGTACAGTCGTTTAAAAGGAAGCCCAGATGAAAGAGTCGATTATGAAAATAGTACATACAAACGTATGGGGTACATTGATTATTATAAAAGCAGTGATATCATTTCGGAAATAGCTAAAGATGATGACGAGTACGCTGCCCTTATGAACGAAGAAAATAGTCAAGTTTTTGAGGAATGGCAAGAAAAAAATAAGAGTAAAGGCTGGAAACTAGGACAAATGCCGATATCCAAAACTTACTATGCTGTAAGGGAAATTCCAATTTTGCAAAGAGTCGGGCGATTTTATTCAAAATTGATTCAAATTGACCATCCATGGGCGGTACAAGATCCAGAAAATCCTGATCTTCCTAGATATCTAAAGTTTGAATACACTGAATCGGCTGGGTTAACATTAACAGGTTCTGGAACGAGATCTAAATATTTGATTTACTTTGATTCTTCTTTCCCTTTTATTCACCAGAACTTTGTCAAATTAAATCTAGGAACTTCATACCCAACATATAGTGGTAGAAGTGTGACCGATGTCATCTCTAGCGGTCAAGGAAAGGTAAAACCAGAAGAAGTAACCTATGAAACTGGATTGACTGAAAAGTCACCAGCAGATCTGCATTCAAGAAAGTACAAAACACCAAGTTCATTGGACCGTTTGGAAACTGAACGCTATAACGATAGTTACGTTAAATCTGAAGACAACTATCAGGATCCGTCAATGATCAAAATCTCTATGATCACTGGCCTGATTTCCGTTGTTATTTCTTATACGATCGGTATTTCATTGGCTGTACTGATGGCACGCCATAAAGGAAAACTCATTGACCGATTTGGAGTAGGGTTGGTTACGATTCTTATCTCCGTACCAAGTTTGGCTTTTATTTATTTCTTCCGATTCATTGGAAGTACGTTCTTCGGCTTGCCAGATTCATTCCCTACACTAGGTGCAGCAAGTATTCAATCATATATTCTTCCAACTGTTATTTTAGGACTGTTATCCATTTCAGGACTGATTATCTGGATCAGAAGATTTATGATTGATCAGGCATCTGCTGATTATGTGAAATTTGCAAAAGCTAAAGGATTATCTGAAAAAGAAATTTCACAGAAACATATCTTTAAAAATGCGATGATTCCAATCGTGAGTGGAATTCCGGGAACCATTATTTTGACCATCCAAGGTGCAACGATCACAGAAACGATTTTTGCAGTTCCAGGTATGGGTAAAATGTTGCCAGATGCGATCATTGCACATAATAATCCTATGGTTATTGGTTTATTATTTGTGTTTACTACTTTATCGATTCTAGCTGTCCTGTTAGGGGATATCATGTTGACCATTATTGACCCTAGAATCAGCTTATTATCGAAAAAAGGAGGCCATTAAGATGGTACAAAATACAAATACAGACAAGTTTCAATTTGTAGCGTTGGATTCTTTAAAGTCTGAAAGAATTGATGCACCAAAATACTCTTATTGGAAATCAGTAGGCAGAAAATTTTTCAGCAGTAAAGTTGCTATTAGCATGCTTATCGTATTGCTTATCATTTTAGGTTTTTCTTTTATTCATCCACTAATCAGCCAGTATGATTTTATGGATGTGGAAGGCATCAATGACTTTTCCAATCGTTACAACTGGCCTTCTAAAGGAAATTGGTTTGGAACGGATTCAAATGGACAATCTTTATTTGATGCTGTTTGGGCAGGGGCAAGGACTTCTATTTCAATCGGCTTACTGGCAACCCTCATTACAACAGTTGTGGGTGTTGTCGTAGGAGCTATCTGGGGAAGTTCAAAAGCGGTAGACCGTGTTATGATCGAGATCTATAACGTGGTTTCTAATGTTCCGACTTTACTGATTGTTATCGTCTTATCGTATGCATTTGGTAGTGGATTTTGGAATTTACTGTTTGCAATGTGTGCGACAAGTTGGATAGGGACAGCTCATTTTATTCGTGTTCAAGTCATGATCATGAGAGACCGTGAATATAATCTAGCATCTAAGTGCTTAGGGACACCTTTGCATCGAATGATTTTAAAAAATATATTGCCGTATCTTATTTCAGTTATTGTAACGGATGTATCACGTGCTTTGCCAAGTTTCATCTCCTATGAAGTATTCTTATCCTTTTTAGGAGTGGGTTTAAGTTCTGATATTCCTTCTCTAGGACGAATCATCTCAAAATATACTGTGAATATGAACAATTTCCCTTATTTATTTTGGATACCAGTTATCGTACTAGCTCTTGTTACCGTTTCGCTTTATATTGTTGGTCAAACATTAGCTGACGCATCCGATCCTAGAACACACATGTGAGGTGTAGAAAAATGTCAAAAGAAAAAAGTGTCCTTTCAGCAAAAAATATTACCGTTAAATTTAATGTTCGTGATCGAGTACTAACCGCTATTCGAAATATCTCACTTGATTTATACGAGAATGAAACATTAGCGATAGTTGGAGAGTCAGGTTCTGGAAAATCAGTACTAACAAAGACGTTTACTGGTATGTTGGATTCGAACGGTTTTGTTGCAAATGGAGAAATTGAATACAATGAGAAAAATTTATTAGAACTAAAAAATGACCGTGAATGGGAAGGAATAAGAGGAGCTGAAATAGCAACTGTCTTTCAAGATCCGATGACTTCACTTAATCCTATCCGTACAATCGGTTCCCAAATTACAGAAGTGATCATCAAACATCAAAAAAAGAGTAATGGAGAAGCAAAAAAACTAGCCATTGAATTAATGGAGAAAACGGGAATCACCAATGCAAAAGAACGGTTTAATGAATATCCTTTCCAATATTCTGGTGGTATGAGACAACGAATCGTCATTGCCATTGCATTGGCTTGCCGTCCTAAAATTTTGATTTGTGATGAGCCTACTACAGCTCTTGATGTAACGATTCAAGCGCAAATTTTAACGTTGATCAAAAGTCTGCAAGAAGAATTTTCGTTTGCAACGATTTATATTACTCATGATTTAGGAGTAGTAGCTTCAGTTGCAGATCGAGTAGCGGTTATGTACGCGGGGCAAGTTATAGAATATGGAACAGCTGAAGATATCTTTTATAATTCAAAACATCCTTATACATGGAGTTTACTTTCTTCTATGCCCCAATTAGGTATTAAAGGAGAGTCGCTCAGCATGATTCCTGGGACTCCACCATCGCTGTATAAAGAAATAGTAGGAGATGCATTTGCACCACGAAATGTTTATGCTATGCAGATCGATTTTGAAGAGGAACCGCCTTTTTTTAAAGTAAACGATGAACATTATGCTAAAACATGGTTGCTGGACCCTCGCTCACCTAAAGTAGAAATGCCGGAAGCTATTCAGAATCTGAATGAAAAGATGAAAGCAATGGTGAGAAATACAGGCTATGGCAGTAATAAGGAAGGAGGAGCAGTTCTTGAATGAGACAAAGATAAAGACAAAAGAGGAAGTTTTGTTGTCTGTAAGAGATCTTGAAGTGACTTTTGGAGAAGGAAAAAATAAATTTGTAGCGGTTAATCATGTGAATTTTGATATCTATAAAGGAGAAACATTATCCTTAGTTGGAGAATCTGGTTCAGGAAAAACAACTATTGGAAGGTCCATCATTCGAATCAATGAAACAACGAATGGAGATATTCTTTTTGAAGGAAATAAAATCAATAAAAAATTATCCCGTAAAGAAAATGCGAATATTATACGAAGCATTCAAATGATTTTTCAAGACCCATCTGCTTCGTTAAATGAACGTTCTACGATCGATTACATTATTTCAGAAGGGCTGCATAATTTTCATCTTTATGAAAATGAAGCAGACCGAATCAGAAAAGTAGAAGAGATCATTTTAGAAGTGGGACTGTTACCAGAACACTTGACTCGCTATCCTCATGAATTTTCAGGTGGACAGCGTCAGCGTATCGGAATTGCCAGAGCCTTAGTTATGGATCCAACATTAGTAGTGGCCGATGAACCTATTTCTGCATTAGATGTATCCATTCGCGCTCAAGTACTTAATTTGTTAAAAAAGATGCAAATTGAAAAAAATCTTACTTATTTGTTTATTGCTCATGATCTATCGGTCGTACGTTTCATTTCAGACCGAATAGCGGTCATCCATCATGGAGTAATTGTGGAATTAGCAGAAGCAGAAGAATTATTTACAAATCCGATACATCCTTATACTCAATCTCTGTTGTCTGCAGTACCTATACCAGATCCTCAAATAGAAAAAGAAAAAGTGTTGATTGTTTATGATGAATCCACCCACGATTATTCTGTAGAAAAGCCTTCTTTTGTAGAAATAAAAGAGGGACATTTCGTATGGGCAAACCAACCGGAAATTGAAAAATATAAGGTTGAGCTGGATAACTAATTGACTTTCTAAGAGAGTGAAAAATAAACCACTACTGTTCTATGGAAATAGTAGGGGTTTATTTTTTTTGCAATGATTGGTAATAGTAAAAGGAAACGATAAGAATTATAATGAAGAAAGATTTTAATCTTGATACATTATAGAAATAATAAAAAAGGACCAATTCAAGGAAATTAGATTATTTTTGGTAGTATAGTAAAAAATAGTGAGGAGTAAAGAGGTATGAAAAAGACGTTCTTTTTTTCTTTTCTAATCCTAGTGCTTAGTTTAGTGAGTGTAGGGTGTGGAAATGAAAAAACAGCTGGAACTGTTAAAGAAAGTGATCCAACTAGTGAAACGAAGTCAAATAGTCTTAGTGAACCTAGTACTTCCAGCAGTGGCGTAACGGATCCATTAACTACAAATCAAACGACCATTCCAACACTCTTTATTCATGGTTATGGAGGAACGGAAGGAAGTTTTAGTGGCATGCTGTCTCGTTTTGAAACAAGTGGTTGGGGTAAAAAACGTTTAACGGTAACGGTTCAGCCGGATGGCAGTGTTTTGGATACAGGTACGTGGGATGACCAATCTGATAATCCAATGATTCAAGTATTGTTTGCAGACAATAAAAATAATGAATGGAACCAAGCAGATTGGATCAAAGCTGTTCTAGTCTACTTAAAACAAACATATCAGATCGAAGAAGTGAATCTAGTGGGCCACTCAATGGGTGGAGTGAGCAGTTTCCGGTATCTGGTCACTTATGGGAATGATGATTCAATGCCAGTGGTCAATAAATTTGTTGCGATCGGAGCACCATTTAATGATTTTGTAACAGGTAATGAAGAGCAGTCATTTGATGCATTGATCCAGGATGGTCCATTAGTCATCAGTCAGCGATATAGTGATTTTGCTGCTGGCATCCAACAGTATCCCAAAGAGACACCATTGTTGAATATCGTTGGATATGTGCAAGACGGGTCAGATGGAGATGGAACTGTTTCTCTTAGAAGTGGATTATCCATAGGGCACTTAATGCAAGAAAATGGGCTCAATTATCGTGAAGAAGTAATCACAGGATCTCAAGCATCTCATAGTCAGCTGCATGAAAATAGCCAAGTAGATAAAGCGGTTGCTGATTTTTTATGGGGAACACCATAAAAAGGTAATGATTATGAAAAAGCCATCTGTTATTAACTAAGTGTTTAAACGGAAAAAGGAGTTGGCAGTATGCAATTTATTATCTTATTACGAGGAGTCAACGTTGGTGGAAAAAATAGAGTGCCAATGAGTGTTTTAAAGCAGTATCTAATTGATACTGGTTTTACAAATGTCAGATCACACATTAACAGTGGCAATTTGATTGTTGATAGTGCAGAAGGAACGGAACAAGATATTTTGGTGAAATGCCAAAATATCTTAGCGAGTTACTTTGCTTTTCCAGTTGATATCGTGATTATTTCTGGTAAGAAATACCAAATGGAATTAGCAGGTATACCAACATGGTGGGGAGAAGATGCAGATTACAAACACAATGCGTTATTTTTGTTGCCTTCAGCAAATAAGAAAGAAATTGTTGAACTATTATCAGCTATTGATACTACTTATGAAAAAGTCTATATAGGAAAACATGCTATCTTTTGGTCCTCTGCTTTTAAAAATAATTACAGTAAAACGTATTATTCGAAGCTGGCCCACCAATCATTCTATAAAAAGGTAACCATAAGGAATCGAAATACAACCCTTAAACTGCTTAATTATTTAGAAGATTAGTAAGCAATTTTGAGTATAACAGTTCGAATAATGCGTGTCTTTTTATTTTTTGTCTTTGTTGTACACATTGATAGAAGAAAAGGGTAGAATAAACTGAATGGTTATATGGTTCGATCAACAAAAAAGTGGAGTGTGAGTAAATGAAAAGAAAAATTTGGATAAGTTTAGGAGTTTTAGTAATTTTAGTTGTGATTGGTTTGGGTTTCGCAGGAAATTATTTCTATGATGTAGCTGTAGCCATCAACCAAAAGGATTTTATTGAAGCAGCTGATGTAGACGGAGATTATGATCCAGAAGATCCATGGCTGGAAGAAAAGAAATGGTACGATAAGATAGAGCGTGAAGAAGTATCTATTGAATCTGAGGATGGTTTAAAGCTTTCTGGAATTTATATTGAAGGCGATCCTAATTCTGAAAAAGTAGCTATATTGGCCCATGGATATGCAGGAAACCTAGAACAAATGGCACCGTATGTTAAACTGTATCATGATATGGGGTTTAATGTATTAGTACCGGATGCCCGTGGACACGGAACAAGTGAAGGGGATTATATTGGTTTTGGCTGGCACGAGCGAAATGATTATTTGCAGTGGATTCAACTGATGCTTGATAAGGTCGGTACAGATGCTGAATTGGCATTATTTGGAATCAGTATGGGCGGAGCTACGGTCATGAATGTCAGTGGAGAAGAGTTGCCAGATAATGTTAAGGTGATCGTGGAAGATTGTGGATACAGCTCTCTAAATGGAGAATTGGCGTATCAATTAAAAGATATGTACGATTTGCCAGAATTTCCTTTGATTCCTGTAACCAGTTTAGTAACAAAGATTCGTTCGGGTTACTGGTTTGGAGAAGCAGATACAGTAGGACAAATTAAAAAAAATACCGTTCCTATGTTGTTTATTCATGGTGAAAATGACAAATTTGTACCAACAGAAATGGTGTATGATGTGTATGAAGCTAATCCATCACCTAAAGAACTATATATTGCACCGAATGCTGATCATGCAGAATCATATGAACAGAATAAAGAAGACTATAAGAAAAAAGTTCAAGATTTTGTGTTGGAATATATTTCATAAATAAATAAGCTAAAAGCCCAAAAGTGAGATGTAATTAACCTTTGGGCCTTTTTGATGGACCAATCATTTTAAGAGCAACTTATTATTGGGATTAATTTATATTTAAGTTATACTAAATGAAAAGGCTTTTAGAGGAGTGAAGTGTACCGTGACCAAGAAAAAAGAAGAACGAACAACTACTTATGAACTAACTAAAGGATGGAAAATAAATTTGTGTGATAAGGTAGATATATTGGATAATAAAGATGGTAAAGTTGCTGTTATTCTCAAGTCAAAAAACTTTGGAAATATTGAACCTATCGTTATTGATTTATCAGAAGATGCCATTCGAATCCATTCATTGCCTCATTTTGTAGACAGCCTATCGTTCACCTTAGATAAAAAAATTGAAATAGTTTATAGTCCGTTTATTTTTGAACAAGAACAACAGTAGAAATGAAGAAAGTAAGTGCCATTTTAATTTAAAAGGTACTTATTAAAGAGAATTTGAAACTAATTCACAAGGAGGGGTAATATGGAAGGGTATTATAAGAACGGTCAACTAAAACAACTGACTGAAGATGGGATACGTACTCATTATTTCGAAAATGGGAAAGTTAAAGCAACGGGTCCATTTGATGGGAAGATGCAAGGGGAGTGGAGTTTCTACCGAAAAACTGGAGAATTATGGCAAGTGGGCCACTTAAACAATGATAGTAAAGACGGTAAGTGGGTTCGTTACCATCGAAATGGAGAAATTGAAAAAGATACTCAATTTAATGATGGAAAAGAAATTAAGTCTTGAATAGCTTAGATTTATTAATGAAATTTAAAAATATCAACGAGGAAAATAATTATTCATACAAATTTTAGTCACAAAATGATTATTTTTCATTTTTTTAACAAAACAAGTTGAATAATTCACAAAGATGTTGTACACTATATTTGTAGTTGTTAAGGCGGATCAATTCTTCTTAATAAATGGTATTGGTAGCTTTGGAAACGCATAAAAAAATTTGGAGGTAAGGATATATTATGATTAAATCAAACAAAAAAAGAGCCCTATTTTTAGGAGCTTGTGCATCAATTGTCATTTTCGCAGCAGGTTGTGGAAATAATGAAGATACAGCTGACAAAGAATCAACAGCTTCATCAGTTGCAGAAAGTACAGAAGTTGTAACAACAGCATCTATTAGTAATGATCCAGCAGATGTAATGGCAGGACTTAGTGCAGATGGTACCTGGATCTATGCAATCACAGAAGATGTAACGTTATCTGAAGATCTTGTTGTAACAGGAACTTTCCATGACAAAGGTGAAGAAAGCGGAGATATTTACCGTAAATTAGCTTTGTACTCACAAGATGATGACCACAACGTAACCGATGAATTTACCTTAACAGCACCAACTATGACTGTTGAATCTCCAAATTTTAAAATCCAAAATGGAACATTTGTTGGAGATGTTGTAGTAAAAGCTGAAGGATTCGAACTTGCTGAATCAACAGTTGAAGGAAATGTTACATTCGATTCTCAAGAATTAATGGATTCTGCAGTATTAGATGCAGGTACTGTAACTGGAGAAACAACTGTAGCTGAATAAATTAACTAAATCGTTTATAAACATCTTGTCTCTATCTAACAAAGAGGCAGGATGTTTTTTTGTTCTAAACATTTCAGCTGCCAAATTTTATTTAGAAATTATTTAGTGGGGACAAACTGTTAAAACTTGACTTAGAACTATAAAAATCCTTAGTATGAGAATAGAAAAAGAATTCAACAAAATAGTAAAGGGGAATGAGCCAATGCAAACCATCACATTAGCTAATGGAATAGAAATACCTGTAGTCGGAACAGGAACGAACACCTATGGAAAAGAAGGCAATCAATACAATGGAGAATTAAATGGAGACTTTAATGCATTGAAGTCGGCTATTCAAGCTGGATACCGACTGGTTGATACGGCTATTTCTTACCGAAATGAAGCAGGAGTTGGAAAGACAATTTTTGAAAGTGGCATTCCTCGTGAAGAATTTTATATCACTACAAAAATTCCTGCTGATGATGCTTATATTGGTTCAAAAGAACTAGTAGAACAAACCGTACTAAACAGTTTGAAAAATCTAAAAACAGATTTTATTGATCTTTATTTGATCCATCAACCCATTGAAGATGAAGCAAAATTGAAACAGACTTGGCAAGTATTAGAATCTTTTGTGGACAACGGGAAAATTAAATCGATAGGTGTATCGAATTTTACCATTGAACTGTTGGAAACTGTGCATAACTTTGCTCGTATTCAACCAGTAGTAAATCAAATTCAATCTAATCCACATACCTGGAACCATGAGTTAATCGATTATTTGCTTAAAAATGATATTGTACCTGAAGCTTGGGGACCGTTAAGTAAAGTAAGCCTAGAACAAATTTCTAAATTAGATAGAATTGCTGAAAATTACGGGAAAAATTGGGGACAAATCTTATTGCGTTATCAAATCCAAAGAGGTGTAGTGGTTATTCCGAAATCTCATAACGTAGAACGACAAGCGTCAAATTTAGAATTGTTTGATTTTGAATTAACAAAAGAAGATCAATTTGTAATTGAGTCCTTATAATTGAAAAGCTTATTTAAGTGATCAGGCTTAAATAAGCTTTTCGTCATCTATATGAACAACTAAATAGGAAAATAAAAGAAAAAGGAGACGTTTAAATGAACCGAATCAATTTAATTTGTCTAGGGGTAAGAGATATGAAGGTTGCTTTAGATTTTTATAAGCGTATCGGCTTTCAAACGTTCGAAAAGACGGAACAACCAGCTATCGTTTTTTTCAATAATCAAGGAAGTAAGTTAGAATTATTTCCAATCGAAGAATTAGCAAAGGATATTAATGAAGCAGCGCCTCCGATGATCCAAGAACGTGGATTTAATGGGATAACTTTAGCGTGTAACGTGAAATCAGAAAATGAAGTAGATGATATGATGGCTCGCGTAAAGAAGAATGGTGGAGAAATCGTAAAAGATCCGGTGAGAACAAGTTGGGGCGGATATAGTGGATATTTTCAAGATATAGATGGTTATTATTGGGAAGTTGCTTACGGACCTAGTTGGAAATTCGATGAGAATGAAATGCTCATTATTGAAGAAACTCAAATTTAAAAAGGAGAAAAGTGATGGCCATTAGAAAGTTTACAGAATCAGATTTAGAAGCTTGTACGGAACTGTTAATAACTGTGTATAACCGAGAGCCTTGGAATGAAAAGTGGACAAAAACGACCGCTGCCAATCATTTAACCGAGCTTATCCACCGAATGCGTTCATTCGGCTTTGTTTTTGTGGATAAAACGACTATTGTGGGAGTCTTATTCGGTGTTGAGCGCACATTTTGGTCTGGAGAGGAAGTTTATGTGGATGAATTTTTTATTCATCCAAGTTATCAACAAAAAGGTATTGGAAAAGAAATGGTGCGTCACTTAGAAGTCTACTGCAAAGAAAATGACCTTGAAGATATTACGTTACTAACAGATAAAACGGTACCCGCACACGTCTTCTATCAGAAGCTGGGGTTTAAAATGTCTAATAAAACTGTTTTTATGTACAAAAGTTGTTAAGACTGATAATTTAAAATAAAAAAACGGATTCAACTAGAAAAGAGTATAAGTTGAATCCGTTTTTTATTGGTCTTCTAGGTCCCAATCGATTTGCGGAGTATAGCGGTAAAAGGCTAAATCAACTTTGCCAGCTTTTGTTAAAGCGATACCCTCTGATAATAAACGGTCTTTTTGAGTAAAAGCTCCTTCAGCATCTTTTATAACAACTTCGCCTTTAGCATTGATTATTCGATGCCAAGGCAAGTTATAGTTCTGGCTCATTGAATGCAAGATACGAACTACTTGTCTTGCTCCGCGGGGATTTCCAGCTAATCCAGCTATTTGACCATATGTCATAACTTTTCCACTTGGAATCGATTGGATGATTTTGATAACACGGTTTGTAAAGGGAGTCATGAAAATAGTCCTTTCTGTCTTCTAACATAAACAACTTTCTTCTATCGTAACCGAAAATAAGACAAAAAAATAGCCGTCCACTAAAATTATTGCTAGTGAGCGGCTATTTGGTTAGGATAATTTTGCTTCAAAACGTTTTGCTACTTTTGATAATGCGTAACAAACAATGAAGTAGAAGAACGCTAAAGCGATGAACATTGGAATCACATAGGTGGTATTTTGACCATAAATAATTCTAGCGTTATGTGTCAACTCAGGCAAAGAAATAATGGTTGCTAATGAAGTATCTTTGATCAATGATACGAGTTGGCTGACAATAGGTGGTACCATAGCTTTAAAGGCTTGTGGGATAATGATAATCCACAAGGTTTGTAGATAAGTTAATCCAGTTGAACGACCAGCTTCCATCTGTCCAGAAGGAACAGAATTTAAACCAGCACGAATGATTTCTGAAAGCATAGCAGATTCAAAAATCGTCATAGCAGCTACGGCTGACCAAAAGATATCTAAACGAATACCAATTTGTGGTAAGGCGAAATAAGTAAAAAAGATAATTAATAATAATGGTAAATTACGTATTAAGTCAATGATAGCCCCGACGATTTTCGAAAAAACGGGAATTTTCATATAGCGAAGCAATCCTAAAATAGCTCCAATAATGAAACTGAAAATAATGGAAAGTAAGGCTACTTCTACTGTAACGAGAAGTCCATCCAGTAAGAAGCGGATGTTCATCCATGAAAAAGCTTCTATAATAGTCAAATGATTTCTCCTCCTTTTAAGATGTTACATTTAAGCGGCGTTCGATATAACTCATCAAGTAAGTTAAAGGTAATGTAATGATGAGGTAAATTAAACCAATTAAAATATACGTGTCAAACGTATTAAATGTCTCACTGGCGATCAGATCACCTTGATACATCAAGTCTAGACCTGTAACCATTGCTAGAACAGATGAGTTCTTTACTAAATTAATAAATTGATTGCCAAGCGGCGGGATAACGATTTTGAAGGCTTGCGGTAAAATAATATAACGCATCGTTTCATTTTGAGTCAACCCTGTTGAAAGTCCAGCTTCTGTTTGACCTTTTGGCACGCCCATGATTCCGGCACGAACCGTTTCTGCAATAAATGCAGAAGTGTAGATTGTTAAACCAATCGTACCAGCTACAAAACCATCAATAGAGAACCAATATAAAGGCACGACTACATAAAAGAACATCACAATGATCAAAAGAGGAATATTCTTAAAGAACTCAACATAAGCATTTGCCAAACCTTTGATCCATTTTGTTTTAGATAATTGAAAGATTGCCATTAATGTCCCAATGATCAGACTGAAAAATAAGGCAATGATACTTGAATACAGTGTATTTAGAAACCCATCGATTAAAACATCGGAGTAGGTTGTTAAGATCGTTAGCATAGGTGCACCTCGCTTTATTATTTCTTAGCAGTAAATTCCTGCTTATAGGGTGTAATTTGAAAATGATTAGTCCAATTCAGGGATCCATTTAGCGTAAATTTCATCGTATACGCCGTTAGCTTTGATGGTATCCAAGGCCTTATTGACTTCTTGTAAGAAAATATCTTGTCCTTTATTTATTGCAATACCATAAGGTTCTTGAGTAAAGTTTCCTCCGGCTAACCGGTAGCCAGGGTTATCCGCGATAATCCCTAATAAAATAGCATTATCTGTTGTAACAGCATCTCCTTGGCCAGATTGTAAAGCAGTAAAGGCTTCAGAATAATTTTCTAATTCTAATACATTTGCCTCAGGAGACAACTCACGAATATTTTGTGCTGAAGTTGAGCCTTTAACGGCCAATACAGTTGTTTCAGCAGATAGATCCTCTAAATTTTGGATAGAACTGTCATTTGGAACCAACAAGGCTTGACCAGCATCAAAGTAAACATCTGTAAAGTTTACTTGTTGTTTTCGTTCTTCTGTGATGGTCATCGTTGCTATAATAGCATCGATGTTTCCGTTTTTTAATAAAGGAATCCGTGTTTTAGAAGTTACTTCAACAAATTCTGCATTATCAGCGTTTCCAGTAATTTCTTTAGTGATAGCTTTGGCAATATCGATATCGAAACCTCTGATCTCACTAGATTGAATATCGTAAAGACCAAAAAGATTGGTATCGACTTTTACGCCCCAAGTTAGGGTCGGATTTTCTTTTATCCGTTCTGTTATATCTATTTCAGCTGCACTTTTAGAACCACAAGCAGCAAGAAATAAAACAGGCAGGAGTAAGAGAAGAAAAAGAGATGGTTTGTTTGATTTTTTCATCTGAAAAATCCTCCTATAAAATTAATGATTGATAATTTTGCTTAAGAACTGTTTTGCACGTTCATCTTTTGGATTTTCAAAGAACGAAACTGTTTCACGGTCTTCAAGGACTTCTCCGTCTGCCATAAAAATAACACGGTCTGCAACTTCACGCGCGAATCCCATTTCATGGGTAACGACGATCATCGTCATACCTTCTTTAGCTAATTTTTTCATAACGTCAAGTACATCTTCAATCGTTTCAGGATCTAGTGCACTGGTAGGCTCATCAAATAATAAAACACTTGGCCCCATAGCTAAACCTCTTGCAATCGCAACACGCTGTTGTTGTCCACCTGATAAATTAGAAGGATAAGAATCTTTTTTGTCTAACATGTTAACTTTATCTAAAAATTTCTCAGCGTTTTGTTGAGCTTCTTCTTTAGACTGTTTTAAGACCTTCATAGGTGCCAACATAATGTTTTCTAAAACCGTTTTATGTGGGTAGAGGTTGAAATGTTGGAAAACCATCCCGACATTTTTACGAATCTCATTAATATTTGTATTCTTACCATGAAGATTTTTACCTTTGATCAGTAGTTCTCCTTCAGAGATATCTTCTAATCCATTGATGCAACGCAGCATTGTACTCTTACCAGAACCAGAAGGTCCGATGACAACCACAACTTCACCTTGATTAAAGGTAAGATTGATATTTTTCAAAGCGTGAAATTCACCGTAATACTTTTCGATATTTTTAAATTCAATCATTTAGACACACTCCTTATTTTCTATGTTGTTCTTTAAGTAATTAAATTAAGAAGTATGAAAGAGGAAGGTCCTCTTTCATACTTCCTGACGGAATAACAAAAGTTTGTTTTTGAGCACTAAAAAAAGCTTAGAACGAGTAGAGAATTTTCTAATGCTTGCAGTAGTTATATAGAATATTCTGTTTTTATAAACCAACGGTTCTATTAGAAAGAATGCACGTCCAGAAAGCATTCAATTAAAATGAAAAAAAACTTTAGGTATAAAGAAGTAGGGATATAATAGAAGTCTTCATAATTATGAAGAATAGTTTTGAAAAAGTAAAGTCAGAAGACTTTGCTTTTTTTGATAAATTCATATGATAGGAAGATAGCCAATCTTTTATGCGAAATTTTACAATCATGGTAGCCCTGAGAATTTTATCATTAAAGAAGAAGCTTTGCAAATTGTTTCGCTTTTTCAAGCGAAACAAAAGCTTATCTAGAACAATTGTAGGATAATTTAATTAATCAGTGTATCTTCTTTAGATACACAAGATATTTTTTTTGAAGATTGGTATAATATAAGCAGTATAAATTTCAGAAATAAAGGATGAAGCAAATGGAACGTATCCACATTTTTCATACAAACGATATTCATTCTCACTTTGAAAATTGGCCGAGAATTTCTGCTTACTTACGTGACGAGTCTAGACGATTGGAAAAAGAAAATGAAGCAGTATTTTCATTTGATATTGGAGACGCCTGTGATCGAGTCCATCCTTTGACAGAAGCTACCGATGGAAAAGCAAACATCCAATTACTAAATGAAGTAAGGTATGATGCCGTTACGATTGGGAATAATGAAGGAATTGGAAGTTCTAAAAATCAGCTGAACCATTTATACGATGAGGCTAATTTTCCTGTTGTTATTTCAAATTTAGTTGATGAGAATACAGGACTCCCCCCAGAATGGGCAAAAGTCTTCCACATCGTTCAGACAGCATCCGGTTATAAGATTGGTTTATTTGGACTGACCGCTCCTTTTCCTACGAGCTATAAACCAATTGGATGGAACGTGAAAAATCCGGATGAAGTGATTGGAGACATTTTAGAATTGCTAACTCCTCTAGTTGATTCCGTTATATTGCTGTCTCATTTAGGAATTGGTGAAGATCAGCGAATTGCTGAATTGTATCCAATGATCTCCGTTATCATCGGATCACACACGCATCATTTACTGCCACATGGAAAAGTCGTTAGAAATACATTGCTTGCTGCAGCTGGAAAATATGGGCAATATGTTGGTCACATTGAATTAGAGATAGAGGATAATCGAATTAAAAAAGCTACCGCGACCGTTAAGGAAACGGTAACGATAAAAGCACCTCTGAATGAGGAACAACTGATTGAAGGCTACGAAATAAAAGGACATCAATTGTTGAATGAGCAGATTGTTGCCTCAATTCCTTCTAATTATCCTGTTAGTTGGCAAGGGAGTTCTGAACTTGTTGATGTTGGATTAAAAGCCCTTAAAGAATATGCTAATACAGACGCGGCAATTTTAAATGCAGGTTTGTTTATGCAGCCTTTGATTGAAGGAACGGTGACAAAAGATGAGCTACATCAGGTTTTGCCGCATCCAATGCGTATCTTAAGATGCACATTAGATGGAGAAAATCTGATCCGAGTCATTTATGAGATGGAAAAAAATCGTTTGTTTTTACGGAATTTTCCGATTAAAGGAATTGGATTTAGAGGGAAAATATTTGGTGAAATCTGTTACAATGGAGTAGCGTATGATAAAATGACCGGTGAAGTTACTTGGTTAGGAAAGCCAGTAGAAAAAACAAAGCACTACACATTTGCTACGGTAGATCATTTTATGTTTATTCCGTTTTTCCCAACTATTGAGATCAAAGGGGAAAATGAAGTGTTGTTTCCTTATTTTATCCGAAATGTCTTAGGACAATATTTGAAGAAACATTATCCCGCAGATAACGTAACAGAATGAATGGAAAGAAAGCAGGTGAACGAAATGACAAGCGAAAAAGAAACAACTAAAGAACGGACGAAAGCTTCGAATTTATCTAAAAAGACTTTTTCGTCAAAGAATCGCCAAACAAAGCCAAGGCCAAAAAAACAAGTAAAAGAATCACAGACTGTTCCAGTAGAAGAAAAGCATGAGACTGAAGAGAAGATGAATCTTTCTTTAGAAAAAGAAGTCACTCAATTGATTACGACAACTGAAGAGCCAATCGTCCAAAGAATTGATGCTACAACGATCAGGATTGAAGACAAAAAGTTTGAAATCGTGAAAGATTACCGAGATGCGTTTGATGCAGAACGATTGGGTGAGCGATACAGTGAAATTTTAAATAAGTACGATTATATTGTTGCGGATTGGGGATTTGAACAAATTCGTTTAAAAGGTTTCTATGACAACCGAAATCGCAAAGTCCCTCAAGATCAACGAATTGGGAACCTTCAAGATTATTTGTATGAGTATTGTAATTTTGGTTGTCCTTATTTTGTCTTGCAACGAATGGATGACAAAAAGGAACGCACTAAGCCCAATAAACCAAAAAAACGCAGAACACAAAAAAGTAAAAGTTTGACAAATGAAAAAGTAGTCAAACAAGTCCAATCAAAAGAGACAAATGCAAAACAAACGAATGCATCTAATAAAAAGAGATCGTCAGATCGAATGAAACCAAAAAAAGACTTTGTTAAAAAAGAAGTTTTACCAGTTGAAAAAACAGTTGAAAAAAGTGTTTCTAAAGAAACGGTTGAGACTGTTAAAGATGCTAAAGGAAAACGACAATACAGCATCAGAAGAAAAGTTGTTCCGAAATAAACTAATGATAATAAAGGTTGGGTTAACTAGATGAAGTATAAAGGATATTTAATTGATTTAGACGGTACGATGTATCGAGGGAAAGAACCGATTCCTGCAGCTTCACGGTTCATTAAAAGATTACAAGAAAATAAGATTCCTTATTTATTTGTTACCAATAATTCTTCTAAAACACAAAAAGAAGTAGCGGATAATTTGATTCAAAACTTTGATGTCCAAACGTCAGCAGAAGAAGTGTACACTAGTTCGTTGGCAACAGCTGATTACTTAACTTCATTAGGCGGAGGAAAAAAGGTTTATATAATAGGCGAAACAGGTATCAGAACTGCATTGAAAAACGCAGGGTTTGTTGAAGATGAAGAGAATCCAGATTATGTGGTTGTAGGAATCGATCGTCAAGTTACCTATCATGATTTTGAAATAGCAACTTTAGCCATTCATAAAGGAGCTCGTTTTATTGCAACAAATAAAGATACAAATTTACCAAGTGATAAAGGGATGGTACCTGGTGCCGGTTCATTAGTGGCTTTATTGATTGCATCAACAAGAGTTCAACCGACGTTTATCGGTAAGCCTGAAGCTATTATTATGGAAGAAGCCATTAAAACAATTGGGTTAACAAAAGAAGAAGTCATTATGGTAGGCGATAATTATGAAACGGATATTTTAGCTGGCATCAATAACGACGTGGATACTTTATTAGTATTAACAGGATTTACAACAAAAGAGGACTTAACACTTGTGGAAGAACAACCTACCTATTTATTGAATTCACTGGATGAGTGGGTGTTTTAGTGAAAGAAAAAGGCATTCACCTTATAGGAATGATTGGCTTGTTTTTATTTATTCTATCGTTTGCTATAGCGTTGACAATTAATTTGACGCCATTATACGCATTTGATATAGATTACTTAAATATTCCACAAAAAGTAGGGTTACCTAAAGAAGCATTAATGGAAAACTATCGTGTGCTGCTTAACTATTTAAACTTGCCATGGGTGTCAGAATTAAATTTTCCAGATTTTCCAAGTTCCCAAAGCGGGTTGTTTCACTTTTATGAAGTTAAGAGACTGTTCATAGTGGATTATGTCATTATGGTAATTACTGCTGTAGGTTCATTTTTCTATATTCGTTACATTAAGAGAAATCAGCTTTTTTGGAAGTTGGTTCGTCCATTCCAAGTTGGAATAATGGTCCCTTTTGTGGTGTTTTTTATGATAGCTGTGAGTTTTGATCAGTTATTTGTAGCATTTCATAAATTGTTTTTTAATAATGATGCTTGGTTGTTTAATCCTTCTACAGATCCCATTATTTTAGCTTTGCCTGAAACATTCTTCATGCACTGTTTTATTTTGGCTTTTGTCCTGATTGAACTTCAACTTATCTTTGGGTATTTCCATACTAAAAAAAAGGCCTTTAATTAAACAAGAACGCACTGACAACTATTAGATGTCAGTGCGTTCTTGTTTAATTTAAAAGTATTTTTATTTTGTAATGTCGCTTTTTGTTGGATGAGCATGCGCTAAGCGACTAGCAGCTGCAGCCGCGATAGCTCCAACAATATCATCTAAAAACGTATGAACTTCATTATCGTTGTGACTATTTAATTTTTTTAAAATACCAGGTTTGATTTTGTCGATATATCCGTAATTTGTAAAGCCGATAGAACCATAGACGTTCACAATAGAAAGAGCCATGATCTCATCTATTCCATATAGGCCTTCATCCTCAACGATGATGTCCAATAAAGGATTCATCAATTCTTTATTTTCAGCTAAAATATCCAACTGGATTCCAGTCAGAATCGTATTTTGAACTTCTCTTTTTTTCAAAACAGCTTTTACGTTTTCTAAACAAACTTCATCAGTTAAATCATCGATATAAGATTGTTGTAAAAACATCACCAATTCAGCAATGTCAGCTAATTGGACTCCACGTTGGTTTAATAAGGCTAAAGCTTTTTCATGTAACTCATTTGTATCTTTTACCATTTCTATCCCTCCGTTTTAAGTATAATTTAATTATACTAGAAAGGAGGGTAAATGACTTATAATAACTATCCAAGTCTACTAAGAAAAGTTGCATTTTTTCAGCTAAAGAAAAATAAAAACTAAAAAAGGCTGGTACTGTGCATGGGTTGAACACGTTCATCAGGATTGATATAACTCATTGCATTATTGATAGCCGTAGGAGCTTCACCAAATCCTGTCGCAATCAATTTAATTTTCCCTTCGTAAGTACAGATGTCGCCGGCTGCATATATACCAGAAACACTAGTTTCCATTTTAGTATTTACTGGAATCTCGTTTCGTTTAACATCAAATCCCCATTGTTTCATTGGTCCAATAGAAGAAGTAAAGCCATAATTGATTAAGAAGTTGTCAATTTTAAGTTCTTTTTCATCTTCACCTCGGACTTCTTTCAAGTGGACAGATTGGATTTGAGGGCGATCACCCTTTAACTCAACTGGAATATATGGGGTAATCACTTCAACGCTAGATTGTTCTAATGAAGAAACACTGTGCTCCATCGCTCTAAATTTATTCCGGCGATGAATAAGGTAAACTTTTTTTGCAATTGGTTCAAGCGTCAGTGCCCAATCCACAGCAGAATCACCGCCGCCACATATAGCCACAGTACGATCTTTAAATTGTTCAATATTATTGACATAGTAATGAAGCGTTTTGCCTTCGTAATCATCAGCGTGTTCCAACTCTAATCTTCTTGGTTGAAAGGCTCCATTCCCCGCTGTTATAATAATAGCTTTTGAATAATGGATACCTTTTTTTGTGGTCATCTCAAATAATCCATCATCATTTTTAATGACATGGGTGACTTCTTCTTCTAAACAGATAGTTGGATCAAAACGTGACATTTGGACAGTAAGGTTATCGATCAATTCTTGTCCTTTTACTACTGGAAGAGCCGCAATATCATAAATATCTTTTTCAGGGTATAACATACTTAATTGTCCGCCTAATTGTGGCAAACTTTCAATAATCTTAACTTTTGCATTTCGCATACCTCCATAAAAAGCAGCAAACATACCAACAGGACCGCCACCAATAATCGTAATGTCAAAGACTTCTTTAGTCATATTCAAAACTGAATTCCTCCAAGAGTACAATTTTATCAATCAAATTGTCTTAAAGTATAGCATATAAGACAAGAGTAATCATAGGTTTCAATAAAAAAATAGTCCTCTAACCAACTCCTTTTTCAAGGCAAGTAAAGGACTAGTAAAGATTATAAAAATGAAAAATAGGTCAATAGAGCTCGGGTAATAAAAGCCACTCCAATACCGGTCAGGATTCCAAAAAAAACTTCGATAGGTTTATGTCCAAGATATTCTTTTAAGTGGCGTTCTTTTTTCTCATCTACAAGTGACATTGATTCATGAGAAAGTTTCACTACTTTTTTACTCAAGGTATGAAAATCAACCATCAATTGATTCAACAAGATTCCCTGTTCTCCACTTTGTCGGCGTACGCCCATGGAATCAAACATAACAATGGCTCCAAAAGTACTTGCTATAGCTACAAAAGGAGAAGCAACCCCATATTGTAGAGCTAAAGCTGTAATAAGTGCTGATACAGCTGCTGAATGTGAACTAGGCATCCCGCCAGTAGAAGTAGCTAATGCCCATGTTGTCTTTCTTCTTAATAGAAAAGCTACTGGCACTTTAATAAATTGTGCAAATGTGATAGCTGCAAATGCTGCAACAAGCGGAAAATTCGATAAAATAAGCATAGTGTCCCATCCTTTAAAAAATCAATAGTCTTTTTTCATATCATAACATGAAACCCCTCTTACTTTGATAAAAAAAGTATTCTTAAGAGCGAAAAAAATACATCGGACATCTATTTTTCTTCTCTCCAGTTAAATTAGCCAAAAAAAATAGCAATACAAGTAAGATTTCGGTATGATAGAGAAGTAAATATAAAAAATAGGAGGACGATAAAATGTCTGAATTTCCACAATTATCAACTGAAGTAGCAAGCAATGAAAAAACTGCAACTATTAAAACAACTATGGGTGAGTTGAAAGTTAAATTATTCCCAGAAATTGCTCCTAAAGCTGTAGAAAACTTTGTTAAGTTAGCAGAGAGCGGCTACTACAACGGAATCATTTTTCACCGTGTTATTCCTGATTTCATGATTCAAGGGGGAGACCCAACTGGAACCGGTATGGGTGGAGAAAGTGTTTGGGGAACTTCTTTTGAAGATGAATTCTCAGATAAAGCTTTCAACCTTAAAGGAGCTCTTTCAATGGCTAATGCAGGTCCTCATACAAATGGAAGTCAATTCTTTATTGTATCAGCTTCTCAAACACCAGCAAACATGGTAGGCCAATTGGAAGCTGCCGGATACCCAGCAGAAGTTGTTGAAGCTTATAAAGAGAATGGTGGAACACCATGGTTAGATAACCGTCATACTGTTTTTGGTCATGTAGTTGAAGGCATGGATGTTGTAGACAGCATCCAAAATGTTAAACGCGGACCTCAAGATAAACCTGTAAATGATATCGTTATTGAAAGCATTGTAATAGGTTAAAAAAAAAGAAGTTGAGAATACTATTCTCAACTTCTTTTTTTATCTATTTGAATGGTCAAAAGCAATCTTGATACGGTTCAATCCTTCTATAACAGTTGCATGAGGAGCAGCAAAATTTAACCGCATGTATTGGGTTCCTTTAGGGCCATATGCTGAACCAGCATTTAATCCAATTTTTCCCACCTGTGCAAAGTGATGGATTAATTGTTCATCTGGAATACCTAAAGTAGAGCAATCAAACCAGAATAAGTAAGTGCCTTGTGGTCTCATATAATGGACTTGAGGCAATTCTGTATCAAAAAAAGTACAAATAGTTTCTAAATTAATTTTTAAATAGGCTAAGAGATCTTCTAACCAAGGACCGCCAGTTTTAAAAGCAGCTTCTGTAGCAATGTATCCAAATGTATTGATGCTATTTTGTTCTGTTTTTGCTTGAACGTGTTTTATAGCATTGCGCAATGTTTCGTTTTGAACGAATATCATTGAATTTTTAATGCCAGCTAAGTTGAAAGTCTTAGTGGCTGCTGTAAGTGTAATAACGAAGTCTTGGTAGTGTTCATCGATAGCCGCAACAGAAACGAAATTCTCAGATTTGTAAACAAGATCTCCATGTATTTCATCACTACACAAAATAACATGATACTTTTGACATAAGGTAGCCAATTGAATCAATTCTTCCTTTGTCCAGACACGGCCACCAGGGTTATGAGGGTTACTTAAAATAACTAAACGGACCTTTTCTTGCTTAAACTGTTGTTCAATAGCTGCAAAATCCATTTTAAATAAATTATCCTCAATGAGCAGTGGAGAACGAATGGCTCTGCGGTTATTCAACGTTACCATTTGCTCAAATGGGTTGTAGACGGGATCGTGAATCGACACAGCATCCTGTTCTTTAGTGAATGTTTGAATAATGAGTGCAATACTTGGAACAACGCCAGGTGAAAATAAAATATCTTGAGGCTTCAAATGCAAATTGTGGCGTTCTTTTTGCCAGTCAATAATAGATTTGTAAAGTGAATCAGATGGAAAAGAGTAACCTAAAATCTGTTGTTCTACTAATTTTTTCAATTCATCGACAACTGTGGGGGGATTGGCAAAGTCCATATCGGCTACCCACATAGGTAAAACATCCTCGTTTTCAAATAATTTTTTAGCATAATCCCATTTAATACTATGTTGTCCATTTCGATCAATAATATCATCAAAATTCCATTTCATTTAGCTGTTCCTCCGTTCAAATAGATAGTCAATGCCTTTTAATTTAGTATACTGATAAAATTAATAGATATCTAATATTCGCTCTATCTATACTAAATACATAAAAAAATTAAGGTAACGTTAAAATGAAAACGTATTCTGAACACACGTTAATATTATTTGTGCTAGAATAAAAACATAAATAAAAAGTTTTTTTAAAACGTATAAGTGAGGTGATAGGGGTGGAGTACAAAATTGGTATGGTAATCAAAGGAACAGTTACTGGAATTCAACCTTATGGAGCATTCGTCTCTCTTGACAATGAAACACAAGGACTTATCCATATCTCAGAATGCAAACACGGTTTTGTTAAAGACTTAAGTGAAGTATTAGAAGTAGGCAGCGATATTGAAGTGATGGTATTAGATATTGATGAATACACAAAAAAAATCAGTTTATCTCTAAGAGCGTTAGAGGAAAGTACGACCTATCAATATCATCCTAAGAAAAGACGTCAACACCATGAAAAATCCGATAAAATTGGTTTCGCTACAATAAAGGAAGCAATGCCTAAATGGATTGAAGAAGCAAAAGAAGATGAAAAAAAGAAATTAGTGTATTAAGGTAATGATTGACCTATTGTAAACAAAATAAATGAGCTTAAAACTATAGGTAGAGGTGTAAACTAATGATAGAAAAAAGATGGGTAGCTGGGACGATAATGGCAAAAGGACCAGAAGGAAAATATGTATTCTTGGTAAAAGAAGAAGCTGAGTTGCACTCTTTCCCTACCACAGAAATCAGTGATGCTAAAACAGGGTTAGCTTGTATAATAGACCAGTTAAAGTTAATTTTACCCATTGATGCCTCTGATTTGAATTTATACGAACTGACAAATGCAGTAGTTAATGATAAACGTATCCCGTTGTTTGTTTTCGAATTATATAATGAAGAAATAGACCATAGCCTTCTAACTGAAAACAACAAACATTCTTTATCTTGGCTACATTCTGATGATCTTACAAAAACCTTAGAAAATTGGGAAATCTCAGGAGTTCCACAATTTAAATAATATTGACCTTTAGCGGTATTTCTCATATAGGAAATGCCGTTTTTTTCTTGCTTTTTTTCAGTAAAACAACTAAAGTTAAAAGGTATGGGAATAGTACTTTTATTCTCTAAGACAATTAATTGGAGGGATTTAAGTGGGTCATATTAAATTTGATTATTCAAATGTTGAGAAATTTGTACAACCACATGAAATCGCGAACTTACAACAACAGGTAACTACTGCTGATGAAATGTTGCGCAAAGGGACTGGAGCAGGTAGTGATTACCTAGGTTGGATCGACTTACCAAAAAATTATGATAAAGAAGAATTTGCTCGCATCAAAGAAGCAGCTAAAAAAATTCAAAATGATTCAGAAATTCTTGTTGTTATCGGAATTGGTGGATCTTATTTAGGAGCAAAAGCTGCCATTGATTTCTTAAATCATTCTTTTGTTAACTTACTAGATAAAGAAACGCGTAAAGCGCCACAAATTCTGTTTGCTGGAAATAGCATCAGTTCAAGTTACTTGCATGATTTGATCCAAGTAATTGGAGACCGTGATTTCTCAGTAAACATTATCTCTAAATCAGGTACGACTACTGAGCCAGCTATTGCTTTTAGAGTATTTAAAGAATTATTAGAAAAGAAATATGGTGCAGAAGAAGCTAAATCACGTATTTATGCTACTACAGATAAAGAACGCGGAGCTTTAAAACAAGAAGCAAATGCACAAGGCTATGAATCATTCATCATTCCTGATGACGTTGGCGGACGATTCTCTGTATTAACAGCAGTAGGTTTATTGCCAATCGCAGCAAGCGGAGCAGACATTGATCAATTGATGATAGGTGCTGCAGATGCGTCAGTTGCATTATCAAATGATAAAATTGAAGAAAATGAAGCTTACCAATATGCAGTATTGCGTAACGTCTTCTACCGTAAAGGGAAAGATACTGAAATTTTAGTTAATTATGAACCATCATTACAATACTTCTCTGAGTGGTGGAAACAATTAGCTGGAGAATCTGAAGGTAAAGACCAAAAAGGAATCTATCCTTCAAGTGTAAACTTCTCTACTGATCTTCACTCAATGGGTCAATACATCCAAGAAGGACAACGTAATATCTTTGAAACGGTTATTAAAGTAGATAAACCAAAATTTGATATTGCTATTCCGGCTACTGAAGCAGATTTGGACGGCTTAGGCTATTTAGAAGGAAAAGGAATAGACTACGTAAATACTAAAGCATTCCAAGGAACTCTATTGGCTCATACTGATGGAGATGTACCTAATCTAATTGTAACGATTCCTCAACAAGATGCTTATACTTTAGGCTACATGATGTACTTCTTTGAAATCGCAATCGGTTTATCTGGTTACTTAAATGGTGTTAATCCATTTGACCAACCAGGTGTTGAAGCATACAAGAAAAATATGTTTGCTTTATTAGGAAAACCAGGCTTTGAAGAATTAGGTAAAGAATTAAATGCACGTCTGTAATCTAGCATCATATAAAAAATAGTTACCAGTTAAAAGCTTTAGTATCTTTTTCTATCGTTAATATAGAAGAAAGATATTAAAGCTTTTTTTGTACGTAATATTAACTAGGGAAATTAATTTAGTGAAGCTAGTTAAATGGGTTAGAATAAATGATTTCTTTAAGTTAGTATAGAATATAAAGAAAAGTAGAAATTGAAGTCGGATTAATTATAAAAGTTAGCTGTTATTTTATTCGGATTATTGTAAGCTTATTGAACTGTCTATAAAAATTATGATCCAAACCAGGTTAAACTTTCCTGCACTTAATCTAATTTTTAAATCTCTCGCGAGTTCTTTTATTCTGATCAGTGGTTTAGGAGTTTTTTTTAAGCTTCTTATATTTGGGTGTACTTTTAGCGTTATGCTATTTATTAGCTGACTTATTAAGAAAGCAAGTATTATTTGTAAAAGACACATCGAACATTTTTTTAATAGTTTATTTGAGCAGGCATATAGTTTTGCCTAGTTATTTTTTTTGTTAAATAAGCCAACATATAAATAGAAAAAGTGAAAAAGATGTTGAATAGTAGAGTTTGTCTATAGTAAAGTATTCTAATAATCAAAAAATAGTTGTGATTTACTCTTATATAGAAGAAAGGAGAATAATATGAACAAAAATTTTATATTACATCAAGCAAAGCCTGAAGATTTCGAAATGATTGAAGGGCTACTTAAAGAAACGGCATTATGGTTAAAAGCTAAAGGTTCTTTACAATGGAACGGAATATTAGATGGCAAAGATAACCACGATACAGCAAGTGCAATTTTAAGAGGAGAGGTCTTCTATGGAACAGTTGATAATGAACTAGCAGGGATGTTCATTTTATGGGATTGCCAAAGTAAGTGGGATGTTACGTTATGGGGAGCAGATTCAAGTAATGATTTTTATTACCTTCATCGATTAAATATAAAAAGAAATAAATCAGGAATGGGTATTCCGCATTTGATGATCAATGCAGCAAAAGAATATGCGAAACAAGAACGAAAAAAAGCACTTCGGTTAGATTGCATTGCTGAAAATAGATTTTTAAATCAAATGTATCAACAAGAAAAATTTGATTTTATTGATTGTGTAAAAGATGTTAATGCAGGAGAACAAATAAATGACTTTAATTTGTATCAATATGTAATAAAATGATTTTCGGAAAAAGCGAACAATCCTAAAGCCATTTTTTAAAATATACTTAATTTTGTATACCTTTGATTTATGTAAGGCAAATTAAAATGCAATAAAATGATAAAATATACGTTTTTTGAAAAAAAGTAAAAAAAAGGAAATCTTTTTATTGACCAGTCTTAAAAAACTTGTTATAGTAATTGATGTCGCTAAGAGAGATACGTGATAGACCTAGTAGTTCGGAAATGTTATTGTAAAAATAATGTTGACAGAACGTAAAGAGATATGTTATTCTACTAAAGTCCTCATGAAATAACTGAGCTGGCAAATGGATAAATATTCAAATAAAAAAATATTTATTTAAAAAGTTGTTGACAAGTTGAAAAACAACTGCTATAATTTAGAAGTTGTCAGAAACAAAACAACAAGCTTTAGACCTTTGAAAACTAAACAAAGTAAGACGAACCAAATGTGAGGGTGACTCAGCAGTGCTGAGTCAACAGTAACAAATATAGTGAATAATTATTCGCTAGCAATCAATAATGAGCTTCAAGCATCATTTTATATGAGAGTTTGATCCTGGCTCAGGACGAACGCTGGCGGCATGCCTAATACATGCAAGTCGAACGCTTTTGTTTCACCGGGTGCTTGCACCCACCGAGACAAAAGAGTGGCGGACGGGTGAGTAACACGTGGGTAACCTGCCCATAAGAGGGGGATAACATCCGGAAACGGATGCTAATACCGCATATTTCCAATTGTCTCCTGACAGATGGAAAAAAGGTGGCTTCGGCTACCGCTTATGGATGGACCCGCGGCGTATTAGCTAGTTGGTGAGGTAATGGCTCACCAAGGCGATGATACGTAGCCGACCTGAGAGGGTGATCGGCCACACTGGGACTGAGACACGGCCCAGACTCCTACGGGAGGCAGCAGTAGGGAATCTTCCGCAATGGACGAAAGTCTGACGGAGCAATGCCGCGTGAGTGAAGAAGGTTTTCGGATCGTAAAACTCTGTTGTTAGAGAAGAACAAGGATGAGAGTAACTGCTCATCCCCTGACGGTATCTAACCAGAAAGCCACGGCTAACTACGTGCCAGCAGCCGCGGTAATACGTAGGTGGCAAGCGTTGTCCGGATTTATTGGGCGTAAAGCGAGCGCAGGCGGTTCTTTAAGTCTGATGTGAAAGCCCCCGGCTCAACCGGGGAGGGTCATTGGAAACTGGAGAACTTGAGTGCAGAAGAGGAGAGTGGAATTCCACGTGTAGCGGTGAAATGCGTAGATATGTGGAGGAACACCAGTGGCGAAGGCGACTCTCTGGTCTGTAACTGACGCTGAGGCTCGAAAGCGTGGGGAGCAAACAGGATTAGATACCCTGGTAGTCCACGCCGTAAACGATGAGTGCTAAGTGTTGGAGGGTTTCCGCCCTTCAGTGCTGCAGCTAACGCATTAAGCACTCCGCCTGGGGAGTACGACCGCAAGGTTGAAACTCAAAGGAATTGACGGGGACCCGCACAAGCGGTGGAGCATGTGGTTTAATTCGAAGCAACGCGAAGAACCTTACCAGGTCTTGACATCCTTTGACCACTCTAGAGATAGAGCTTTCCCTTCGGGGACAAAGTGACAGGTGGTGCATGGTTGTCGTCAGCTCGTGTCGTGAGATGTTGGGTTAAGTCCCGCAACGAGCGCAACCCCTATTATTAGTTGCCAGCATTCAGTTGGGCACTCTAGTGAGACTGCCGGTGATAAACCGGAGGAAGGTGGGGATGACGTCAAATCATCATGCCCCTTATGACCTGGGCTACACACGTGCTACAATGGATGGTACAACGAGTCGCAAGGTCGCGAGGCCAAGCTAATCTCTTAAAGCCATTCTCAGTTCGGATTGCAGGCTGCAACTCGCCTGCATGAAGCCGGAATCGCTAGTAATCGCGGATCAGCACGCCGCGGTGAATACGTTCCCGGGTCTTGTACACACCGCCCGTCACACCACGAGAGTTTGTAACACCCGAAGTCGGTGAGGTAACCCTTTTGGGAGCCAGCCGCCTAAGGTGGGACAGATAATTGGGGTGAAGTCGTAACAAGGTAGCCGTATCGGAAGGTGCGGCTGGATCACCTCCTTTCTAAGGAATATAACGGAAACCCACACATTCGTACTTACTTTGTTTAGTTTTGAGAGGTCTAATCTTCTCAATAGATAGATGTTGTTCTTTGAAAACTGGATAAAGTTAAAAATTGTAATTCAAGTAAGAAACCAGAAACACACCGAAAAGTTTTAAAAATGAGTTTTTTAAGGTTCTCATCGTAAGATGAGTATTGAACATTAACGATTAACCATAGGTTAAGTTAATAAGGGCGCACGGTGAATGCCTTGGCACTAGGAGCCGATGAAGGACGGGACTAACGCCGATATGCTTTGGGGAGCTGTAAGTAAGCTTTGATCCAAAGATTTCCGAATGGGGGAACCCAGCATCTTTGATAGGATGTTACTGCTAACTGAATACATAGGTTAGTAGAGGTAGACGCAGAGAACTGAAACATCTAAGTACCTGCAGGAAGAGAAAGAAAAATCGATTCCCTGAGTAGCGGCGAGCGAAACGGGAATAGCCCAAACCAGAAAGCTTGCTTTCTGGGGTTGTAGGACTGAACACATAGAGTCATAAATGGATTTGGTAGGAGAAGCGACCTGGAAAGGTCTGCCGAAGAAGGTAAAAGCCCTGTATCCGAAACCACATCCACTCTGATCAGTATCCTGAGTACGGCGGAACACGAGAAATTCCGTCGGAATCCGGGAGGACCATCTCCCAAGGCTAAATACTCCCTAGTGACCGATAGTGAACCAGTACCGTGAGGGAAAGGTGAAAAGAACCTCGGAAGAGGAGTGAAATAGCCCCTGAAACCGTGTGCCTACAAATAGTTAAAGCCCGTTAATGGGTGATAGCGTGCCTTTTGTAGAATGAACCGGCGAGTTACGATCCCATGCGAGGTTAAGTTGATGAGACGGAGCCGTAGCGAAAGCGAGTCTGAATAGGGCGAATGAGTATGTGGTCGTAGACCCGAAACCAAGTGATCTACCCATGTCCAGGTTGAAGGTGCGGTAATACGCACTGGAGGACCGAACCCACGTATGTTGAAAAATGCGGGGATGAGGTGTGGGTAGCGGAGAAATTCCAATCGAACTTGGAGATAGCTGGTTCTCTCCGAAATAGCTTTAGGGCTAGCCTCGGAATTAGAATCATGGAGGTAGAGCAACTGTTTGGACTAGGGGCCCTTCTCGGGTTACCGAATTCAGATAAACTCCGAATGCCATTGATTTATATCCGGGAGTCAGACTGCGAGTGATAAGATCCGTAGTCGAAAGGGAAACAGCCCAGACCACCAGCTAAGGTCCCAAAGTTTATGTTAAGTGGAAAAGGATGTGGAGTTGCTTAGACAACTAGGATGTTGGCTCAGAAGCAGCCATCATTTAAAGAGTGCGTAATAGCTCACTAGTCGAGTGACCCTGCGCCGAAAATTTACCGGGGCTAAACATAACACCGAAGCTGTGGATAGAACCATTGGTTCTATGGTAGGAGAGCGTTCTAAGGGCGTTGAAGCTAGATCGTGAGGACTAGTGGAGCGCTTAGAAGTGAGAATGCCGGTATGAGTAGCGAAAGACGGGTGAGAATCCCGTCCACCGAATGACTAAGGTTTCCTGGGGAAGGCTCGTCCTCCCAGGGTTAGTCGGGACCTAAGTCGAGGCCGAATGGCGTAGACGATGGACAACAGGTTGAGATTCCTGTACCAGTTTGTTTTGTTTGAACAATGGAGGGACACAGTAGGCTAAGGAATACGCGCTGTTGGATATGCGCGTCCAAGCAACAAGTTTTGAAGTGAGTCAAATGCTTGCTTCTTTAAGAACAAGTTGTGATGGGGAGGGAAATTAAGTACCGAAGTTCCCGATGTCACACTGTCAAGAAAAGCTTCTAGTTAGAAACAAACTGCCCGTACCGCAAACCGACACAGGTAGTCGAGGAGAGAATCCTAAGGTGTGCGAGAGAACTCTCGTTAAGGAACTCGGCAAAATGACCCCGTAACTTCGGGAGAAGGGGTGCTGACCAATTGGTCAGCCGCAGTGAATAGGCCCAGGCGACTGTTTATCAAAAACACAGGTCTCTGCAAAATCGTAAGATGACGTATAGGGGCTGACGCCTGCCCGGTGCTGGAAGGTTAAGAGGATGGGTTAGCTCTCGGGCGAAGCTCAGAATTGAAGCCCCAGTAAACGGCGGCCGTAACTATAACGGTCCTAAGGTAGCGAAATTCCTTGTCGGGTAAGTTCCGACCCGCACGAAAGGCGTAACGATCTGGGCACTGTCTCAACGAGAGACTCGGTGAAATTATAGTACCTGTGAAGATGCAGGTTACCCGCGACAGGACGGAAAGACCCCATGGAGCTTTACTGCAGTTTGATATTGAGTGTTTGTACAGCTTGTACAGGATAGGTAGGAGCCATTGAAGCCAGGACGCCAGTCTTGGTGGAGGCGTTGGTGGGATACTACCCTTGCTGTATGACCACTCTAACCCACAGCCCTTATCGGGCTGGGAGACAGTGTCTGACGGGCAGTTTGACTGGGGCGGTCGCCTCCTAAAGTGTAACGGAGGCGCCCAAAGGTTCCCTCAGAATGGTTGGAAATCATTCGCAGAGTGTAAAGGCATAAGGGAGCTTGACTGCGAGACCTACAAGTCGAGCAGGGACGAAAGTCGGGCTTAGTGATCCGGTGGTTCCGCATGGAAGGGCCATCGCTCAACGGATAAAAGCTACCCTGGGGATAACAGGCTTATCTCCCCCAAGAGTCCACATCGACGGGGAGGTTTGGCACCTCGATGTCGGCTCATCGCATCCTGGGGCTGTAGTCGGTCCCAAGGGTTGGGCTGTTCGCCCATTAAAGCGGTACGCGAGCTGGGTTCAGAACGTCGTGAGACAGTTCGGTCCCTATCCGTCGCGGGCGTAGGAAATTTGAGAGGAGCTGTCCTTAGTACGAGAGGACCGGGATGGACACACCTCTGGTGTACCAGTTGTTCTGCCAAGGGCATTGCTGGGTAGCTATGTGTGGACGGGATAAACGCTGAAAGCATCTAAGCGTGAAGCCCCCCTCAAGATGAGATTTCCCATCACGTAAGTGAGTAAGACCCCTGAGAGATGATCAGGTTGATAGGTTGGAAGTGGAAGTCTAGCGATAGATGGAGCGGACCAATACTAATCGGTCGAGGACTTAACCAAAGAATAAACGGTGTACGACGGTTTCTAAACGAAGAACAAACTTTTAACTTATCCAGTTTTGAGAGAACAACGTTCTCTAGATTGAAATTTGTGTGGTGGCGATGGCAAGAAGGTCACACCTGTTCCCATGCCGAACACAGCAGTTAAGCTTCTTAGCGCCGATGGTAGTGAAGGGTTTCCCTTTGTGAGAGTAGGACGCTGCCACGCAGATTCAATTATTTTTTCTCAGATGGAGGTTTAGCTCAGCTGGGAGAGCATCTGCCTTACAAGCAGAGGGTCGGCGGTTCGATCCCGTCAACCTCCACCATGAGTCATTAGCTCAGTTGGTAGAGCATCTGACTTTTAATCAGAGGGTCGCAGGTTCGAATCCTGCATGACTCATAACTAATCATTCAACATGTTTAGTTATGCCATACTTTTGCGGGTGTGGCGGAATTGGCAGACGCACTAGATTTAGGATCTAGCGTTGAAAGACGTGGGGGTTCAAGTCCCTTCACCCGCACCATTTTTTTTGAATGATTAGTGAAGTACCACTTTAGCCGGCTTAGCTCAGTTGGTAGAGCATCTGATTTGTAATCAGAGGGTCGAGGGTTCAACTCCTTTAGCCGGCATTTTGTTGCGAAAGTAGTTCAGTGGTAGAACATCACCTTGCCAAGGTGGGGGTCGCGGGTTCGAATCCCGTCTTTCGCTTACTAGTTCAACTAGTGAGCTCATTCGTAAGAATGACAAGCTGTTCTAATGCCGGGGTGGCGGAACAGGTAGACGCACAGGACTTAAAATCCTGCGGTGAGTGATCACCGTGCCGGTTCGATTCCGGCCCTCGGCACCATTTGCACCCATAGCTCAATTGGATAGAGTACTTGACTACGAATCAAGGGGTTAGAGGTTCAAGTCCTCTTGGGTGCATTTCTTTTGTAAAAAAAGATAAAACTCAGCATTACGGGAAGTAGCTCAGCTTGGTAGAGCACTTGGTTTGGGACCAAGGGGTCGCAGGTTCGAATCCTGTCTTCCCGATTTAAAATTTAGGGGCCTTAGCTCAGCTGGGAGAGCGCCTGCCTTGCACGCAGGAGGTCAGCGGTTCGATCCCGCTAGGCTCCACTTTTTTAAAAATATTCACCTTATTATTATGGCGGTGTAGCTCAGCTGGCTAGAGCGTCCGGTTCATACCCGGGAGGTCGGGGGTTCGATCCCCTTCGCCGCTATTATTATTATTATTTAAAAGATCTTGGACCTTTAGCTCAGTTGGTTAGAGCAGACGGCTCATAACCGTCCGGTCGTAGGTTCGAGTCCTACAAGGTCCATTAATCAGTAAAGATTAAAGTAACCTTGTATCATTATGGAGGATTACCCAAGTCCGGCTGAAGGGAACGGTCTTGAAAACCGTCAGGTGTGTAAAAGCACGCAAGAGTTCGAATCTCTTATCCTCCTTTTTTTAAAATGATTCATTAATATTATCGCGGGGTGGAGCAGTTGGCAGCTCGTCGGGCTCATAACCCGAAGGTCACAGGTTCAAGTCCTGTCCCCGCAATTTATCTTTTGTAAAAAAGATAGTATAAAAGTAAAAAAGGTCTCGTGGTGTAGGGGTTAACATGTCTGCCTGTCACGCAGAAGATCGCGGGTTCGATTCCCGTCGAGACCGTTTTTTGCGGGTGTAGTTTAGTGGTAAAACCACAGCCTTCCAAGCTGTTGATGCGAGTTCGATTCTCGTCACCCGCTTTTTTTATGGGCCTATAGCTCAGCTGGTTAGAGCGCACGCCTGATAAGCGTGAGGTCGATGGTTCGAGTCCATTTAGGCCCATTGAATAAATTAAATAATTAACTATTTTGGTTTTTTGGGGAAGTACTCAAGTGGCTGAAGAGGCGCCCCTGCTAAGGGTGTAGGTCGTTAACGCGGCGCGAGGGTTCAAATCCCTCCTTCTCCGTAATTTATTTTTTTGTGTTTTTTTCGGCCCGTTGGTCAAGCGGTTAAGACACCGCCCTTTCACGGCGGTATCACGGGTTCGATTCCCGTACGGGTCATAAACAATTATGTTTAATTTAATACTGAAATATCTTATCAGTCTTATGGAGGATTACCCAAGTCCGGCTGAAGGGAACGGTCTTGAAAACCGTCAGGTGTGTAAAAGCACGCAAGGGTTCGAATCCCTTATCCTCCTTTTTCAAATTAATATTAATATTATCGCGGGGTGGAGCAGTTGGCAGCTCGTCGGGCTCATAACCCGAAGGTCACAGGTTCAAGTCCTGTCCCCGCAATTTATCTTTTTTATAAAAGATAGTTTAAAAATAAAAAAGGTCTCGTGGTGTAGGGGTTAACATGTCTGCCTGTCACGCAGAAGATCGCGGGTTCGATTCCCGTCGAGACCGTTTAATTGAATAGTTGGCCTGGTAGCTCAGTTGGTAGAGCACTTGATTGAAGCTCAAGGTGTCGGCAGTTCGATTCTGTCCCAGGCCATTTATGTAATGCGGGTGTAGTTTAGTGGTAAAACCACAGCCTTCCAAGCTGTTGATGCGAGTTCGATTCTCGTCACCCGCTTTTTTTATGGGCCTATAGCTCAGCTGGTTAGAGCGCACGCCTGATAAGCGTGAGGTCGATGGTTCGAGTCCATTTAGGCCCATTAATTAAAAATAGTAAACTGGCCCGTTGGTCAAGCGGTTAAGACACCGCCCTTTCACGGCGGTATCACGGGTTCGATTCCCGTACGGGTCATAAAATAACAAAAAAAGAACAAGAGAAAATTCTCTTGTTCTTTTTTTGTATTGATTAGAAAAAACAGTACTAGAAACTTAATCTTGCTAGTACTGAAAGGGATATACGGGAAGAGAAAATTAAAATATATGGACAAATAAAATAATACTAAATGCGATAAAGAAAGAAATAGAATAGACATACAGCATTCTTTGTTTAAGTTTAGTTGGAACAGTTTTTTTAGTAGATAGAATGGACTGAATAATGCTAAGAGCGAAAGGAATAGTCAATAAAATAATAAAACTCAGTTTGTTAAATGTAGGAATAAAGATGATAAAGCTGATGAGATAAATAAGAACAGTCAATCCTAAAAAGATGCGATTAAACAGCTCTTGTTTTAAAAATAATAAGGTTGTCTGATCGTTGCTGAAATCTTTATGGATACTTCCATAATTTAATTGAAGTTTTCCAAACTCTACTAAGAATACAACTAGGACTAGAGGAATGCTCCAGTAAAAAAGAGTTGAGGGGATAAAGTTAGCTTGAACATAAAAACTTAAGTAGGTTAAAATCCCACCTTTAAAAATACTAGAGAAAACTAACATTAGCCAAGCATAACCTTGTTTAACAAGATAGAATTGTAGATGAATCACTAAACTGTACAAAAGTAATAGCAAACCAGCTAAATAATGGACTCTAAAAGAAAAATAGAAGATAAGCAGTAGATTAATGATTTCGAAAGCAATAAAAGACAATTGAAAATAAGAAATCGATTCCTTAGTCTTTTTAAATAGAAAATTCCCTAATAAATGGTTGATAAAAGTAAAACTATACAATAAGAAAAAATGCACAACACTAAAGTGAGCATACTGACCTGCATACAAAGTCCCACTTATTAAGTAAGATAAAGGAATGGTTAAAACTAAAAATAAAGGATGGTAAAGATAATGGTTTATAGTTTTGAAGATAGATTGGAACAATTTAAAAACCCCTTTTAACTGTTTGTCTATTCTTATTTTACCTAAAAAAGAGATAAGGGTATAGATAAATAAAGTATAAGAGTGCATATTTAATGATAAGCAAATCGGCTTTCAATCAATTTAGTACAAAAACAACACATTCTATACTAATAGATAATGAAGTATGGTAGAATATATAAGGTTTGCAAATCGGATTCCCGAGAGGATTCACTTTAGAAGTGGAGAAGCCTTGTAACCGAAAATTTAAAGGGGGAACAAAGTAATGTCAGAAAGAAGATTATTTACTTCTGAATCTGTTTCAGAAGGACATCCAGATAAAATAGCGGATCAAGTCAGTGATGCTATATTGGATGCAATTTTAACAAAAGATCCGGACGCACGCGTTGCTTGCGAAACGATTGTAACAACAGGTTTAGTATTAGTAGCAGGAGAAATTTCTACTACAACGTATGTTGATATCCAAAAAACAGTACGTGATACAATTCGTGAAATAGGGTATACAAGAGCTAAATATGGTTTTGACGCAGATACTTGTGCTGTAATCGTATCTATTGATGAACAATCAAGAGATATTGCTCAAGGTGTTGATGAGTCTATTGAATCTAAAGAAACGAATCAAGATGAATTAGATCAAATTGGTGCAGGGGACCAAGGGTTAATGTTTGGTTTTGCTGTAAACGAAACACCTGAACTAATGCCATTACCTATTTCATTGAGCCACCGTTTGACAAAACGTCTATCTATAGTTAGAAAAGAAAAGCTGGTTTCTTACTTAAGACCAGATGCGAAAGCTCAAGTTACGGTTGAATATGATGAAAATAATAAACCTTTGCGTGTAGACACAATCGTTATAAGTACTCAACATCATCCAGATGTGACATATGAATTATTGAAAAAAGATATGATGGAACTTGTCATCAAACATGAAATTCCTAGTGAATTACTAGATACAGAGACTAAATACTTTATTAATCCAACCGGTCGCTTCGTTATCGGAGGACCTCAAGGAGACGCAGGTTTAACTGGACGTAAAATTATCGTTGATACTTATGGCGGATATGCTCGTCATGGTGGAGGTGCTTTCTCTGGGAAAGATCCTACAAAAGTAGATAGATCAGCAAGTTATGCAGCTCGTTATATTGCGAAAAATATTGTGGCTGCTGGATTTGCAGATAAATGTGAAGTTCAATTGGCTTATGCAATCGGAGTAGCACACCCAGTTTCTATTTCTATTGATACATTTGAAACTGGAACCATTTCAGAATCAAAATTAATTGAAGCAGTACGTGCTAATTTTGATTTAAGACCAGCTGGTATTATCAAAATGTTGGATTTACAAAGACCAATCTATAAACAAACTGCAGCATATGGTCACTTTGGTCGTACCGATATTGATTTAACTTGGGAACATACAGATAAAGTTGACGATTTGAAATTATTTTTAGCTAAATAATGTAAAAAGAAAGAAATGACGCTTAGTTGTCATTTCTTTCTTTTTTTTCAATAGCTATTAATAAAGGTGGATTGTTTTTTTGATTTAAAAAGTCGTAACGTAAAACAGTGTAATTCATTTGAGGAAGTGTTTGGACATAATTAAGTACAGTCTCTTTTTCTTCTTTTCCTCCCTCATGACCATAATAAACAACGAGTAGAAGCAAACCTCCTTTTCTTAGGCGAGGTAAAATTTCTTTGATGGCGATTAATGTAGTTTCAGCCTTTGTAATAATGGTCTTATCACCTTTAGGCAGATAGCCTAAATTAAAAATTGCTCCAGCTAAAAGAGTATTTTCAGGCAGTACAGAACTAAGCGTCTCATGACCTTGCTGAAATAACACAACTTGGTCGGTTAAGCCGGTTAAGAGCAGTTTTTCTTTGGTTTTTTTAATGGCTTGTTCTTGTAAGTCAAAGCCATAAACCTTCCCAGTTTTACCTACTAATGTTGCTAACAGAACTGTGTCGTTCCCATTTCCTATTGTAGCATCGATAACAATATCCCCAGGTACAAGAGTATTTTTTAATAAAGTACGACTATAGTGTAGAGCATTTTCAAGCATGATTATTCATCCTTCCTATCCGATCAATGAATGGACTTATTTATTCTATTTTATCATTTATAAATAAATATGGAATAATCAAAAAAGAAGGAAATTGGAGTGAGACGTCAATTTCCTTCTTTCTATTTAAATAATCTTGTTTAGGGGTCTATATGGCTAAAATGTAGTCTTTTTAATTCTGTTAATTTTTTTTAGTTTAATAGAGTAAAAGGCTGCAGAAAGAGCAAACCAAGAACCTGCTAAACAAAATCCAGCAACTACATCAGAAGGAAAATGTACCCCCAAGTAAATACGACTTAAACCAACAATACTAACAATGAGTACGGTTATTAAACAAGTTAACCACTTAATCCATTTTTTTTGAGTGAAGTGGATGATCAAAAAAGCAATTCCACCATAACAAATTAAGGAAGCCATAGAATGACCGCTTGGAAAACTATAACCGTCTTGTAAAACCAAATGTTCAATAGTTGGCCGAGTTCTCTGGAAAAAGAATTTTACGACTTGATTTAAGAGCCCAGCTCCTAGAGCAACATGTAAAATAAACCAATATGCTGTTTTAGTATCTTTCTTTTGCCAAATAAAATAAAGACTGACGATCAACGTAAGAAGTACAATAAAAAAGGTTCCACCCATATCGGTTATAAATGAATAAAAAGCAGTGCTTTTAGGAGAACGATTCATTAAGATAGGAGAGGCGATAAAGTGGTCAAACACATTGATCCACTCAGCTTGCTGTGCGACTCCATATGCAAGTACACTAAAAGGAATGAGTAACACTAGACACAATAAAAAATAATTCGAGGTAAAAAAAGATGTTTTAGATTTCATAATTTTTCTCATACTTTCTATAAATTGGATATACTTATTGAAAAAATAAGTTTAGCATATTCTACGTATAGAATAAACTAAAAGTATTAAACAGAACAAAGACTATCAGTAAAAAAATAATAACTTTTTTTAAAAAACACACTTTCTTATTTCTTTTTTAATAGTTGAAGAATATACTAAATGTAGTAGGTTAAGGGAGTGAAATACATGCTAATTGATGACAGTGAATATGTTCAACTAATAGGGACGTGTCAAATTAAGAGCATTCAATTTCCAAAAATTTTAGTACAAACAGAAAATGGAAAGAGCCTAGTGCTTAATACAACCAAACAACAACAAACAGATTCGGTGTTTTGGGACGCTATTATAGATATTATTGCAGCTGATCTTTGGATACCATACAATAAAGATACATACTTTTTGTTGCAACAAGATTGGATAACAGATACTTCTTTTGCTTAAATGATAAATGAGTCGAATCAACCTAATGTCACTATACATTTAGGTTGATTTTTTTGTCTATTTTAGTGAAACGCTATATGTGTATATTACGGTTGTGTAACGTATATTAAAAAAAGGTCTTCTACTTAACTTAACCTTCCATTCTATCTATGGGAAAGATATAATAAAATAGCAAGTGCTTTACAATAAAGTAGACCTTGAGAATGATTAAAGAATAAAAGTAGGAGGTACTCACTTTGGAAAAAACAAGAAAAGAAAGAATTTCAGCTGAAAAAAATAAAAAAAGTTTTGATCAATCAGGATATACTAATGGATTGATGAAAAAAGGCACAGCTGTTTTTAGCACAACTTTATTAGTGAGTTTACTAGCATTTCCAACTTTTTCTGCATCAGCTAGCGCAAATGAATTAGCTGATACAAGTAGTAAAAAATTGGAAGAAACGCTTGAACATAACAGCAATGTAACTAATGTAACCGAAGAAGCAACCACAAAGACAGCTGTAGAAACGGACAGTAGCGAGTACATATCACAAGACGATTTAATTGAGAAAGAACAAAAAATTAAAGAATTAAAAACTATTATATCTACAGAAGATTTTGAAACTTTAAAATTTGACGAATTATCAGTTGAAGAAATTGATGAATTAATTTTAACTGCTCTAGAAAAATTAACAGAAGAATCAAATGAAGAAATAGAAAATGAAGCAGGTACCGGAATAACTGGTGAGTTAAATGATTCTACTACTGAACCAACCGAGGCAGTTAAAGATGAAAGCGATGTTTCAGAAGAAGATACAGCTGAAGAAATTGAAGTGTTAAAACCAGAAGTAGTAGAGGAATCACTTGAGATTGAGGATACTATTTCAAAAGATGAATCTGAAAAAGTAGTAGAAGAAGAAATTGATCTTGTTGCTGAACCGAGCGAATCAGAAGTTGTAGAACTACCAAATGAAATTGAAAAAGATGTACCAGAAGTAGAAGCAATTGAAGCAGTAGAACAAGAAATTATAGAACCAGAAGTTGCAGAACTTCCAAACGAAGCTGAACCTAGTATTCCAGAAGAAGCAGAAGATACGGTTGAAACTATTGTAGAATCTGAAGAACCAGTAGTAGAAGAACCGACAATTGTAAAAGAAGAGGTTAAAAAGGAAGTTGTAAAAGAAACGGTTAAAGCCAAGGTAGTTGCTCCGAAAACTACAACGACTTCGGCTAAAACAACTGCAGTTACTTTAAAAGTTGCAACGACTTCAGCTAAAACAACAGCAGTAGCAACAACTTCTGTAGCAACAGCAAAAACGTACACAGTAAAATCGGGAGATACACTAAATAAAATTAGTAAAGCCAATAATGTGACTGTAGCAAACTTGAAAAAATGGAACAATTTGTCTTCAGATTTAATTAAAGTTGGACAAGTTTTAGCATTAAATGAAGCAGCAGCCAAGAACGTAACAACTCCAACGCCTTCTAAAACAAATGACTCTATTGCAAATGCAACAACACCAGCTGGTTTTGTTAATGCTATTGCCTCTTATGCAAAGCAAGTTGCAGCTAAAAATGATTTATATGCTTCTGTTATGATTGCACAAGCAGCTTTAGAAAGTGGCTATGGCAGCAGTAAACTAGCAACTAGTCCAAACTACAATCTATTTGGTATCAAAGGAAGCTACAACGGAAATACAGTTACGATGTATACTTCTGAATGGAGTTCTTCAACAGGCTGGATTTACATTCCGCAAAACTTTAAGAAATACCCGTCTTATGCTGAGTCTTTACAAGATAATGCAAATTTAATAAAAAATGGAACTTCATGGGATCATGGCTATTATTCTGGAGCTTGGGTAAGTAATTCATCAAATGCATTTGAGGCAACAGCTTGGTTACAAGGGCGTTATGCGACGGACCCAACTTATGCATCTAAATTAAATGCTATTATAAATGCATATAACTTAACACAATATGATACAAAATCTTCAGGAGGATCAACAACAACTCCTGAATCAAATGATAATTCTTCAACAACACCAAGCACTGGAAATACAGGAAATACAGGGTCGTCGAATACAGGCGAAACGTCATATACTGTAAAATCTGGTGACACTTTAACAGGTATTGGTTCAAAATACGGCGTATCTGTGTCAAACTTGAAATCATGGAACAACTTAAAATCAGATACGATTTATGTGAATCAAACGTTGACGATTAAAGGCGGTTCAACTTCAGGTGGATCAACGACAACACCAAGTACAGGGAACACAAGCAGTACATCGTATACTGTAAAATCTGGTGATACGTTAACAGGTATTGGTTCAAAATACGGTGTATCTGTGTCAAACTTGAAATCATGGAACAACTTAAAATCAGATACGATTTATGTGAATCAAACGTTAACGATTAAAGGCGGTTCAACTTCAGGCGGCACGACGACAACACCAAGTACAGGGAACACAAGCAGTACATCGTATACTGTAAAATCTGGTGATACGTTAACAGGTATTGGTTCAAAATACGGTGTATCTGTGTCAAACTTAAAATCATGGAACAACTTAAAATCAGATACGATTTATGTGAATCAAACGTTAACGATTAAAGGCGGTTCAACTTCAGGTGGATCAACGACAACACCAAGTACAGGGAACACAAGCAGCACATCGTATACTGTGAAATCCGGTGACACATTGACTGGAATTGGTTCAAAATACGGTGTAACTGTAGCGAACTTGAAATCATGGAATAGTTTGAAAACAGACGCGATCTATGTGAATCAAACATTGACGATTAAAGGCGGTTCAACATCGACTGGTGGGTCAACGACAACACCAAGTACAGGGAACACAAGTAGCACATCGTATACTGTGAAATCCGGTGACACGTTAACTGGTATTGGGTCAAAATACGGCGTAACTGTATCGGACTTGAAATCATGGAATAGTTTGAAAACAGACGCGATCTATGTGAACCAAACATTGACGATTAAAGGCGGTTCAATATCGACTGGTGGGTCAACGACAACACCAAGTACAGGGAACACAAGCAGCACATCGTATACTGTAAAATCCGGTGACACGTTAACTGGAATTGGTTCAAAATACGGCGTAACTGTATCGGACTTGAAATCATGGAATAGTTTGAAAACAGACGCGATCTATGTGAACCAAACATTGACGATTAAAGGCGGTTCAACATCGACTGGTGGGTCAACGACAACACCAAGTACAGGGAACACAAGCAGCACATCGTATACTGTAAAATCCGGTGACACGTTAACTGGTATTGGGTCAAAAAATGGTGTATCTGTAGCGAACTTAAAATCATGGAATAATTTATCAACGGATACAATTTATGTAGGTCAAAAACTAGTTTTAAAAAGCACGAATGCTGTTTCAATAGTAACAACACCAACTAGTGCAACTACGCATAAAGTTGTAAGTGGCGATACTCTTTGGGATATTGCTCAAAAATATAGTATGTCTATCTCAGATTTGAAATCAGCGAATTACTTAAAATCAGATGTTATATTTGTTGGTCAGTCTTTGATTATCAAATAATCATAGAAGGAGACTCAACATAAAATTTGAGTCTCCTTTTGTGCTGTAAGATAACTAAAAAGGGAGTGAAAATGATGATCGTTACGACAACTACTTCTGTTGAAGGTTTTGAAATTTCTTCTTATGAAGGAATTGTATTTGGTGAAGTTATCTCTGGTATCAATATGTTTAAAGATATGGGAGCGGGCTTGCGAAACATGTTTGGCGGACGCTCTCAAGGTTATGAGAACGAATTATTAGAAGCTCGTAGTAAAGCGTTAGAGGAAATGGAAACAAGAGCTGACGAACAAGGGGCAGATGCTATTGTAGGGGTTAAAATGGACTATGAGACATTAGGATCAGATAATGGCATGATTATGGTTACCTGTAGTGGAACAGCAGTAAAGCTTAAAACAGTTAAATAATAGACGAATAGACGAATTGAAAAGACATTTTAGAAATCAACTGTTGTTTTTTCTTATTGCTCCTATAGTCATTTTTTGTTAAAATGAAATCAATAGAAAAAAACAGTGAAAAGGAATAGTAGAAATGATTTTTTTTGAGAGAGTGCATGGGTGGTGGAAATGCATAAAAAAGACTTTCGAACTCGCCTTTAGAGTTGCTTTGTTGAAAAAATAGTAGACAAAGACGTAACGCCTGCGTTAAAGGTATGAGGAGTCCACGATGTATTTTATTAGGAATAATAAGGTCGTGGAAAACATAGGTGGTACCACGAATAATAAATTATTTAATCGTCCTATGAGTACAGATAGTCATCTGCATTCATAGGACGATTTTTATTTTGAATAAGAAATGGAAGAGGGATATATATGAGCTTTAACCACAAGACGATAGAAAAGAAGTGGCAAAATTACTGGGCTTCTAATCAGACTTTCCGAACAACTGAAGATCCTAAAAAGGAAAACTTTTATGCATTAGATATGTTCCCATATCCATCAGGACAAGGTCTGCATGTAGGACATCCAGAAGGATACACAGCAACAGATATCATTTCTCGTATGAAGCGTGCTCAAGGATTCAATGTATTGCATCCAATGGGTTGGGATGCATTTGGCTTACCAGCTGAGCAATATGCTCTAGATACAGGTAACGATCCAGCTGAATTCACAGCTCACAATATCGAAACATTCCGTCGTCAAATCAATTCTTTAGGATTTAGTTATGACTGGGAGCGAGAAGTAAATACAACAGATCCTCAGTACTATAAATGGACTCAATGGATCTTTACAAAATTGTACGAACAAGGATTGGCTTATGAAGCCGAAGTAGCTGTTAACTGGTGTCCTGCATTAGGGACGGTATTGGCTAATGAAGAAGTAATCGATGGTAAGAGTGAACGTGGGGGACACCCTGTTTACCGTAAACCTATGAAACAATGGATGCTGAAAATTACAGCTTATGCTGACCGTTTGCTGGATGATTTAGAATTAGTTGACTGGCCTGAAAGTATCAAAGACATGCAACGTAACTGGATCGGTAAATCAATTGGTGCAAATGTAGAGTTTACTGTTAAAGGAACTAACCATAAGTATACAGTCTTTACGACTCGTCCAGATACGTTGTTTGGAGCAACTTATAGTGTTTTGGCACCTGAATTAGATCTCGTTAAACAAATTACAACAGCTGAACAAGAAGCTGAAGTTCAAGCGTATATCGAAAAAATTAGTCTGAAAAGTGATTTGGATCGTACAGATTTGAATAAAGATAAAACAGGCGTATTTACTGGTGCTTATGCGATAAACCCAGTCAATGGCAAAGAAATCCCTATTTGGATCGCAGATTATGTGTTGTCTTCATATGGAACAGGTGCAATTATGGCTGTTCCAGCACATGACGAACGTGATTATGAATTTGCTAAGGCTTTTAACTTGGAAATTCTTCCTGTACTTGAAGGTGGAAATGTAGCTGCTGCTGCCTTCACTGAAGATGGTCCACATATAAATTCTGAATTCTTAGATGGTCTTGGAAAACAAGAAGCTATCGATAAAATGAATGAATGGTTAGAAGAAAATAATTTTGGAAAAAAAGAAACAACTTACCGTCTACGTGACTGGTTATTTGCACGCCAACGTTATTGGGGCGAACCTATCCCGGTCATTCATTGGGAAGATGGGACTTCAACAACATTGCCTGAATCAGAATTACCGTTGATCTTGCCAAAAACAAACGAAATCAAACCAAGTGGAACAGGAGAGTCTCCATTAGCAAACATTACGGAATGGGTAAATGTAGTAGATCCCGAAACTGGAATGAAAGGACGCCGTGATACAAATACAATGCCGCAATGGGCAGGGAGTTCATGGTATTTCTTGCGTTTCATCGATCCTAAAAATGAAGAAATGTTAGCTGATCCTGAAAAACTAAAACAATGGTTACCAGTAGATATCTATATTGGTGGAGCTGAGCATGCTGTACTCCATTTATTGTATGCACGTTTCTGGCATAAATTCCTTTACGATATCGGTGTTGTTCCAACTAAAGAACCATTCCAAAAATTGTATAATCAAGGAATGATTTTAGGTGGAAACAATGAAAAAATGTCTAAATCTAAAGGGAATGTTGTTAATCCAGATGATGTTGTAGAAAAATTTGGTGCAGATACGTTACGCATGTATGAAATGTTTATGGGGCCGTTGGATGCTTCAATTGCTTGGAGTGAAAATGGGCTAGAAGGAAGCCGCAAATTCTTGGATCGTGTATGGCGTTTGATCATGGATGAAGATGGAAAAGTCCGTGACCGTATCACAACCTTTAATGATGGATCTCTTGATGTGGTTTACCACCAAACCGTTAAAAAAGTAACCGAGGATTTTGAACACTTGCGCTTCAACACAGCTATTTCTCAAATGATGGTTTTTGTTAATGAAGCCTATAAAGCAACTGCATTACCAGTGAATTATATTAAATCTTTTGTTCAATTGCTTGCGCCAATTGCTCCGCATATGGCAGAAGAATTGTGGGCTAACTTAACAAACAGCAATGAAAGTATTTCATATGTTGTTTGGCCGACATTTGATGAAAAATTCTTGGTAGAAGATGAAATCGAAGTAGTTTTCCAAGTAAACGGTAAATTAAAAGCAAAAGCTCAAGCATCAAAAGAAATTTCTAAAGAAGATCTAGAAACGTTAGCAATGAATAATGAAAAGATCAAAGAAGCCATTGATGGAAAAACAATTCGCAAAGTGATTGTTGTTCCTGGTAGATTGGTAAATATTGTAGCAAACTAAAGTGTTTTCTACGTTAAGGTTTTAAAGATTTAACTTAAGTAGAAAGGACTGCAACTTAATCGTTGCAGTCCTTTCTACTTTTTTCATCTTCAAAGAGACCTTAATTTTTCTTTAAAGTTGAATGCAGAAAGCTCAATAAACATTGCAACCCTCTGATTTAAGAAGTAAAATAGAACCTGATACAAAAGTATGAGAGTAGGTTTTTGAATCATGTCAAAAGATACAGTCAGTGATAATAAAATTGGACAACAAACTAAAGAATTAAGCTCAAAAGATAAAATGATCAGTGGGTCAGCTTGGATGACAGGTGCAAGTATTTTGTCCAGGTTATTAGGAGCTCTTTATATTATTCCTTGGATGGCTTGGATGGGAAATCCCAGCGTAGCAGCGTCAGCAAATGCCCTTTACATTATTGGCTACACACCTTATGCATTATTCTTAAATATTGCGACAGCTGGTGTACCTTCTGCCATTGCTAAACAAGTCTCTTATTATAATAGTCTAAACGAATATGAAACGAGCCAAAAAATTTATAGAAAAGGATTACAAGTAATGGCAATTACAGGTGTTGTGTCTGCATTGATCATGTATGTTGCGGCACCTTTGATAGCTGGAAGCAGTCCAGGTATTTCGGTTGACGATGGAACACAAGTTATTCGGTCTCTTAGTTGGGCGTTACTCATTATTCCATGTATGAGCGTTACACGAGGATATATTCAAGGGCATCATGTAATGAAATATTCTGCTATATCGCAATTTATTGAACAATTAGCTCGCGTCATCTTTATGCTTGCGGCTGTATACTTTATTCGTCAAATATGGAATGGTTCAGTAGTGAATGCGGTTTCTGCTTCAACATTTGGAGCCGTTATTGGAGCTGTTTTTAGTATAGGGTATTTATTTTATATTATTTGGCGTAAAAAACCAGAGCTAGATGAGCATGCTGCTCAGAGTTTAAATAAGGTGAATATTTCTACAAATGAGATCTTTAAATCGATTATTCGTACGGCTATTCCATTTATCATTATTGGATCTGGAATAACATTGTTTCAAATGATCGATCAGTTTACTTTCCAACAAATTATGACCCGCGTTTCTGATTTTACCCCAAAAGAGATTGTAGATAGTTATGGGATAGCATCAGGAAATGTCAATAAATTGATTATGATTGTTATTTCTTTTGGAGGTTCGATGGCGATAACATCTGTTCCGCTGATTTCTGAGTTGATAGCAAAAAATGATTTGAAAAAATTATCCCGTCAAGTTAGTGATAGCTTGCAGTTGTTTTTCTTCATCATGCTGCCGGCAACAATTGGTATGGCTGTTGTAGCAGAACCTTTATATACCGTTTTTTATGGACAAAATGATTTTGGAACAAATCTGTTACAAGTTGCGTCATTTATGAGTTTATTTTTAGGGTTGTTTGTCCTTATGGGCTCAACGATGCAAGCTGCAAATCAAACAAGACCGGCTCTATGGGCTTTAGCAATTGGGTTAGTTGTGAAATTAGCATTGCAATACCCAATGCTTGCAATAGCACAGACAAATGGAATGTTTATTTCTAATATATTTGGATTTGGTGTAACAGTCTTTTTAATGTTGCGAAAAATGTACAAGGTTACTAATTTTAATATTGGGCTCTTACTCAGAAGAGTATTGTTGATGGTTATCCTAACAGTAGTAATGGCTATTGTAACGTTTGCCGTTAAAGAAGCTCTTTACTTAGTTGTGCATCCAGAAAATCGTCTTAGTGCACTTCTAGTAATGGGTGTTTCAGCTGGAATGGGCGGTATTGTTTATGTATATGCTTCATTAAAAACACGTTTAGCTGACCGTTTATTAGGAGCTCGTGTAGCGAGTTTGAGAACCAAATTACACATTAAATAAGAAAACTGGAGCATGTTCTAGAATAATCATTTGGATATAAATAAGAGGCTAGGACTTTTGTCCCAGCCTCAGTTTTTTGACTAGACTTAAAAGAATGGAGCAGAGGAAATGCGTTTAGATAAACTTTTAGCTAATATGGGGTTTGGAACAAGAAAAACCGTAAAAACGCTATTGAAAGCAAAAGAAGTAACGGTTAATGGAAGAGTTATAAAAGATGGAAAAAGCCAAGTCGACCCAGATAAAGACAAAGTTGTTGTTGCGGGTGAAGCTGTTGAATACCAAGAATTTGTTTACTTTATGTTGCATAAACCACAAGGAGTAGTAAGTGCTACAAATGATAATCTGCATAAAACAGTTATCGATTTATTAGCCCCAAAAGATCAAGTACTGGATCCATTTCCTGTAGGACGATTGGATAAGGATACAGAAGGGTTGTTGTTATTGACTAATGATGGAACTTTAGCACATAATTTACTTTCACCAAAAAAACACGTTGATAAATGTTACAAAGCTACTATAAATGGAATAGTGAATGAACAGGATATTGTAGCATTTAAGAACGGGATAACACTAAATGATGGTTTTAACTGCCAATCAGCTGAATTAGACATTTTGTCTATCGATGTTGATGCAGAACAGTCTATTATTCAAGTGACGATACATGAAGGGAAATTTCACCAAGTAAAACGCATGTTTGAAGCAGTAGATAAATCTGTTACTTATCTAAAACGATTATCTATGGGGAATCTTAAATTAGATGAAACATTAGAAATAGGAAAATATAGACAATTGACTGAAGAGGAATTAAGTTCTTTAACTAATGAATAAGCAAAAAAACTTAGAATTTAGGATAATAAATATAAAAGTCGAATGCATACAAGAGAGTAAAAAAATGAGAGACCGATAAAGCATATTAGTTCATTATAATTCATCAGTACTCCTGTATAACATGAGATAGGGATATAGTGAAGTAGTTCATTCCTTGCCTTGAATAGGAATGAAAGGTATGCTTTTATTGTATAGAAAAAATAAAGAAACAAAAAAGGGAGTCGTTGATTCATTGAAGAAAAATAAAATTTTTGTAATGGGCAGTTATGTAACCGATTTAACAGCAAGGGCATCGCATTTACCAAAACCAGGAGAGACCGTTTTTGGTCAGTCATTTCGAACAGGTGCAGGCGGGAAAGGAAGCAATCAAGCAGTCGCAGCGGCACGATTAGGTGCAGAAGTAACTTTAGTGACTAAGCTAGGAGACGATGCTTTTGGGAAATTGGCATTGGAGCATTTTACAAAAGAACAGATTGATACTTCGCAAATTGCTATTGATAAAGAAATGCCCACAGGATCTGCGTTGATAGCAGTCGATGACCAGAGTGAAAATATGATTGTTGTGACAGCAGGTGCGTGTGGAAAGATTAAAAGAGAGGAAATTGAACAAGCAGAAGAAAAGCTGGCTGACGTTGCGATTGCACTAACACAGCTAGAGACTAATTTGGATGCTGTGGAAAGGACTTTGGAATTAGCAGAGAAATATCATATTCCGGTTATTTTAAATCCAGCTCCTTATCAAGCGATACCGAATGAATGGCTAAAGAAAGCAGCTTATATAACACCAAATGAAACAGAAGCAGCTCAATTAACGGGTATACGTTTAGAGACTGAAGAAGACGCAAGGTTAGCGGCAGAAAAATTGTACCAAATGGGAGTTGCAAATGTTGTTATCACTTTAGGTAAAAAAGGATGCTTTTTGTATAATGAAGAATATAAAGGAAAAGTATTCCCAGGACTTATAATGGATGCTGTTGATACAACAGGAGCTGGAGATGCTTTTAATGGTGGATTGGCCTATGCATTAGCGAATGAGGTAGAGTTGATAGAAGCTCTTCAATTTGCAAACATAGTTGGAGCTCTAGCAGTAACAAAAGAAGGCACGGCACAGGCAATGCCAACGTTAGCAGAAGTAGAAACATGTCTGAAACATTCTCTTTTAGAAGTAAAGTCTTAAAAAATAATAGCTAGCACAAAAAAAGTGTATACTTAGAAAACAAAAACCTATTTTATATGGGTAAAAAAAATTCTTAGCTAGAGCAATACTTTTATTAGGCAGCTTGACTTTTATACTCTAAAGGAGATAGGCAGCCTATTTATTCAGTCCTATAGCTTTTTTAAGCATAAATACCCGTATTAAATTCATTTTATTGAACTTAATGGAGGTATTTATGCTTAATTCTCGTTAATTGATGTTAGTCCAAAAAATCTGTTATTCTTTTTTAGTTAGTGAGAAAAATCAGATCTGTCAGGTGTTTCAGTAGGAGGAAAGTCTTCTTCTATTTCTAAGTCTCCGTCTGTATTGATGCCAGGATCTAAATCGTCCTCATTGTAATTTAAATGTTGTGTTCTCATTGATGGAGGCTGCTTTTCACCTCTAGCTAAATCTGATGGGTCATCTTCTAATTGAAGATCTGGGTCATTAGGATAAATACCTGCTGCATCTTCTCCAACAGCATCTACGTTTACTGGATAAGTTGTTTCATTTGAGTCATCTTCCAAAAGAATGATGATACTTCCTTTTTTAATCGATTCTTTATAGTTAACCAAAAGTTCTTCATCAGTAACTGCAGAATCAAGTGTTGTATCTGCTTGTGGACTTAAGGAAAAGAAGTCTTTCATTTTATCTCCTAATGATTCATCATTTTTGGGTTCAGAAGATAACGCTATTACCTCTACATCAGTTTGACTGTGGATTGAACGTTCCGTATCTGGATTGGTTACTAAAGTAATCAATTCTTTGGAGTAGCCTTGAATTAAAAGTTCATTGAGTTTTTGTAAGGCTGTTGTTTTAGATGGGTAACTTCCAATAACACGTTTTTCCATTTACATCACTCCTCATTTAGATTAACGAACTGGTTATACCTGAGTATACTTAAAAGAAAAAGAGAATACAATTAATACGGTGAGGGGAGGTTAAACGCAAATAAAAGGAAAGACCGCTAATTAATTTATAGCAGTCTTTCCTTTTAAATTAGTGAATAGATCAAAAAATAAACTTAGTAGAAAATTCTTTCATCTCATTAGGAATTCTTTCAATAATCTGAGACGGAAGAACCACATATTGTTTTTTAGCTAAATCGTCGCCTATTTTACTATGAAGAAAAACAGATGAAATAACTGCAAAACGATAATTTTTCAATTGAGCACTAAATCCTGCTATCATTCCTGCTAATGTATCGCCCATTCCACCTGTTGCCATTGCAGGATTTCCATGGCTGTTTTTCCAAGCTTCATCCAAAAAATAAATTTCAGTTCGAGATTGTTTTAAGACAACAAAAGCTTTTAATTCTTTTCTAGCTTGAATATTTAGTGTTTCATTTTGTTCAGTAGGTTTCAAGTGAGCAAGTTTTTGCCACTCTCCTAAATGTGGTGTGTACGTAGTTTTTGCTACAGGAGTTTTTAAATTGTGAATGGCCATTAAAGTAATCGCACTGCCGTCAATGATTAACCGTTGTTCCTTTGTCACATGCTCTAAAACTGATTTTAGAATCGTTAATGATTCAGGAGATAAGCCTAAACCAGGTCCAATGACTATAACCGTTGCTGTCGCTAGTTGTTTAAGCAAGCGATCGTTATTATACATATCAATAACCATTGCTTCAGGAAGACGAGCATGTAAAGCTGTATGATTTACTTTAGCTGTTGCCACGGTAACCAGTCCAGCACCGCTATAAACGGTTGCACTGGCTGTGAGAATAATTGCTCCGCCCATTTCTTCATTTCCACCAATGACAAGAACTCGGCCGTAAGTAGCTTTATGACTATCTTTTTCTCTTTTGGGAATCATGCCTTGAATGGCTTCTGTATTTATTTCTTTCACTTAAGAACCCTCCAATAATAACGAATAAATGATATACGTGTAGTCCAATTGATTATAGACCGAAATGTTATTTTTTGCACGAATCTTTATTGATGTCACGAAGAAAAATAAAGACTAGGCGTTGGTCTTAGAAACGAAAAGTGATATGATAGATATGTTGACAAAATAATAAGGAGTGTTGTATAAATGGCAATTGACTGGAAAAAAGAAGCAGCAGCTCGAAAAGAAAATTTTCTAGCTGACTTAACAGAATTACTTAAAATTGACAGTGTGCGTGATGATAGCAAAGCGACAACTGATGCCCCAGTAGGTCCAGGACCGAAAAAAGCATTAGAAGCTTTCTTATCTTTAGGAGAACGAGATGGATTTGTTACTAAAAATGTTGGCAATTTAGCTGGACATATCGAATACGGCGATGGTAATGAAACGATGGGTGTTTTTGCTCATGTCGATGTTGTACCCGTTGGAACAGGCTGGGAAACAGATCCGTTTAGCCCTGTAATCAAAGATGGCCGTATTTACGCTCGTGGATCTAGTGATGATAAAGGACCAGGTGTGGCAGCTTATTACGCTTTAAAAATGATCAAAGACCTAGATTTGCCAGTCTCTAAAAAAATTCGCTTTATTATTGGAACAGATGAAGAGAGTGGCTGGATGTGCATGGACCACTACTTAGCTAATGAACCTATTCCTGATTTTGGTTTTTCACCAGATGCTGAGTTCCCAATTATTAATGGCGAAAAAGGGATATTAACCGTTTATGTAAATACAAAAGGAGACAATAAAGGCGGAAAAAATGAATTGAACAGTTTTGATGCTGGTCTACGTGAAAATATGGTACCTCAAGACGCTACAGCTATTTTTACTAGTGAAGAAGCTGAACAAATCGAAAAAGATTTTTATGATTTTGTTGAAGTTTCACCAATTACTGGGACAATAAAAGTAGAAGGTACTGACGTTACCATTGAAGTAGGAGGAAAAGCTGCTCATGGTATGGCGCCTCATTTAGGTGTAAATGCTGGAACTTACTTAGCTGCTTTCTTAAATGAGTATTCATTTGGTGGAGATGCTAAAAACTTTTTGCAATTGACAGCTGATTATTTGCATGAAGATACTAAAGCTGAAAAATTAGAATTAAACTACATTGATGATGTTATGGGAGATTTAACAATGAATTCAGGTGTATTTACTTTCACTCCTGCAGATGGCGGCGTAATCGCTGTAAACTTCCGTTTCCCTAAAGGTGTGACACCTGAAGGAATCGAAATCAAAATGGAAAGCAAACTAGCAGAATTCGGTGTAACGCTTAGCCGTGGCAAAGAACAATTGCCACATTATGTATCGGCAGAAGATCCATTAGTTAAAACATTATTAGATGTTTACCAAAGACAAACTGGATTAGAAGCTCATGAACAAACAATTGGCGGCGGAACATATGGCCGTTTATTGGAACGTGGAGTTGCTTATGGAGCTATGTTCCCTAACAGCATTGATACAATGCACCAAGCTAATGAATTCATGGCGATTGATGACTTGATGAACGCAATGAGCATCTACGCAGAAGCGATTTATGAATTAATCAAATAATAAGTAAAAGCCGAATCTCCTATGAGATCCGGCTTTTTTTTAAAATTTGTACTTCAATTGTTTAGATGAAAGGAAGAGCCTAAAAGAAGAAATCACAGTAAACGTTTACTTTTATGTTGGAGTATGAAAAAATGAAAGAAATACAATTAGATAAAGTATAAGAAATAAGGAGGAGTCATTTATGGAATTAAACTTAGCGAATAAAACGGCTTTAGTACTAGCGTCTAGTCAAGGATTAGGAAAAGCGATTGCGACTGAGTTAGTAAAAGAAGGAACAAATGTTATGATTTCCAGTCGAAATCCAGATAAATTAAAAAGAGTTCAAGACGAATTAAATGGGCTTAAAAAAGGAAAAGTTGTCTTTTTTCCTGCAGATCTTACAAAAAGCGAAGACATCAACCAACTTGTTAAAGAAACCAGAAAAACATTTGGTTCTATCGATATTCTTATTAATAATGCAGGTGGTCCTCCATCAGGAACTTTTGAAGAGTTTTCAGATGAAGAATGGGAACACTCTTTCCAGCTGAATTTAATGAGTTACATCCGTACCATTCGAGAAGTCTTGCCTGACTTAAAAAAAACTGGAGGAAAAATTATTAATATTGCTTCTTCCTCTATTAAACAACCTATTTCCGGGTTAATATTGTCTAATACCTTTCGAATGGGTATCGTAGGTCTTAGTAAGACATTAGCGGAAGAGTTAGGACCATATAATATTTTGATCAATACGGTCGCTCCAGGAAAAATCGCAACCGATAGAATAACGACATTAGATGAAATGACAGCCAAAAAACAACAAGTTTCAGTAGAAGAAATCGCTAAAACTAATCAAAAAGCTATTCCACTTGGTCGTTATGGAACACCAGAAGAGTTCGCGAAGTTTGTTGTTTTTCTTGTTTCAGATGTCAATACGTACGTTACTGGATCAGCTATAATCATTGATGGTGGAAGCGTAAAAGCTATTTGATTGGAATGTAAACTTAAAAAAACGAGTTCGATAAGAGCTTGTTAAGACCAATGAGGGAAGGTAACTAGTTATTCAAGGAGGGAAGAAAATGTTGTTAAGTGTGATTATGCCTGTATACAATGCAAATGAAACTATAGGTGATGCAGTGAAAAGTGTACTACAACAATCATTTGCCGACTTTGAACTTATTTTAGTTAACGATGGATCTACAGATAGTTCAGCAGAAATTTGTGATTTACTAGTAAAAACAGATCAACGCGTCAAAGTTGTTCATCAAAAAAATCAAGGAATAGCAGTAGCTAGGAATCAAGGAATGAAAGCAGCTTCCGGTAAATTCTACGCATTTATTGATAGTGATGATCGATTTGATAGGGAAACTTTTTTGAACTTTTATGAAGCAAGTATTCAGCACAGCGATATGACGATGTATGTGATGAATTTTGATAAAGTATATGGTAAATTCAATGTACCAAAAATACGCAACAAAGATCGAGTCATAACCAACAATAAGGAAATGATACAGTTAGTTTTTACATCATCTAATGTTGCTTTTTATACATGGAATAAAATCTATCACAATAGCTTATTTCGTGATATCCAATTTCCAGAAGGAAAATTTTTTGAAGATATTGTAACAACTTACAAATTAGCAAAAATTTCTAAAAAAACGGTCATCTCTAATAGGATCGGATATCATTATATTAGAAGATCTAATACAACCGTCAGCAGTTCATTTTCACCAAATTACTACGATATTGTGACAGAATGCGAACGGTTGTATGCATTGATTAAAGTAGATTTTCCGGAATTACAGCATTTGGGATTACAGAAATTTTTAGAAAGTATCATTTCTGCCGGGTACAAATTGAGTCAAGCTTCAGAGTCTATTATAGTTGAAGAATTTCAAAATAGGCTGCGAGAGGATATTCAGGTTTATCAAGAGGATATTGATGAAGATAAAAAAGTTCCTTTATATTATAAAGTTGGTGTGAAATTGATCCAAAGCGACATTGTCAGGTATAAAGACTATTATAAAAAAAATATTAAGTTATTTATTACAAGAAAACAATCGGAATCAGAAGACGAATATTTATAATTGCTGTTATTTATTTAATAAATAGGTAACAACTGCCGGTTTTTTTTGTTACTATAAAAGAAATCGATTCATTTGTGGAGGGTAACAAATAATGGAACAATATAAAACACGAGCAGAGCTGAAATCAGATACAAAAGAATTGTTTAGAGGAAGATGGAAAGATGCAATTTTACTAAATTTTATTCCAACATTGATTACATTTATTGCATTCTTAGTTATTGTGGTTGTCTCTTTTAGCATAGCCGATCAGATAAATACACCTATTGAAAACTGGACAAATGATTCTTATGTGTCTGAAGATATAGGGGAATCAACCAATAGTGGTAATGGGACAAGTAACGTCACTAGTGGAATACTGTCTACTTTATTTACAGTTGGGATTTCCTTTACTTTTTTAGACTGGTTTAGAGATCCGGGTAAGAAAATTCATCCGATAAAAAATAGTTTGCAAGTATTCTCAAGAAAATATTTTCTTAGAACCTTTCTTATTTATATCTTAACCAGCATTTTTACTACATTATGGAGTCTACTATTTATCATTCCTGGAATCATAAAACATTATGCCTATTCTCAAGCCTATTTGATTTACAAAGATCAAACCAATTTATCTCCAAATGAAAAAATTTCTTCACTGAACTGTATCACCGAAAGTAAAAACTTGATGAAAGGTCACAAGTGGCGTTTTTTCTTATTAGAAATGAGTTTTATTGGATGGGGAATATTAGCTGTTCTATCTTTAGGGATTGGATTCTTATGGTTGTTCCCATATGAGAATGCTACAAGAGTAGCATTCTATGAGGATTTAACCAAAGGGAAATACCTAAACGAACAAGATTACTGAAATGAAAGTTAAAAGATTTGAAGCACTCTGCTCAAGTCTTTTAACTTTTTTAACTAACAAGAAAAGCAAACGAGAAAATAAATGAAGAGGAATCTATATGAACTCATTGAAGCCTTTAAAACAAAAAGAATTTTTTTTAGTAAGCTGTTATTTTTTTAAAAGTATTTTTTATAGCAGTATCGTCGGAATAATCGTTGGGAACTTATCTGCATTTTTTCTAACGAGTTTAGCAACTGTAACAACTGCTCGCCTAAATAATCCATGGTTGCTTTATCTGTTGCCAGTAGGAGGCGCAGTTATTAGTTTTCTTTATTGGAAGTTTGGAGAAAATGCGATCCTTGGAAATAATTTAGTGATTCAAGAAGCTCAAGGCCAATCAGCAAATCAAGAGTCTATTCCTAAAAGGTTGATACCTTTGACGCTTTTTGGCACATTGATTACACACTTATTCGGTGGGTCCGCTGGAAGGGAAGGCACGGCTGTCCAAATGGGTGGATCTGTAGCTGATGCTGTAGGTCGTCTTTTTCATCTATCGAAAATAAACCGTCGTATAGTGTTAATCAGTGGAATGAGTGCCGGATTCAGTTCCGTTTTCGGTACACCTATTGCAGGTACTCTTTTTGCAATGGAAGTATTAGCAATTGGGTATGTACGTCAGGAAGCTTTATTTCCAAGTCTTTGGGCGGCTTTAATAGCTAATTGGGTAACAATTGCTTGGGGTGTGACCCATACACATTATGATATGGGAGCTATACCAGAGGCCAACCCTTTGTTGATTGTAAAATTGCTGCTAGCAGCCATTCTATTTGGTTTTACAGGGCGTTTATTTAGCTGGTTAACCAGTACAGTAAAAGCGATTATGACTAATTGGTTTAAAAATCCTGTCTTGAAAAGTTTTATAGGTGGTCTGATTGTTATTCTCTTGGTTGTGATCATTGGTAAGAGGGATTATTTAGGACTCAGCTTACCTTTGATCGATCAAGCATTTTTAGGTGAAACAGGGCATTTTGACTTTCTAGGTAAGCTAATCTTTACATCCATTACTCTAGGTTCAGGATTTCAAGGAGGAGAAGTCACACCTTTGTTTACAATAGGGGCTACTTTAGGAAGTACATTAGGCAGTATCTTGCATATTTCTATTCCGTTTTTAGCTGGACTTGGATTTATTGGTGTTTTTTCAGGAGCAACCAACACTCCTGTAGCATGTTTTATCATGGGACTGGAGTTATTTGGGGTAGGAGCGTTGCCGTATTTGTTTTTGGTCTGTGTCGTCAGTTATCTTTTTTCTGGTAATCAAGGAATCTATGAAACACAACAGGTTTATTTACGAAAAGGCCACTTATTTGAAGAGGAATAAAATAAGTTTCTAGCAACCGTATAGATAGCTGCAATATTGGATTGACAAGCTTTCTTGAGCAAAATAGTTTATATAAATGACTATTATTGTTACTATAAGAATAGTAACAAGCTAGAAACGAGGTGAATCGTTTATGGTAGAAAGAAATAAACAAATTGAAATTTTTCTGTTTATTAATCCAATCAGTGAATCTTCTTTTAAAATGGAAAAAGAAGTATTAAAATTTATTGGAATTTATGAAAAAGATGCTCAAATGAGTATTCTTCCTTATCACAATCCTCAGACCCTTTTTAATTATATGCAAAGAAACCAAATGCCAACGCAGAGTACACAATTATGGAATACCTTACAAAATGATATTTACCATGTTTCGCTAGCTTATATTGCGGCAACGATACAAGGTAAGAAAAAGGGCCGTAACTTTCTTATGACTGTGCAAGAGCAGATTGTTGATCAAGATAAGCCGTTATCAAAAAAACTATTGATTGAGGCAGCAAAAAAAGCACGACTAGATATCGAGATGTTTCTATCTGATTTTCACTCTTCATTTACTCAATCGTTGTTTCATTTAGACCAAGAAGTCTCTAAAACAATGGGTGCAACAGATACGCCAACATGTGTCTTGGTTACTACTGGAGAAGAAAAAACGACGACTCTTATAGAAAGCTCTGTAACAGCTGAAGATTTGTGTCAAATGGTTTAAACAGAGATGTTTAAACCATTTTTTTCTTTTAAATTGTTTTACTAGTTGATGAATAAGGGAACCAAAATATTCTTGACAAATGAAAATAGGACTGTTAACATAACATTCATACCAATAGATAAAAGGTGTTACTTAAAACTACTAATTAAGAAAGGAGGAAGCCGGAATGAAAAAGATGATCGAATTAGACGTGTGTTGTTGTCAATGTTGTATGAAACGCTCATGTCTTCAGCTCTCATCTTTTATGGCTTCTTCCTGTGAATAAACCCTTTTCATACCCCTATATGCTGAAATTTAGAGAAATTCTCTAAAGAGGTATGAAACTGTTTTCAGTGAATGTAATGAGATAAAAGAATGATTTTCTGTGCATGAGTGGCTACACTCATGCACTTTTTTTGTCTACTTTTTTTAAGACTACGTATGCTAAGAATGAGGAGAGTGAGAAATATGCTTTATAAAAAAACACAAGATTTAATTGGCCTAACTCCATTACTTGAGATACAAGGTGTTGAAATTCCAAAAGGCAGCAGAATATTTGCTAAATTGGAAATGTTCAATCCGGGAGGCAGTATTAAAGATCGTTTAGGAGTTAATTTACTTAAAGAAGCATTTGAAAAAGGGTATATAGATAAACAGTCTACTATTATTGAACCAACTGCTGGAAACACTGGAATTGGTTTAGCATTAGCTGCTCAGCAGTATGGATTAAAGGTTATTTTTACTGTTCCAGAAAAATTTAGTCAAGAAAAACAAGAGTTGATGAAGGCTTTAGGCGCAGAGTTAATTTTTACACCGACGAACATTGGAATGTTAGGTGCTATAGAAAAAGCCAAAATCTTGGCAGCTGAAATCAAAAACAGCTACATTCCTATGCAGTTTGAAAATCCGGCTAATCCTCAAACGTATTATGAAACGATTGGACCTGAGATCATGGAAGATATGGCCAACATTCCTATTCATTCTTTTGTAGCAGGAGCCGGAAGTGGTGGAACATTTGTTGGAACGGCAGCGTATTTAAAAGAAAAACAATCATCGATTCGTGCTGCTATTGTAGAACCTGAAGGCTCTATTCTAGGTGGAGGTATGAGTTATGGGCATAGAACTGAAGGTATTGGAATGGAATTTATTCCCAGTTTTTTAGACAGATCAATCATAGATCACATTTATACGATCTCAGATGAGGAAGCTTTTTACTATGTTAAACAGTTAGCCAAAACAAATGGATTGTTTGTTGGAAGCTCAAGTGGAGCAGCGTTTGCTGCCTGTTTGAAAGAAGCAGAATTGTTACCTGAAGGAAGCAACATTGTTACTATTTTTCCAGACAGCAGTGAACGTTATTTAAGTAAACAAATCTATCAATAGGAGAGTGTTAAAAATGAAAATGAAAACAAAATTAATTCATGGTGGTATTAGTCATGATGAAGCAACTGGTTCAGTAAATGTACCGGTTCACCAAACTTCAACGTACAAACAAGAAAAAGTAGGCAAACATAAAGGATACGAATATTCTAGAACCGGAAATCCAACTCGTTTTGCAGTAGAAGAGCTGATCAAAGATCTAGAAGAAGGTGTACGTGGATTTGCTTTTGCTTCTGGTTCTGCTGGAACGCATACTGTAATGTCTTTATTTTCTAAAGGAGACCACATTATTGTGGGCGATGATGTGTATGGAGGAACGTATCGATTAATGAATAAAGTGCTTGTCCATTTAGGAATAACATTTACGACAGTCGACACAAGTGATCTAAGTACTATTGAACCGGCTATTCGTCCAGAAACAAAAGCTATCTTTTTAGAAACGCCAACCAATCCATTGCTAAAAATAACCGATATTACAGAAGTAGCTAGAATAGTGAAAAAGCACAACATAATTACTATTGTTGACAATACATTTGCTACACCTTATCATCAACGCCCACTTACCCTTGGAGCCGATATCGTTGTTCATAGTGCTTCTAAATATCTGGGAGGACATAGCGACATCGTGGCAGGTTTAGTTACAACAAATAACGAAGTATTAGCAGATAAAATTGGTTTTTTACAAAATGCTATTGGTGGAATATTAGGGCCTCAAGATAGTTGGATTTTACAAAGAGGGATCAAGACATTAGGAATACGGATGGAAGAGCATGAAAAAAATGCTTTTGAGATTGTGCATTACCTAGTCAATCACCCTAGTATTGAAAAAGTGTACTATCCTGGTTTGGAAAGTCACCCTGGTCATGAAATCGCTAAAAAACAAGCTAACGGATTTGGCGGAATGATTTCCTTTGATTTAAAAGAAGGGTACTCAGCTGAAATATTTGTTGAAAAATTGAGACTCATCACCCTTGCAGAAAGTTTAGGAGCCGTTGAAAGTTTGGTTGAAATTCCTGCTTTAATGACACATGGATCTATTCCGAAAGACGTTCGAGTAAAATCTGGAATTAGCAACGAATTGATTCGCTTGTCTGTTGGGCTAGAGGATGTAGAAGATCTGATTGAAGACTTGGATCAAGCATTAGCTTTTGTCGCGAAAAATAAGGGAGAGTAACAAGATATGGGACGTGAATTTCTAGATATTTTTACTGATTGGTCAAGTGATTATGATGAATTTGTAGAAGGGAAAGATCCAGAATACGAAGCCGTTTTTGAAGGTTATAAAGATATTTTAAAAGATATTGTTCAAAGAAGTGGTACGCGAGTATTAGAATTTGGAATTGGTACTGGAAATCTAACTCAGCAATTGGTTACAGCTGGAAAATGGGTGTTCCCAATAGAACCGTCAAAAGAAATGCGACAATTAGCAAGGAAAAAGCTGCCGAAAGAGGTCATCATTTATGACGGGGATTTACAACAGTATCCTAAACCATTGAGACAAATAGATACTATTGTTAGTTCATATGTTTTTCATCATTTGACTAACGAAGAAAAAGGAAAAGCATTAATCGATTATGCGCATCAACTTGAAATTGGAGGGAAAATCATTTTCGCAGATACTATGTTTGAATCTCAAAAAATAATGGACCAACTCATTCAACAGGCTAAACAAAATGAATTTTATACTTTAGCAGATGATTTAGAGCGCGAATATTATCCGTTGATTTCCACCTTAAGAGAACTATTTAATCAAGCGGGGTTTAAGATAGAATTTGAACAGAAGAATGAATATGTTTGGATTGTTGAGGGAACGAAACAAGTTTAATCAATTGAAAATGAACAGCATCGACTGAGGAGATGTTGTTCATTTTTTGTTCTTATTTTTCTTTTTTTGAAAGCGCATTTTTATATTAAAATGTCAGTAATTGCTGTATAATAATTATATTGTTAAAAAGATAACAAACTTAAAAAGGTGGTAGGGAAAATGGATACTCAAAATACGGGATTAATATACAACATTGAAAAAAGCATTCTGAAAAAACAAAGTTTATATGATAATAGTAAACTTCGCTATTTTGTACGTGCTATGTTAGCTTGTTTGTTTTTAACTTTAGGAACAGCTGTAGCCGTTATGATTGGCCAAGCAGGTGAAGAAATAGCACCCGGATTAGGTAAAATGCTTTATGCATTTATGTTTAGCTGGTCATTGGTGATGATTATTTATATGAATGCAGAACTGGGCACTTCAAATATGATGTACATGACAGTAGCTATACAAAGAAAACTAATAAAACCTAAAAAAGCTTTGTCAATATTATTCTATTGTCTCTTATTTAATTTAATCGGTGGAATTATTGCTAGTTTAGTTATATCTTTCACATATAAGTTTCATGCACTACCAAGTGATCATTATCTCTTTACAGCAGTAGCTGGAAAATTAGCTAAGACACCTCTTCAAATCTTTTCGGAAGGTATATTTGCTAATATTATTGTAAATACTGCTGTTTTCTGTACCATTCGCATGAAAGATGACGCTGGAAAAATTATTGCTATGATATTTATTATTTTTATTTTTGCTTACTTAGGCTTTGAACACGTTATTGCCAATTTTTCATCTTTTTCACTAGCCTTTTTTGCTTCAGGCGGAACAGTCCCTGGTATGACAATCGGTGCTGTCTTACTGAATTGGGTCGTAGCTTTGCTAGGCAATTATGTAGGTGGCGCATTAGTGATCGGTCTGCTTTACTCTTGGTTAAATAAAGATCAAACAGAATACGTTGATTAGTAAATAAATAGCCCTAAAAAATCTGATACGTGTGTATCAGATTTTTTTTATTATAGACTCTATAGGTTTACGATTGACAGAAATCTAAGCTAGACTACATAATAAGAATGAGGAGAGGAGTGTTTATTGATGAAGGTGATACAAAATATACAGAATAAATTTCAAGGATTCATTCAAGCTTGTAAACGGTATCCACTAAGTGTTGTTTTTTTAGTTGCTATTGCTGGGTTAAATGCTTATATGATCCAACAGGAAGCAGACGATTACACAAGGTATCTTTACAGCTTTTTTATAGGCGTTTTTTTAAGTGCAACAGCACAGCATGTATATGAACGTTTTTTTGAAAAAACTATGCAACGTATCTTATTAATGGTCGGAGCCATAATATTGACTGTTTTATACTTTTATACTATTGGTTCATCCGTTGACTATGATCTGGAAACAACTATTAAGACTGGGATCATTTTCTTTGCTTTAACGTTTGCTTTTATGTGGATTCCTACTATAAACAGTAAAGTTACTTTTAATAAAAGTTTCTTAGCGACGTTTAAATCCTTTTTCACGACAGTATTATTTTCAGTAGTTCTGTACGCAGGGATTGGATTTATTCTTTTAGCTGTTGACCAATTGTTATTTTCTTTAGATTATAAAGTGAATTTACACTGTCTAAATTTAGTTGCTTCACTATTTGCGCCAATTTTTTTCCTTTCGGGAACGCCGCTTTATCTAAGCAAACAAGACGAATCTACTCAGTCTTTGGAAGAGCAGGCTGATAAACAAGAACAGATCGAACAAGAGCTAATGGTTCCTAAAGTACTAGAACTTTTACTTTCCTATATTGTTATTCCATTGACAGCTATTTTTACCATAATATTGTTAGTTTATCTTTTACAAAATATCACAGGAGAGTTTTGGACAAACAATTTATTAGAACCTATGTTGGTTTCTTACGCTATTACGGTAATCATTGTGTACTTTTTAGTGAGTACTATAAATACAAAATCGGCTATTTTCTTCAGAAAAATTTTTCCGAAAGTATTGGTACCCATTGTTTTGTTTCAAACTGTTTCTTCTGTATTAAGAATTCAAGAAACGGGACTAACACTCGGTAGATATTACGTTATTTTATTCGGAGTATTTGCATTTATTGCTGGAATTATTTTCAGTGTTTTACCTGTTAGAAAGAATGGATGGGTAGCAGTGGTCTTAATAGTTTTTTCTTTGATCTCAATCCTTCCTCCAGTAGATGCTTTTACGGTTAGCCGTGTGTCTCAAACAAACTTATTAAAGGAAACACTTGTAAAGAATAATATGTTGGAAGGAAATAAAATCATACCGAATGCTTCTATTCCAGATGAAGATAAGATCAAAATCAGCCAAACAATTGATTATTTAGCTAGTATGAACTACAGCAAAGAAATTGAATGGCTAGCACCATATAATCAACGATTAAACTATCAGTTTGAAGAAGTTGTCGGTTTTGAACCGGTTTATGATGAGTCAAGTTTTTCACCTAATCAATCTTATTATGCAACGATAGATTGGAAAGGAAGTCCGCTACTTTCGATTGAGGATTATGACAAAATGATCGTATTTTCTCAATATAATTCACCGACTCTCTCAGCAATAGATTTTGAAGTTGAAAATTCAACATATGATATAATCTCCAAAAATGAAGATAATACAACCAACCTTTCATTGATAAATGAACAGAATGATACTCTTATCACTATTGATCTTCAAGAGACGATTGATCAAGTTGCAGCAAGTGCACAAACTAAAAATGTGATTACTTTAGAAGAAGCAACCGTTACTACAGAAAATGAAGAAGCTAAGATGAATATTGTGTTTACCTCTATTGACATTTACGATAATAAATACAATAGTGAGTTTTATCTATTTATTGATATTAAATAAAAGCATAAAAGCACTTGGTTAATCTTATAAGGATTAATCAAGTGCTTTTTCATGACCATTATTTTTAATTAACTTAATCATGATTTAAGCTTTTAAGGAACCTGTCATTCCTGCTACGAAACTCTTTTGCATAATTAAGAATAGAACAAGTGTTGGCATGGTAGCAATCGTTATTGCCACCATTTGTACACCATAATTTGCTACATAAGAAGCGGAGGATAAACCGGAAATAAGTAGTGTCATCGTATATTTATCTTCAGTTTGCAGTATGATCAAAGGCAACAAATAACTGTTCCATGCATTCATAAAAGAGTAGATAGCAGCAGCTGCATAAGCTGATTTCATCATTGGGAAAACTAATTTAAAGAAAATTTTGTAGTTGCCTGCTCCTTCGACCCTACCTGAATCAATGATATCATCTGGAAAGGACTTAAAGCTTTGCCTAAAGAAAAAGACAAGAAAAATATTCGATACAGACGGTAAAATGATAGCTAAATGTTGATTAATCAAATCTAAACCAGCCATCATTTTAAACAGAGGGATAACAAGCGTAGCAAATGGAATCATCATAAATAATAAGAGAATAGAATAAATAATCTCACTTTTACGAGTCGTAAACTTTTCAAATCCGAAGGCAGCCATTGAGGTAACGATTAAACTTAGCACCGCAGTAACCAGAGATACTTTTAAAGAATTCCACATAATGAGTGGAATATTATACCCTTCAAGTAGATCACTGAGATTTTTCAATAAATTAGATCCAAGTGATAGTTTCCCTTCCGCTATTTTATTAGATGTATTCGTTGCTCCTGCAATCATCCAATAAAAAGGAAAGATGGAAACAAAAGAGCATAGAATCAAAAAAGTATATTTCAAAAAGCTAAGTGCTTTTGATCTCATTAAAATTTCCTCCTTACGTAAAAAATTATTTTTTATTGGTAATAGCGAGTTGAATAATGGATAATACCGCAACGATGGCCACTAAAGCCCAAGATATAGTCGCTGAGTATCCAAAATTAGAAGTGTACACAAAAGAATGATTATAGATAAGTTGTGCTGCTGTAAGAGTCTCGTTAGATGGGCCGCCACCTGTAAGATTAACCACTTCATCGAATAATTGTATGGTACCAATTGTTGAAGTGATTATTGTAAATACAATAACGGGTTTAAGCTGTGGAATAACCACACGGAAAAACTTTTGAAAGGCATTAGCTCCATCTATTTCAGCTGCTTCTAAAGTATCTGTGGACATATTTTGAAGTCCTGCAAGGTAAAAGACCATATTGTATCCCGTCCATCGCCAACATAAAGCAATAATAATCGTAACTTTTGCCCAGAATTGGCTATTCAACCAATCAATTGGAGATTGAACCAATCCAATAGTAAGCAAGAAATCATTAACTACGCCGCTAACTTGAAACATCATTTTAAATAAAACGGCATAAGATACTAATGAGGTAACACAAGGTAAAAAAATAGCTAGTCTAAAAAAGGTTTTGCCTTTTAAGTTAGGCGAATTCAGTAAGAAAGCTAACAGCAGTCCCAATATCAACATGATAGGAACTTGAAAAATCAAATAAGTAAAATTGTTCATGAGTGCTTTTCTAAAAACATCATCTTGGAACATACGAAGATAGTTACCAAATCCAGTAAAAACTGAGTTTAAACCTCTCATATTATGAAAGGATATATAGATGGAGTAAAAGATCGGATAAAGCAAAAATATTGAGCTGAAGATAACAGCAAACGATATAAATTTCCAAAGATCCGATTTTTTTGATGTATGTTTTAATTTCATAATAGTTCACCCCCATATAGTAAAGAATAAAAAATGCGGCCAGCAGGAATAAACTACTAACCGCAATCCACTAAGAATATTATTCTCCTATTTGCATAGTGTAGTATTCTTCAGCTTGTTCAAGTATTTCATCTAAAGTAAGTTTGTCATCAAAGTAATCTTGTAAAACAGATCTCAAAGCTTCATAAGCAACACTGGTATTTACTCCATAATCTACCCCAGGAATTTCTTCGGCCCAGCTTGAAAAGTCTTTATAGATCTGTGCGTCATTGAAGTAGGGATCTTGTATTGATAAGCTTCGCCTGTTTGAGATGGAATATAGGTTCCTACAGCACCATTTTCTACTAGAATATCTTGATAAAATTCATCATTTCCTGCAAATTCAGTTTTGAGGAATTCTATTGCCAGATCTTTGTTCGGAGAATCCTCTAAAACAAACCAGCTTGATCCGCCTAAATTAGAATAAGGAGTCGCATTTTCCACTGTTTCCAATAGTGGAAGGTTTGTATAAGCCCATTTACCAGCTTGATCTTCAGCTGACTTTATCGTAGCAGAGTACCAGACAGCTGAATTGACCGCAGCTATTTCCCCGCTTGTTACAGCTCCAATTCCTTCCGGAGCGAAGTAATCAACTGGTTTAGTTAAATCATTTTTTTCAATTTCTTTTAGGATTTCGGCCATTTCTCGTACAACTGGATTATCTTTTAAGAAGATTTCTCCATCTTCATCAAAGTACCAGACACCAGCAGATTGCATAGCCATTTGAATGTAATGTGTTCCTCTATTAGGAATAAAAGCTACAAACCATTTTCCTGTTTTTTCTTTAACATCTTTCCCAATGTCAACAAATTTAGACCAAGTTAAATTTTGCATATCCTCTTCAGTGTAGCCCGCTTCAGCTAAATAATCTGTACGATAATAAAGACCAGCAGAGCCTGAATCAAAAGGAACAGCATAAATACCCTCATTATGGGTTACGGCTTCAACTTTATAAGGAGCAAATTGAGCAAAATCAATCTCTTCAGATAATTCGGAAAAACTTTCCTTCATAGTTGATCAAGAAATTTTGAGCAGCATAATCTTCGACTAAAACAATGTCTGGCAATCCTTCAGAAACACCTGAAGTAAATCCAGAGACAAGTTTTTGAATAGTATCTTCATTTGACATTTCAACTACATCAACTTTAAAATCTTCATGACCATCTTCTGTATAATATTCTCCAGCACGTTCCATAATAGGAATATTGAAATTTTTATCTCAAGCCCAGACAGTTATAGTAGACTCATCTGAACTTGCAAATTGATCTGGATCACTCCCAGACTCAGAAGAACCAGAACAAGCTGCTAGCAAAGAAAGTGTTGCTGTACCATAAATCAAACCCAACCATTTTCTTTTCATTAGTAATCCCCCCAATAAGATTAATTAACCTCAAGTATAAATATTGGTATTCTTTACTCACAAAAATCATACGAATAAATAATGAATACGCTTTCATTTTAAACTGATAAATGCATAACCATAAATTGATTATTACACAGGAAGTTATAGAAGTAAAATGAAAAGCTGTGGATAAGAATAACCCATAATATGGCGAAATATAGGTCAAAATAAAAATCTGAAATAGTGCATGTAAAGGCAAAAAACTACCTCCACCTTAAATAGGCGAGATAGCTAAATTATGATCGTTTTAGTCGAAACGTTTGCGTTTAGGAGAGCTGGGAATAAAAAGAGCTTCTCGATATTTTGTAACAGTTCTTCTAGATATTTCGATACCGCCTTTTTTTAAGAGATCCACAAGTTTTTGATCTGATAAAGGTTTTTTAGTATCTTCATTTTGAATAATTAACTGTATTTTTTTCTTTATTTGGTTAGAAGAAATTGATCCTTCTCCTTCTTCAGATGAAGTGACTAAAGCATTTGTAAAGAAGTGCTTCAATTCAAATATACCAAATTCAGTCGTAAGGTATTTTCCGTTAACAGCACGACTTACTGTAGATTCATGGATATCCAGTTCATCAGCAATCTTCTTAAGAGTCAACGATTGGATCGGATGATCTTCGGATAAAAAGAATTCCTTTTGAGCATTGACAATAGCAATGCCTATTCTAAGAATAGATTCTTCTCGATGCATCAAACTTTTTTTTAGCCATTCATATTCGGATTGCTTGTCATGAATAAATGTTGAAACTTCCTTATCTTTAATTGCAGTTAGCTCCTCATAGTATTCTTTTTGAAACACGATAACTGGAAGACCGGATTTAACAGACCGTACTACTATTTGACCTTCATCATCTATTTTAACCGATAGATCTGGTCGAATGTATTGAGTAGGAGTACTCGAAAAGATAGCTCCAGGGTGTGGCGTAAGAGTCTTGACGAAATCTGAAACTTCTTGAACATCACTTAATGAGATAGCATAACGCTTTGCGATGTGCTCCCACTTGCGGTTTGCAAAAGCCTCAAATTCTTCTTCCAAAATCAGATAAGCTAGATTAGGGGCTTGATTGTTTCGTTCGGTTTGAAGCATTAAGCATTCTTGCAAATTTCTGGCACCGACACCTGCTGGTTCTAATTGCTGTAAAAGGGTCAAGGCATCTAATAACTGAAACGGTTCTGCTTGGGTTAGCTTAATAGCCTCATCTAGTGAAAGAGTTAAGTAACCGTTATTATCAATATATTGAGCCAACCAAATAACTAAGTCACGTAAAGCTGTATCTCTAAAGGATAAATGGATTTGCTCTAATAGAGCAGCGTAAAGAGAAGTAGTAGATGAGGTCGCTAATGTGTCCCATATGGAACCAGTAGTAGTTTGGTTTAAGTGTGACTGATTACTATTGTATTTTTGAGTTGACGTTCCTTGTGATTTTGTTGTTGATTTTACAGAAATAGAGATAAAAGGGTTCTCTAAGGATTTCTGTTTTAAAAAATCAACTAGGTCTTTACGATTGTATTGCAGCATTTGAATCGACTGTTGTAACTGAGGAGTCATGGTCAATTGCTGTTGCTGCTTTTGTAATTGAGTAAAATTTTGTTCGAAATTCAAAACGTTTTCACCTCTAGTATCAATATGTTCTGATAGGTTCATCATAGCATATTGCACTATAAATGAGAACGTTAGCTAAAAGAAAGAAGCAGTATGGCTAGAAATAGTGTAAAAAAGTGTTCACAACTAGCTTTATAGTAGCATACAGTCAAACAAATGATTATAATCGGAAGTGAAAGTAGGTGATCCATTATGAAGCTTTATATTAAAGAAAAAAGATTTTCATTACGAGACCAATTACTTGTACAAGATGAACAGAAAGAAGTCCTTTATACCGTTAAGAGTGAACGAATAGCGATTGGAAATAAAGTGCACATTTATAATCAGTCTAAAGAAAAAGTCCTATCCATTGAAGAGAAAAAAATAGGCTTTTCACCTAAATATATGATTTACCAACAAGACGAAAAAGTTGGTGCAGTAAAAAAAGAAACTAATTTAATTGCTTCTGATTACGTTATTGAGAAAATTGATTGGAAGATTAAAGGAAATGTCGAAAAAGAAGATTATGAAATAAAAAAAGGATTTAGCAAAATAGCTTCTTTTAAAAAGAAAAGATTTTCTTATGGAGACTCTTATGTTTTAGATATTGAAGAAAAAAAGGATGCCCAAATGGTACTAGCAATCATTATTGCTGTTTGGTGTTTGCAACTAGATGAAAAAAACGATGGATAAACAAATTTTTTTGCAAGAGCTATCGTTTGAGTAACCATTTTGGACTCAGTACAATAAAGATAGCATGAAGTCTATGAAGATGAAGGGAAGGAAAGAAAATGAACAGATATGTTGTAGGAAGCTATACATCACCACAAGAAGCAATAGAAGCCGTTAGGAAATTACAAGAAGAAGGCTATCGAAAGGAAGCTATCACATTAGTGTCCAGTACGGAATCTAAAAATTCAATTTCCACTACTACAGATGTAGAAGTGAGTACAGATGAAGCTGTTACAAATCAAAAAACTAATGCAAAAAGAAGCGATGATCGTTCTGCTTGGGAAAAAATCAAAGGTATTTTTTCTACAGAAGATCATGATGGAAAAGTTTCTACTAGCTCTGATGATGATCCACTGTATTCTTACCAAAAGGACCTTGCAAATGGAAATATTATCGTTATGATAAATGAAGAAAAAAAAGACCGTAATGAAAATGAGTCACACGAAAAGGGAAAGACAACTACTCCTTTGGATCCAGACCCTATGTTTGGAGCAGATCCAGGAATAACTGTAGAATCTTCATCAAATCCAGATGAACCTACAAATACCTCGAATTTGGAGTCTTTAGATCAAAAGCAACGGGCAACGGATGAAACTATCCAATTAAAAGAAGAACAATTAGATGTAACGAAACAAGAAGTTCAAACGGGTGAGGTTCAAGCTAAAAAACGTGTGATAGAAGAAACAAAGACAATAGAAGTTCCAGTTCGTCATGAAGAAATCGTCATTGAACAGCATAACCTTGATGGGACAAACGATTCAAATGGTATAGAGAAAGAAAAAGAAATCGTTATACCTATTTCTGAAGAACAAATTGAGGTAACGAAACGGCCAACAGTAAAAGAAGAAGTATCGATTCATAAACAAAGCGTAGAAGATACAAAGCAAGTTAAAGGAACAGTAAAAAAAGAAAAATTGAATGTGGAAACAGAGGGTCATGCACATATAAATGAAATCAATGATTCCAATCAATAAATTAATTGGAATAACGGAACAAAAAAAGAGGCAGGAACACAGTTCCTAGCCTCTTTTTAACAGGTAATTGTTTATGCTTATTATTTCTTAGGAGTAGTTGTGTCATCAATATGGTACTCTTCTACATGAATTTCTTTAGCAGTAGAGGTATCACTGATAGGATCTACTTGTTGTGTAGTTGTAACTGTTTCATTTTGTTGAGCCGTTTGATTGTTTTCTAAACCAGCTAAACGAGTATTAAGACTTTGAATTTCAGCCTCTTTCTTTTGCAATTCGAGTTGTGCTTCTGATTCTTTTTTGACTCTATTAACTGCATCGTCCCTAGACGTTTCAGCATTTTTTAATTCTTCATTCTTGTTCTTGATCACTTGTCTATTACGTGCCCCTTTAGACATTGCAAACAATGCAGCTATCAGCATTCCAATTAATAAGAAGCCAACGAAAAGTAACCATAAAGGGAGTTCTAATGAAGTGAAATAAAGATTAAAAGTAGCCATATCCATATTTAAAAATGCTACTATCCCTACCAATACCAATAATATAATCGCTATTATTATCATAATTTTCATTCTCCTTCCTAATAATGAATCTTGATTGAATAAATACTTTTGAAGATTTAAATAAGTAGATACACTGTAAGCTAAGACAACTGACAAAAATACTGAGAGAGTAACGATTGCCTAAAGAAATAGAGTGAATTTACAAATGAAACTAAAAAAGATTGATTAATCTATAAACCAATTATAAACGTTGAAAGGTAAATAATGAAATAATAGGGCTTTAAACCAAAAAAAGTCTATGAACTTGTTTACTTAACCGCTCATAGGCTTTTTACTTTACTTATTGATTAAATAAAATGAATTGATTCTTGGTATCAGATCGTTTGTTTTTTAGTATTGAATAAAAAAAGTAACAGAATTCCAATGAAGTAATTAATGGAAGTAACTAACATAAAAAAACTTTAAAACTAGTGACAATGACGACTAACCTCATAAGTATATAAGATAAAAGCCAATCCTCTTAATCAACTCACATACAATTTCTAAAAAAATAAACCAACTACCCAAAGTTTAGTATTTGTTTCGCTGTCAGCTTTGATTACACTAAGTTGAATAATGACATATAAGATGACTAAAAAGGGTGAAAATAATATAAAAATTTAAATGATAGATTTTTCTTTATTAGTGTATAAGCTAGAAATAACAAAATAAATACCGGCTATACCTAAAATAATAATGTAACCACTAATTAATCCAGCAGCGAGATAACCACCTAATGTTAACCCTAAAGCAGCTAAAAGCTGAGAACCTTGGAAAGAAAGAGAAGCAAAACTTAAATAAGAAGCTTGTTTGTCTTCGGGTATCAAACTAACTTGACGGGCATTTAGAATAGGAGCAGAAGCCAATTCTCCAATGGTTGCTATAATTGCTAATGGAATCAAGAAGTAAATACTATTGGCAGAAGCCATTAAGCCATACCCGGTCACATAAACCATTAATCCAACGAGTACAACAGTGCGTTCGTTTTTCTTCTCCGTTAATCTTGAAACAATGAATGTAAAACAAACAACCATAATAGTATTGATCACTTGTAAAATACTAAGCATCCTCACACCGTCAATAGGTACAGAAAATAATGTGATGGGCTTAAATTCTTTTGATAAGCGAATTCCAGTATAGTTTTGTAATGAAAATTCTGCAGCGCTATAAAGAGCGATCCCTAAAATTAAAATAACCCACCGTTTATCTTTAGCAGCAATATAATAATTGGTAAACAGATCATGAAAAATTGTTTTTCCCTTTGTGCTGGAAACATTATTTTTATAATTAAGGTTTCTTTGCAGAAAAGCAGACATTAGGAATTGTAAAAGAGCTGCTCCTAAAAATAAGTAGACTAAGTAATGTTTAAATAAGAATCCACCAATTGAAGCGCCTAAAGCCATTGATAAATTGAATGTCCAATACTGTAGCTGATATACTTTTTTACGTTCATTTGGAACAGTAGAGTCAAGCAATACCGCATCAAAAGCTGAATAATACAAATTATAAGTGATACCACAAATAAGATAACCTGAAATCAGCCAAAAATTTTGTGGCAGAATATCCGCAAAATTTAGTGCGACAATAAATAAAGATATTCCATATAAGTTTTGAAAGATCAATAAGATTTTTTTTCGCTGAAAGTTATCTGCTAAGTAGCCGCCAATGATTCCAGCCAAAAATGAGGAAACTACATTTATCATAACTAAGACTCCGATTGTTTCCTTACTAAATATGCCTGCTAAATAGATAATCAAGTAAGGAATTGTACAAGCATAAACTAAACTACTAAAAAAAGAAGTGACTAACGTTGTTTGAATATTTTTTGAAAAAGATGATAGCATAATAATCTCCTTATAAATAAAGAAACAGGTTATGATTTTTTTAATCCGTATCCTTATCTCGTTTTTTATAAAGCAGTAAGAAATAAGGACACAGAACCTATTTTTCGAACAACTTAATAAAATTAGCGTAGCATAATTATAAGAATAAGAAAATAAAAAAATTAGAAAAAACTAATTTAATTTAATGAAAAAAGACCTGAGATAATTCTCTCAGGTCTTTTAGTAGTTTATAAAAGATTATTTACGGACATCTTCAACAGCGTCCAATTTTTTCACGTCTTCTGGAGAAATAGTGAAATCTAATTGACTATTTTCAACGATTCGTTCTTCATGTGTTGATTTAGGAAGTGGCAATGTTTCACGCTCTAAACAATAACGGATACATAATTGTGCAGGAGTCACACCATATTTTTCTGCCATTTCTTTAATTTTTGGGCTGTTCAATGTTTGACCAGTTGCTAGCGGTGAATAAGCTTCTACTACAATGTTGTGTTCTTTACAAAAAGCAAGAAGGTCCTCTTGATCATGTCCAACGTAGAACGGAATTTGATTAGCCATAGGTACAATGTCACAAGCATCGATAAGAGCTTGAATATCTGACACAGAAAAATTAGAAACTCCGATAGTGCGAATCTTTCCATCATTGTATAATTTTTCTATTGCTTTCCAAGATTGAATATTTTCTTCAGTGTAGTCAGCACCTTTTTCATCCCAAGGCCATGGAGCATGAATAAGATAAAGGTCTAAGTAATCCACACCTAAGTTTGTAATAGTGGTATTAAAAGCCTCTAAAGTTTCATCGTAACCTTTAATTTGAGCGGGTAATTTACTAGTGATAAAGATTTCTTCACGTGGTAAATCAAAGTCTTTGATAGCTTTTCCAACATTTTCTTCATTTTGGTAAGCTAATGCTGTATCAATATGAGTATAGCCATTTTTAAGAGCCATTGTTACGGCATCGTAAGCTTCCTCATTTGGGATTTGCCAAGTACCAAAACCGATATTTGGGATCTCAACACCATTGTGAAATACAAAAGAATTTTCTTTCATCATAAATCATTTCCTCCTCATTTTTAAAGATGTTACTTTCTTATTGTATGCTTTTTTTCAAACTAAGTAAAATATTATTGCATACGTTTTCTCTGTTTTCTATATCTCAGAAAAATTTTGAGCTTGAAGCAGGTATCTTAAGTAATGGATAACCTGCTATCCGAAAAGCTTCTGCTAATTTGGAATCTGTTACAACATAGATATCTTCGTGAATAACAGAATAAAATACACATCTATCATTCAACAAAAAAAATACATCAATCGTCTGTTCTTGATTTATATTAATGAGAGAACGAGATTTTTTTAATAAAGTATAACTTGACTGATTGTAAGCATAAAAATCGACTCTAGCTTTTTTGCTATTGATCGTTCCAGGCCATTTTTTCATCCAATCAGTTTCAAGATAAAAATTCATTAATGCCGTTCTTATTTCCATATCGTTCTTATTTTCTACTGAAGGATAGTAAACTATGGCAATTTTATCAGAATAGTCTTTTAAAATTTTGAGTATAAGTAAATAATCTTTTTTAAAAATAGGATTCGAAATTCGGTAAAACATACTAGTTAAAACCTCCTTTCTTGTCATAATATTTTAGATGAAAGTACCAAGTTAGGTTAAGAGTGATTTAAAGTTTCAATTAATCATAAATACATAAACTTTTTAGGGAGAGACAATATAGATAAACATACACTGCGGAAAACGTTTGGTTATCACATTACAAGAAAATCAAAGAAGTAGCTATACTGGTGGAAATATTAGGCTACAGCAACGAGAAGATTACGGAACGTTGTATTGTGATTAATGAAGTCGAAATCAGTAAATCCCTATTTAACTTTAGCTTAGACACTTCATCTATATTTTCTCTAGCCACATATAGGTTCTCATTTTAGATTATGACAGGTAATAGACTTAGTTGTTTCTTTTGGCAAGTAGTTTACTATTTCTTTTTATTTATACGATTATGAATATCGGAAAATATGGAAAATACACCATACAAAAAAATGAAAAAAACGACTAGAAATAAAATATAATTCAATATCTGCAAAATCTCCTTTATAATTTATATTATTGAACTTTTTTTCATAAACCCGTTGCAGGAATGTATTAGCCTTCTTTAACAGTTAGAACAGTTTCTTGAGTATAACATTGTCGTATGAGCACTTCCTACAGGGTTGTACTTAGTTGAGTTATCCATCGGTGTTACGTTTAAAGAAGAAGGTTTAGACATATTAACACTCTATTTTTATACAAGATCAATACTTAGTTATTTACTTTCCATCCAACGGCTCTATATGAATAATGATAAGTGTGTACTGTAACTTTTTTGAGAGCTCCTGTATTTTGATTTACTTTTATATTAAAGATATAAATTAACACATAACACTGATAATCATTTCCTATTTAATAGAATAATAACTTCCAGCCCCCCCTTAATTTGTTACGTTCATTATCTCTAACTTCACTTGAAAAGTAATGCACCTATTGGTTTACGTAGTAGCAACCACTGGTTGCTACTACGTAAACCGCTGCGTTCTTTTAGTTTTAGTAAATTAAATAGATAATAGGATTATGAATTAGTCCGTGTGAAGATTAGCTATCGGAGATATCATAATGAAAAACAACTAAAAAAGTTATTATCTCCAGCTGAAATCAGATTCAGAAGACTAATGAATATAATTAATCCTGTTCATTTAATAATTGATAAGCTTTATAAACTAATGAATAGAGGGGTTTTTTTGAGAAATTATATAGCTACTACTTTTTTATCAATACTTATTTTAGGTAAATTGATGGGTATACTTAATATTTTATTGGGTAGATATACCTCTACTTTCTTAAGCTATTTTACTATAGCGCCTATTGACTCATACCAAATTAACGATTTAGCTAAAGAAAAACAGACTACATTTAAACTTTTAGCTGTTTTGAGTGGAATTATAGACATCTTTATTTCTCTACTTTTGATTCTAATTCTATCAAAAGTAGAAACAGAAGTGATACTACTTTTAGGAGTTCTTCTCTATGCAAACACCACTCTTTTTTCCAAATATATGGAAAAGTATTTACAACTCAACTATTAAAATAACTTTATTTCTTTAAGTCATTTTAATTGAATATGATGAAGACGATCCAGTTAGTGTAGGATATTAAAAAATATTAAAACAGTAAGCACTGCAAGCATTAATATCTAAGCTGGAAACTTATAGCTGAAAATATTTGCAACTAAATACAAAATGAAGCAACTATATAAATTAGAGGTGAAATTATGATTAATAAATATAAAGAATTTACAGAAAAGCACCCATATGCGAATGTCATACTACTAATGGTATTTACTAGTTTTATTGGTATTTCAATAGAGTGGATAATAAATAAAGACTTCATTGGTGCAGGATTATATACCGCTATAGCACTTACTTTAATTGAACTTTTAAGAGTCAGAAAAAAAATAGTTAGGAGGCAGCACATGGGCAAAAAGTATGTACTAAAAGGATTATCTTTGCTTTTATTTATTCCATTAACAATCAACTATTTTTTTAAAACTCCATTCACATCAGATATATCCTTAATTTCACTTATTGTTGTGCTCGGGGTTACATGGATGACATATGAAGAGATTAGATTATTTTTAGACCACTCAGATAGCAGGAGTAGGAGTCAAATGATTATAGACCGTACTTTTTTGTTGATCCTGATTTCTACGTCGATAGATATAGTGGTTTCATTTTTTGTTAACTAAAATACCGAAAAAAATTAAAGGAAAAGAAGGAAATAAAGTGTCAGTTAACCATAAGGAGTATATTAGAATGCATTCTCTATATAGAAAATGATTTAGTCATTGGAGGAGTTTCAGATTGGGCTCAAAAAGAAGAATACATATCATTGGTTCTGTAGGTAGTGGAAAAACAACTTTAGCAAAGAAACTCTCAAAGGAACTGAGCATCCCATATTACGAGATAGACAATATCATTTTCGAAAGGCATTCAACGGGAGATACTAGGAGATCAGATAAAGAGATAGTTAAGAGGTTAGAAGCAATCGTTAAAAGTGATGCATGGATTCTAGAAGGAACCAGTACAAAAAAATGGATAATTAAAAGTTTTGAAATTGCAGATTGTATTATCTTTCTAGATACACCTTATCTCATCAGATTGAAACGTATTTTATTTAGATATGTTAAGCAACTATTAAAGATAGAAAAAGCAAATTATAAACCAACTTTTTCAATGCTTATAAATATGTTTAAATGGAATCACAAATTTAACAAGGTAAATAAAATTGAATTTTATAAATTAACCCAAGAATATAAAAATAAAGTGAGAACATATCCGTCTAAATTAAATAAATAAAAAGTGGTTGTTTATATTGTTATACTTGCCACTTGGTCAATAGGCAAGTATTATAGAAAAGGTTGGCTTCCTACTGACTGTTTGTAGTATGAGAGATATCCGGATTATTTATTTAAAAATCATTAAGAATTCATACGAAGAGTATCAAAAGGAATATATTTGCGTCATAATATTAAAAGCAGCATATGTAAAATAATAATCACTTTTTTTAAGTGAGTGGAGGTAAATTTAGTTATTATGAAAAAAAACGAAGGTATTATTGATTGGTTTTTCCGTTTTGTGAAAGGAATGTTCATTGGTTCAGGTGCTATCTTGCCAGGTGTAAGTGGTGGGGCTTTAGCTGCTGTATTTGGAATTTATGAAAGTATGATCGCATTTCTGTCAAATATCCGCAAAGATTTTCTTAAAAATGTAAACTATTTTATTCCGGTAGGGATTGGTGGTTTGTTTGGTATATTTGTACTGGCATATCCTATTGATTATTTTTTAAAAAATAATGAGGTTCAGGTATTATGGTGTTTTATCGGCTGTATCTTGGGAACCTTGCCTGCTTTATATAAAGAAGCTGGAAAAAATGGACGCAAACCTTATCACCTTGTTATCACAGTAGTTGTTGCGATTCTTGCATTTATCGGTTTACTGTATGCGAAATTTAATATGAATGTAGTAGTTGAACAATCTACATTATCATGGGTAATGGCTGGTGGTATTTTTGCATTAGGTTTTATTGTTCCTGGGTTAAGCCCATCTAATTTTTTGATGTATATGCATTTGTATGAACCTATGACAGAAGGAATAAAAGATCTGAACTTTTCTATTTTGATCCCTGTCGCAATTGGTGCAATTTTATGTGTTCTGTTACTGTCTAAATTGGTAAGCAAATTAATGGAGATCGCCTATGCAGTGATTTTTCACTTTATTTTAGGTGTTGTAATAGCTTCAACGGTTATTATAGCTCCGATGCCGGAACAGTACAGTGGCATGTCTGCGGGAGGAATAGCAGTAACAGTTGTATTATTCTTTGTTGGTTTGTCTGTAGGATTGCTGATGGAAAAATTGGAAAATAATTATAAACCGGCTGAGATAAATAGCTAGAAACTTTTAATTATTTTTAATTTTGGTTCAAGTAATCTAAAAAAAGTATTGATGAGTATGCTCATCAATACTTTTTTTAATACAACTATCTTTTTATTTTAGTGCCTATTCCTTTTTGTAATAGAACAGCACCTAGCGCTCCAACCATTCCTTGAAGTAAATTTCCAGGAATTGAAACAGCTGCTCCAGCTATGCCATACATAAAGCTTTCAGCAATAAAATAACCCAAAGCCATGAAAATACCAGCTGGAATAGCTGCTAGAAAGGGTTTGTTATAGCCAGTTTTTTGAAAAATCCAGCCGCAAATATAGCCTTGCAGCCCTTTTACTACGAATGTGATAGGAGCATAGTAAGCATAACCGATAATAATATCAGCAAGAGCACTTCCTAATCCCCCAACAAAAAATCCAGCTTTTTTCCCTAAAAAGAGTGCTGCGAACAATAAGACCATATCCCCAAGGTTAATGTAACCATGAAGGGATGGAATACGAACAAGGATAGTCATTACGATGGTCAAAGCCATCAGTAAAGCAAATGTTACAATTTCTTTTGTACTAATTTTCCGCATTATCCTCATCCTTTACATATATAGATAAAGTAATCTTATCCTTTTTTAATGCTAATGTCATGATTTTTTTCAAATTCAAAAAAGAATTAGAAAAGAACAGATTCTATCATGCGAATTATGCTAGACTAGATGTAATTAAGAAACAGGTAGAAGAGGAGAAAAAGATGAAGCAACCCAGAATTTTAGTTATTCAAGATATTTCAGCAAGTTGCCGTATTTCAATGAATGTGGCGGTCCCAATTTTAAGTTGTTTAGAGAACTGGGTCAGTATCTTGCCTACAGCATTACTGTCAACTCATACCGGTAAAGGTTTTGAAGAGTATACCTTTTTAGATTTAAGTACTGAGATCCCAGCAATATTAAATCATTGGCGCTCTTTAGGAATAAAATTTGACGGAATAGTTATTGGTTACTTAGGCTCCGTAGAACAAATAAAATTGATGGAAAGCATTATTACTCAATTTACAACTGAAGAAGCGTTGATTGTGCTAGATCCTGTGATGGGTGATCATGGGAAATTATATCCTGGTTACACTTCTGAGCATGTTGAAGCGATGCGTGAACTTTGTCAATTTGCAGATGTTTTGATTCCAAATGTAACCGAAGCTTGTTTGCTAACAGAAACAAGCTATCCTGAAAAGCCCCATACCAAAGAAAAAGTTGAGCCAATTATTAGGAAATTAACTAATAAAAATAAGAAAAGTATCGTTTTATCGGGTGTATCTGGAAATGAAAAACAAGTAGGTGCGGCTTTTGTTACCAAAGAAATTTCCATAGTTCATTATACTTTTTCAGAAGTTTATCCGGGTCATTTTGATGGGGTTGGAGATTTGTTTACAAGCGTAGTAGCAGGTTTTCTATTTCAAGAGCATAGCTTGAAAAGGGCTAATGAAGTAGCAGTAAATTACATTTCAAGAGTTGTCAAACGGACTATTGAAGAACAAATTGATCCCTTGTACGGCATTGCTTTTGAAAAAGACTTGATGTATTTAATGAAAGAATTGAAAAAAGAAGCTTCCTATTAGAACAAACATTAAAAGTTGTAGATTCTGATTTTTTTCTAGATTAACGATTAATGATTGCTGAATAACTAAAGCATTAAAATTAAGTTGTAAACCAGACAAATCATTAGGTTTTCTTTATTATTTCTATTATACTTCTTATTAGTAAGAAGAAGTGCATTGAAAAATAACTTAAATAGTGAGTGTATGGAGGAAAATAAAAAATGAGAGCTGTTATTATCGAAGAATATGGTGGAAAAGAAAAATTAAAAGAAGCAGAAGTTCCGATGCCTAAACCGAGTGCTCATCAAGTCGTTGTAAAAGAAAAAGCAACTTCAATCAATCCTATCGATTGGAAATTACGCGAAGGGTATTTACAAAAAATGATGCCTTGGGAATTTCCAATTATTTTGGGATGGGACGTTGCTGGAGATATTGTCGAAGTCGGCAGTGAAGTAACTGACTGGAAAGTTGGAGATAGAGTATTTGCGCGTCCAGATACAACGCGTTTTGGAACATATGCTGAATATACTGCAGTTGACGACAAATTGTTGGCATATATTCCTGAAAATGTATCCTATGAACAAGCAGCTGCTGTCCCTTTAGCCGGATTGACTGCTTGGCAAGCACTTTTTGATTACGGTAAACTTATTGAGGGCGAAAAAGTTTTGATACACGCAGGTTCAGGCGGAGTAGGAACTTATGCTATTCAATTAGCTAAAAGTAGAGGGGCTTATGTTATCTCAACAGCAAGTGAAAAAAATCGTGAGCTGTTGTTGAGCTTAGGAGTAGATCAATTTATTGACTATAAAAACGAAGACTTTACAGAGATTTTGAGTGATGTGGACGTTATTTTTGATACTATGGGCGGAGAAGTTTTAGAAAATAGTTTTAAAGTAATCAAACCGCATACTGGACGAATCATTTCCGTCGTTGGAAACGTAGATAAAGAATTAGTTGAAAAAGTTGATGTCACATTCAATAACATTTGGTTAGAACCAAATGGAAAACAATTGACGGAGTTAGCTCAATTAATGGAACAAGGAAAAGTGAAATCGATTATTGGAGAAACTTATCCATTAACTGAAAAAGGAATTTACGATGCCCATGCAATGAGCGAAACACATCATGCAGTTGGAAAAATCGTGATCAAAGTAGAAGATTAAGTTTTTAATAACTGGTTATTAAGTATAAAAATAGACTAAAGCAAAGGATGCGATAAAATTCCTTTGCTTTTTATTGTAGAAAAATATATGTTGTGTTAAATATGAACAAAATATGGCTAAATATGCAAAACCGGTGTTTCTTAAATTAAAAACAATATGTATCCGCTTTCAGAAATAGAACTGTAATATACCAAGGAACTTTGTTAAGAAAATTACATCAATTATTAGTAGGATATATGCTATACTAGCACCTGTGAGAAAATAAAAGGGTATAAAAAACCACGGAGGGTATGAATTGAAAAAGAAATTAATGACTGGGATAATTGCTACACTGTTATTTGCAAGTCCCATTGTAATGCCTACTGTGACAGAAGCAGCTAGCGTACAAGAACTTGAAGATCAAAAAGCTGAATTAGAAAATAAATCAAGTGAATTAAACTCAAAAATCCAATCGCAAGAAGAAACATTAAATAACTTAGAATCTGAAAAAGTAAATCTTGAATCAGAAGTAGAAAAATTACAAACGGATATCGATGCAGTTGTTTTAGATTTAAAAGCACAAGAACAAAAATTAGCTGACTCAAAAGCTAAAATTGAAAAATTAAAAGCTGAAATTGAAAAACTCAAAGAGTTGATTGCTAGACGTGAAGAAAAATTAGAACACCAAGCAAGAAGTGTTCAAACAGACGGTAGTACTTCAAATATGGTTGATCTAGTATTATCTGCAGATAGTCTATCTGATTTAATTGGACGCGTTGGCGTAGTAAATCAATTGGTTTCAGCAAATAAAGAAATCGTGACTCAACAAGAAAATGATAAAAAAGAAGTAGAAAAAAATGAAGAAGCAGCTCAAGAAGAAAAAGTAGCTGTTGAAACATTGAAAGCTGAGATTGAAGTAAATAAGAGTAACTTAGTTGCTCAAAAAGCTGAATTGGATGATAAAATTGTTCAAGTAGCAACTAAATACGATATGACAGAGTCTGAAAAGAATGAATTTGTTAAAGCGCAAGCAGTTGTTGCTACTAAAACAAGTGTTTTATCAAGTGAATTACAAGAAGAGCGTCAACGTATTATAGCTGAAGAAGAAAAAGCGCAAGCAGCTGCTAAACAAGCAGAAGCTGAGGCAAAAGCTAAAGCTGAAGAAGCAGAAGCCGCAGAAACTAAACAAACAACAAGTTCTTCAAATTCTTCAAGTCAATCAAATAATAGTGCTCAAGCAAGCACTCCGTCATCTTCAAATAGTTCAGGTTTCATTCACCCAAGTGGTGGTTATCAAACTTCTTCCTATGGATACCGTATTCACCCGATTACTGGTGTAAATAAATTACATGGCGGTATTGATTTTGGCGGCGGCGGTCCTATTGTAGCTGCACAAAGTGGAACAGTTGTTTTCTCTGGTTACGACAGTTCTTGGGGATATTATGTAAAAATAGACCACGGAAATGGACTGCAAACCTTATATGCACACATGGTAGCTGGAAGTTTATTAGTAACATCCGGACAACAAGTGTCACAAGGGCAACAAATCGGTACAATGGGTACAACTGGTTCTTCTACAGGAGTTCATTTACACTTTGAAGTCTATGTAAATGGTTCTCGTGTTGATCCAGCAAACTATCTATAAGAAGAAAGTTTTCAGAATAGTGGTATGCAAATTAAAAATTTGAAAACAGATAGCTTAAGTCCTCTCTTTCAAAGAGAGGACTTTTTTAGTAGAATGAATATGCAATAGATGAAATGGGCGGAGGATTAAAAATGGAACTAATTTTATCCACAAAAAATGAACGTGTAAAGAATTGGAAAAAACTACAATCAAAAAAAGGTCGACAAAAGGCAGGAACCTATTTGATTGAAGGATTCCATTTAATAGATGAAGCAATAAAGAATGATGCAGTGATTTTAGAGATGATGGTAAGTGAAGAAATAGCTTTTGAAAATATCCCTACTTTTGATGAAGAAAAACAAGTAGAGATCTCAGCAGAGATTGCAAAATCCTTAAGTGAGACGGAAACGTCACAAGGTATTTTTGCAATTGTTCAAAAAAAAGAGTTAGTAGAGAAGCCCAGTTTAAACAAACCTTTTTTATTACTTGATAACGTCCAAGACCCAGGCAATGTTGGAACAATGGTTCGTACTGCAGATGCTGCTGGTTTTGGTGGAGTTGTCCTAGGCAAGGGTTCAGTTGATTTATACAATAGTAAAGTCCTTCGTTCTATGCAAGGCAGTCACTTTCATTTGCCTATTTATCAAGGGGATTTAAATGAATGGTTTGATTTGTTTTTTCAGCATGGGCATCCTGTGTATGGTACCGAGTTAAATGAAGAAGCCGTTTCTTATCGAGAGATAGAACCGCTGTCTGTTTATGGGTTGGTTATGGGAAATGAAGGAAATGGAATGTCAGCTGAATTATTGAAACGAACAACTAAAAATCTTTATATTCCAATAGTAGGAAAAGCCGAGTCTTTAAATGTGGCAGTAGCTGCTGGAGTCGTCATGTTTGCATTAACAAAAGAATAATTAAATTTCAAATTATTACAAAACTATGTCTAAAATTTGAAGATTACTAACATTTCCTTAAATTTAGAGTGATTCGCTTTTAAAATCTATCTATCCGATGTATGATAGGAAAAAGTTAAAAAAGCTTGATAACTATCAATGAAAAGGAAGTCGTTTGATGACCCAGCCAAAATGGAAGCAAGATTTAGAATACATTGCGCTTATTGAGGATCTTTTAGAATTTGAAGAAGTAAAAAAGCTTGAAAATTATACGCAGCACCATTTTACTACAAGACTAGATCACTCAATTAGTGTATCTTATATCAGTTATTGCATTGCTAAAAAGCATGGTCTAGATGCTAGAGCGACTGCTCGTGCAGGGCTGCTTCATGATTTGTTTTATTATGATTGGAGAACAACAAAATTTGATGAAGGATCTCATGCCTATGTTCATCCGCGTATGGCTTGTGAAAATGCAAAGAAATTAACAGAATTAAGTGAATTAGAATGCGATATTATTATTAAACATATGTGGTTAGCTACAGTAGCTTTACCTAAGTATAAAGAAAGTTATGTTGTAACCTTTGTTGATAAATATTGTGCGATTAAAGAAGTGACTATTCCTTTAACTGGAAAAGTTCGGACATCTATAAAAAGTGCTTGGGCTCGTTTAAGACCAGCACCAGCACAGTAAGTCAAACTAAAAGTATAATTTGAAGTGTAAAGCATATAGTATTATTCTATTAATAGAAGAAATTAAAAGACTAAGCCGAATACATGGCTTAGTCTTTTTTGACTTCTGTAAGAAGATTTTCTAAAATGTGGGTTCTTATTTCAATCAGTTCAGGAAATTGGTAGAAAAAATTTTGTTTTTCTTGAGCAACTGTTGTATTTTCTTGCCTAGTAGATAGGATAAAAAAAGTCCAAGATTCAGCAATATCTTCTTCAGGATGTACAACAGCATAAGTAGTCAAGAAATCATCTGGATGTTGCAGATAAAATTCTTTTTGAGCTTCTACATTATTTTGAACATCAAGATGTTGCCATTCTTTGTAATAGTCTAACCAAAATTCTTGGTAATAAAGGTTCATATAAGAATCAGGAATACTCTCGCCATAGAAAGAAGAATAAGTAGACTCTGTTTCACTAGATGTACTCCAGTCATAATTGATTACCATTTGATCATTTCCTAAAGTAAGGAGATGCCCATATTCATGGATCAAAGTATAATAGAAATTCTTTTTATCGGTACTATCTGCAAAATCTACACCAAGTTGCCAAGTATCGGCAGCATAATCTAAAGGCTCAACATAACCTAGTAAGTTACTAGTTCCGTCTGAAAAAATGGAGAAAGACTTAACATTGGATCTTAGTTCTGATGGAATAATAGTAGTAAAAGAGTCCCATAGTTCATTATGTTGTAAAGTATCCTTGGCATAATCCTGTTGTTTTGTATTAGAATAATTGATGCTTTCGTCTGAAAGAGCTCCATCAGTAACTTTATAAGTAACAATAGTAGATTCTTTTATCAGGGCGCTTCTATTTTGTTCTATACTTGCACCGGCTTTTGTTAGTGAACCAGATGAGAAATCTAAAGGATCGCCAATAAGGTCTGTTACTTTAGTAAGATAACTATCTCCTTTTTCGATAACTACTTCACTGCTAGTTTCGGAAATTGGAAGGTCACTGTCATCGGGAAGAGTTATTGCATCATAAGACAAATAGCCTAATAAAAGAAAACAGTTAGTAAAGATCCAAAAAAACAATCGTTGCATCTAATGTTCACCTCCTAGAAAACCTATTATTTATATCATAAGTCTAGTAAATACACCTAAAATTGTAAAGTGAAATCACCTTAAATAATAGATGGAAACCTTATTGAGAAAACATTAAAAAAATGCTTGGAAAAGTAATAAAAACAATACAAAAAATTTTCAAAAAAAAGATTGTAGAAGCATAACTCACAGTATATAATAATTCTTGCCGCATAAATTGAACGGAAAAAATAAGCCTTCCTAAGTCAATGATACAGAGGATGCAAACGGTTCAATACATGCTGTAAACTAACCGGAATTTTAGATAGGATTGGAGGAAGCTTAAATGATAGAGGTAACTTTTACCAAACAAAAAGCATTTATTAGAGAAGCAAGTATTGCAGACTTGCCAGAAATGGTTGAGATTTATAATAAGGCAATCATCATTGGAGGCGTCACTTGTGATATCGATGTATTCACAGTAGAAGAAAGAAAATCATGGTTTGAATCCCATCAAACAGAAAAGTACCCACTGTTCGTTTATGAAGTAGATGGAAAGGTTGCCGGATATAGTCATTTAAGTGGATATCGAGTGGGCAGAAGAGCGGTAGAACAAGTAACTGAAATTAGTTACTATGTAAATAGTGATTATCGTAAACGTGGAATTGGATCAAAATTGGTTGATCATACACTACAGCAAGCAAAAAAGATTGGCTATCAAAATGTTATGGCAATGATTGTAGAAGGGAATGGAGCTAGTGAGCACCTTCTTGGTAAATTCGGATTTGAACAATGGGGTAGAATGCAAAAAATAGCAGATTTTAATGGTGTTTTACATGATCACTTATACTATGGGTTAAAAATAAATTAACTAAATGACTTAAAAGGATGAGGAAATCAGCTCATCCTTTTTTTGAATAAATATTCTTTCTCTCCGGATAATAATCATTGAAATAAGTGGAGGGGTTCGTGTTTAACAAAATAAAAGACTAAATTTAGCATGAATATATTATTGTTGTCTGTCTTTTGAAAAAAGTTATCTTTTTTATCAAAAAATTATTGACGATAAGTTAAATCCCTGTTATATTAATACATGTCGCTGAGACAGGTTGAAACAAACCGACACAGCGAAAAAGAAAATTTGAAAAGTTGTTGACAAGTGATATCGAACATGATATTATTAGTAAGTTGTCACAAACGAAACATTCAACTTTAGACCTTTGAAAACTAAACAAAGTAAGACGAACCAAATGTGAGGGTGACTCAGCAGTGCTGAGTCAACAGTAACAAATATAGTGAATAATTATTCGCTAGCAATCAATAATGAGCTTCAAGCATCATTTTATATGAGAGTTTGATCCTGGCTCAGGACGAACGCTGGCGGCATGCCTAATACATGCAAGTCGAACGCTTTTGTTTCACCGGGTGCTTGCACCCACCGAGACAAAAGAGTGGCGGACGGGTGAGTAACACGTGGGTAACCTGCCCATAAGAGGGGGATAACATCCGGAAACGGATGCTAATACCGCATATTTCCAATTGTCTCCTGACAGATGGAAAAAAGGTGGCTTCGGCTACCGCTTATGGATGGACCCGCGGCGTATTAGCTAGTTGGTGAGGTAATGGCTCACCAAGGCGATGATACGTAGCCGACCTGAGAGGGTGATCGGCCACACTGGGACTGAGACACGGCCCAGACTCCTACGGGAGGCAGCAGTAGGGAATCTTCCGCAATGGACGAAAGTCTGACGGAGCAATGCCGCGTGAGTGAAGAAGGTTTTCGGATCGTAAAACTCTGTTGTTAGAGAAGAACAAGGATGAGAGTAACTGCTCATCCCCTGACGGTATCTAACCAGAAAGCCACGGCTAACTACGTGCCAGCAGCCGCGGTAATACGTAGGTGGCAAGCGTTGTCCGGATTTATTGGGCGTAAAGCGAGCGCAGGCGGTTCTTTAAGTCTGATGTGAAAGCCCCCGGCTCAACCGGGGAGGGTCATTGGAAACTGGAGAACTTGAGTGCAGAAGAGGAGAGTGGAATTCCACGTGTAGCGGTGAAATGCGTAGATATGTGGAGGAACACCAGTGGCGAAGGCGACTCTCTGGTCTGTAACTGACGCTGAGGCTCGAAAGCGTGGGGAGCAAACAGGATTAGATACCCTGGTAGTCCACGCCGTAAACGATGAGTGCTAAGTGTTGGAGGGTTTCCGCCCTTCAGTGCTGCAGCTAACGCATTAAGCACTCCGCCTGGGGAGTACGACCGCAAGGTTGAAACTCAAAGGAATTGACGGGGACCCGCACAAGCGGTGGAGCATGTGGTTTAATTCGAAGCAACGCGAAGAACCTTACCAGGTCTTGACATCCTTTGACCACTCTAGAGATAGAGCTTTCCCTTCGGGGACAAAGTGACAGGTGGTGCATGGTTGTCGTCAGCTCGTGTCGTGAGATGTTGGGTTAAGTCCCGCAACGAGCGCAACCCCTATTATTAGTTGCCAGCATTCAGTTGGGCACTCTAGTGAGACTGCCGGTGATAAACCGGAGGAAGGTGGGGATGACGTCAAATCATCATGCCCCTTATGACCTGGGCTACACACGTGCTACAATGGATGGTACAACGAGTCGCAAGGTCGCGAGGCCAAGCTAATCTCTTAAAGCCATTCTCAGTTCGGATTGCAGGCTGCAACTCGCCTGCATGAAGCCGGAATCGCTAGTAATCGCGGATCAGCACGCCGCGGTGAATACGTTCCCGGGTCTTGTACACACCGCCCGTCACACCACGAGAGTTTGTAACACCCGAAGTCGGTGAGGTAACCCTTTTGGGAGCCAGCCGCCTAAGGTGGGACAGATAATTGGGGTGAAGTCGTAACAAGGTAGCCGTATCGGAAGGTGCGGCTGGATCACCTCCTTTCTAAGGAATATAACGGAAACCCACACATTCGTACTTACTTTGTTTAGTTTTGAGAGGTC